>JARRJS010000140.1:0-9387 GCA_037388885.1 Gemmatimonadota bacterium
GGCAGAGTGAAGAGGCCCGGCGATCTCTGATCGCCGGGCCGCCCATCACCCCGTCACTCCGTCTCCCCGGGGAGGCGGAAGGGGGAAGCAGGGGTCCCCCCGTCGGAACGGAAGGGCCGGGCGGGGCCTACCCTCGCCCGATCGTCTGCATCGGGTCGATGCTCGCCGCTCTGCGGGCCGGCAGATACGTGGCCAGCAGCGCAATGCCGACCAGCAGCACGGGCACGCCGATGAACGTGGCGGCGTCGGCGGCAGGCACGCCGTAGAGCAGGCCCTGGACGAAGTGGCCCACGACGAATCCGCCGGCCAGCCCGATAACGGTACCGATGGCGACGAGTCGGCCGCCCTGGCCGAGGACCATCTTCACGACCTGGCTACGGTCGGCGCCCAGCGCCATGCGAATGCCGATCTCGCGGGCCCGCCGGGCAACGGAGTAGGCCATGACGCCGTAGACGCCGATGGCGGCAAGGAAGAGGGCGAGGGCGCCGAAGATGCCGAGCACGACGCCGGCCATGCGCGCCGGGAGCAGCGCGAGACCCAGGTGTGTGTCCATGGTCTGGACGTCGAACACGGGGATCTCGGGATCCAGCTCTCGCACGGCGGTGCGGATCCGGGGCACGAACGACCCTGGATCGCCATTCGTGCGCACGTTCAGCGTCATGGCCGGGCTGTAGACCTGGGCTTCGGCGAAGTACATATAGTCCAGCTGCGGCTCGCCCAGGCTACGGTACTTTCCGTTCGCCACGACACCCACGACCTCGCGGTCGGCACCCATGGCGTGGACGATCTTGCCGATGGCATCCTGGCTCGGCCAGAACCGTTTCGCCATGTGCTGGTTGATGATCAGCACCGGCCGCCCGTCGGCGTTGTCCTGGTCGGTGAAGCCGCGGCCGCTCAGGATTGGCACACCCATCGCCTTGAAGTAATCCGTTCCGACGATGTTGAAATCCAACGACATGAGCTCATTGGGGGACGGCTGGTAGCCGGGGATGGAAACACTGCTCTGCTGGTTGTCGAACCCCATGGGTACGACGGCGCCCATGGCTGCGCTGCGCACGCCGGGCAACGCGCGAACGCGCTGGAGCAGGTCGCCGTAGAACGCGTCGGCGTGCGCCCGGTCGTAGCCCTGGAGTGCCGGGTAAACGGTGGCGAGGAGCAGGTGGTCGCTGCGGAATCCCTTGTCCAGGGCGGTGGCACGGCCCAGGCTGCGCAGGAACAGGCCGGCGCTCACCAGCAGGAGGATGGACATGGTGATCTGCACGACGACCAACGTCCGGCTGAGCCGCGAGCGGGCCTCGCCCTTCGGCGACGCTTCGCCCTTCACCGCCGACACCAGCTCCGGCTTCGACGCCTGGATGGCCGGCGCCAGACCGAACAACAGGCCCGTACCGACCGCGACGACGAGGGTGAAGAACAGCACCGGCTTATCGAGCTGGAGGTTGAACGCCACGGGGAAGTCGGTGGGCAGGTGGATGCCGTTGGCGATGCGGATCGCCCCCAGGGCGACCAGGAGCCCGGCGGCCCCGGCAATGAGCGAGAACACCACGCTCTCGGTGAGCAGCTGACGGACGATGCGGCCGCGGCGGGCGCCGAGACTCAGCCGGATGCCCATCTCGCGGCGTCGTTCACTGGCCCGGGCAAGAAACAGGTTCGCCACGTTGACGCACGCGATGAGCAGCAGCAGTCCGACCACGGCCATGATCACGGTGGACAGGCCGACCTGCGCCTTGCGGAACTGGGGCGCGATGCCGACCTGCGATTGCGGCACCAACTTGATGCCGGTGTCCTTGTAGGAGTCGGGGTATTCCTCCCGGAGTCCCGCCTGGACGGACTTCATGACCTCGTTCGCGCGCTCGAGCGTGACGCCGGGTTTCAACCGGCCGACGACGGTCAGGAAGTTGGACCCACGCTCGTTGATCCAGTCATGGCCGGGCATCATAGTTGCCTGCATCATGAGCGGCACCCAGAAGTCCGGATGCACGACGGGCATGGTTCCGTAGAACCCGGCAGGCGCGATGCCCACGACGGTGAACGGCCGGCCATTGATGGTGATGCTGCGCCCCAACGTGGCGGGGTCGCCGCCGAAGCGGGTCTGCCAGTACGCGTAGCTCAAAACCACGACGGGATGCTCGCCCGGCCCCTTGTCCTCTTCCGGCAGGAACATGCGGCCCCGCAATGCGTGCACGCCCAGCACCGAGAAGAAGTTGGCCGACACTTCCTGGCCCATGCCCAGCTCCGGCTCGCCGGCGAAGCTGACGCTGGCCGGCGTGAAGTTCCACGCCAGCATGTCGGAGAACGCGTCGTGGCTGCGTTCGCGAATGTCGTAGTAGTGGGGGACCGAATTGGACCCGTAGTCGAAGTCCCCCGGCCATGTCCGGTAGATCTGTACCAGCTGATCCGGATGCGTGACACCCGGCAACGGCCGCAGCAACAGCGCATCCACGGCGCTGAACACCGCGGTGTTCATGCCGATACCCAACGCCAGCGTCAACACAGCGGCGGCGGTGAACACGGGGTTCTTCCGCAGCATGCGAAGGGTTTGGCGCAGATCCTGGACAACCGTCATGGGGCTCTCCGTTCGGCAGAAAGGCGGCGACCTTCCTCTCCCGGGACTACGAGGGGCACGCGGTGCCGGTTTCGTCACACGAAGACACGAAGGGCAGGAAGAAAAGCTGGCGCACGCCGCGGAGCCGCGCCAACTTGGTCGGCCCCTGGGAATCGACAGCCGACCCGGATGAAGTCATGAACGGATCCAACGCGGAGTCCGCGCGCCCGACGCGGTTCGAGCTGCAGCGCGACTTCGAGGAGAAGTACGGCGACGCCGCGGGCACCCGGTTTCTGCGGGCGCCCGGGCGTGTCAACCTGATCGGGGACCACACGGACTACAACGGGCTACCGGTGTTCCCGATGGCGATCCGGCGCCACGTGACGCTGCTGTTCCGGGGCCGCGCGGACGATCGGGTCCGGATTCAGAACCAAAACCCCGACTTTCCGAACCGGACATTTCAGGCGGACTTGTGGATCCCGCCGGCGGAAGGTCCGGACTGGTCAAACTACATCCGGGCGGGCGTGCAAACGGTGGCGCGCAGGATCAGCGACGGCGAATCGGTGCAGGGGTGGGAGGGCGTGTTGACGTCAGACCTGCCGCGGGCGGCCGGACTCAGCTCGTCGTCTGCACTGGTGGTGGCGTCGGCGCTGGCGACGCTGTCGGCCAACGACGCGGCCGTGGAGCCGATGGAGCTGGCGGACCTGCTGGCGCGTGGAGAACAGTATGTGGGCACGCAGGGGGGCGGCATGGACCAGGCCATCTGCCTGGGCGCCCGCGCGGGCCACGCGTTCCGCATCGATTTCGGACCGCTGCGCATGAAGCCGACCCGCATCCCCGAAGACTGGGTGTTCCTGGTGGCTTGCAGCCTGACCGGGAAGACGCCGGACGCGCGCGCCGAGTACAACCTGCGGGCGCGGCAGTGCCGGGAAGCCTTGCATCGGCTGGCGAACGAAGCGGACCTGGCGGGTGCGACGGCCGGCTACTCGACGCTTCTCGCCAACAACGACGTCGCTACGGTGCTGGACGTTGCGAAACGCGTGCTGCCCGATCCGCTCAACCGACGGTTCCGCCACACAGTGACGGAGGCGGAACGCGTGGCCGCGGCGGAGCACGCCATGGCCGCCGCCGATGCTGCGGAGTTCGGGCGTCTGATGGTGGCGTCCCACGAGAGCCTGCGCTCCGACTTCGACGTCAGCACCGACGCGCTGAACGACATCGTGCGCATCGCCGTGGACGCGGGCGCCGATGGAGCGCGGCTCACCGGCGCCGGTTTCGGCGGCTGCGCCATCGTGCTGTGTCGCGCGATGACGGTTGACGCGGTCCGGGACGCGCTGCGCGCGCAGTTCTACGCGCCCCGGGGCATTGGCGAGCCGGAGCCCGACGATCTGTTCATCGCCGAGTCAGGCGACGGCGCCCGCGTTGAGTGACCGGCGACCGACGACCGTAGTCGGCCGCATACGCCGCGAATCCACCCCGCCGGAAACGCCGGCGATCATCCATCGTCGATCGTCGATCATTCGTAGCGCAGCGCCTGCATGGGCTCGATCCTCGATGCCCGGAGCGCGGGGAGGTACCCGGCGACAAATGCCACGAGGGTGAGCGCCGCCGCGACGATGACCAGCACCCACGGATCGTCGCCCTTGAGGCCGTACAGGAGCGACTGGGCGGCGCGGCCCAATCCGATCGCCGCGACGATTCCCACGATGCCGCCGACCAACACCATGAGTGTCACCTGCCGCAACACCATGCGGCGCACGCGGGCCCTGTCGGCGCCCAGCGCCATGCGCAGGCCGAACTCGCGTGTGCGCTGCACGACGGCGTAGGCCAGCACACCGTAGAGACCGATGGCCGCCAGCAGCGTGGCCAGCGCAGCGAAGGCGGAGGCGAGCGTGGAGATGGTCCGGTCCAGGAAGACGTTCTCGGACACTTGCTGGCGCATCGTCTTCAGGTCCTCGACGGGCAGGTCGGGGGCCAACCGCTTCATCATGCCGGGCACCGTGCGCATGAGCGGCGCGGGGTCGCCGGCGGTGCGGGCGTAGAACGTGAGGAACCCTAGCTGGCGGCTCTCCCGGTACGGCAGGAAGAACGTGGCCGGCACCTCGTTCTTCACCTCGGAGTACTTCGCGTCACGCACGAGGCCCACGATCTGGATATTCAGCGTGTCGCCGCCCAGCGACATCCACTTGCCTACGGTGTCGTGCTCGTCCAGGTGGAACTTGCGAGCGAAGGCCTGGTTCACGACGGCGACGTTCATGCTGTCGCCGGCATCGGAGTCCGTGAACTCGCGCCCCGCCAGCAGGGACATGCCCAGCGTGCTGAAGTAGCCGGGCCCCACGAGGTTGTAGCGCGCGTTGTCGTCCACGTCGGGTCCGGACTGGAAGCCCTGCACGTGAACGTCGGTGCCCCAGCTGCTCCCTGACAGGACGGGGACCATCGCCGCGGCCTCGCTGCTCACACCGGGCAACGCGGCCAGCTGATCCTCCACCCGCTGGAACAGTGCCCGCGACTGCGCGGGCTCGTAGCCGTTGTTCTGCGGCGAGATGGCGAACGTGACCAGGTGCTCCACCCGCATTCCCAGGTCCACCCGGCTCACGTTCACCAAGCTCTTGATGAAGAGGCCGGCGGCCACCAGCAGCACCATGGACAGCGCGATCTGCGCCGTGACCAGTGCCGTGCGGAAGCGGGCGGCGGAGCGCGCGCCTGATGGCTGCCCGGCGCTGGCCTTGAGGACGGACGCCAGATCCTGCCGCGTGCTGTATAGCGCCGGATACAGGCCGAACAGGATGCCCGTGCCAATGACGAGCGCCGCGGAGAACAGCAGGACCGGGACGCTCAGGGTCATGTCCAGCGTGGCCGTGGCGTCCGGAGGCATCAAGGACGCGATGAACACCAGCGTGCCGCGGGCCACCAGCAGGCTGGCCACGCCGCCCAGTAGCGCCAGCATGAACGACTCCGTCAGGAGCCGCGCCAGCAGCTGCCCGCGGCCGGCCCCCAGAGACCCGCGAATCGCCATCTCCTGGCTCCGGCTGGCGCCACGCGCCAGCAGCAGGTTGGCGATGTTCGCGCAGGCGATCAGCAGCACGACCGCCACGATGGCGAACAGCAGCGTCAGCGGTGTGCGCGCCTGGCGATGGATGGAGCTCTGGCCCCGTCGACCGTCCTGCACGCCGATCTTCTTCGCCCGGAACCGCTTCATTGTCTGCTCGCTCATGCCCGTCTGGAGCGGCGCTTCCACATCGTTGATAATGGCGCTGTACGTGACGTTGATGTCGGCCGCCGCCTGCTTCACCGTCACCCCGGGTCGCAGTCGTGCGAACACGTAGGCCCAGTACGCGCGCCGGTTCTCGAAGTCCTTGAACCCCGGGCTCACTGCCGCCCGCATGGTGATGGGCACGAACACGTCGGGGCGCGCACCCAGCGTGGTCCCGTCGAACCCCTGCGGCGCCACGCCGATGATGCTCATGGACGTGCCGTTCACCACGATGGACTCACCGATGACGTCGGGGTCGCTCCCCAGGTGCATCTGCCAGAACCGGTGACTCAGCACGGCTACGGGGTGCGCACCGATCGCGTCGTCGTCCGAAGGGCCGATCAGCCGGCCCAACGCCGGCCGGAGCCCCAGCACCGAGAAGTACGACCCGGAAACCAGCACGCCCTGGCCGCTCAGCGTCTGGTCCCCGGTTGCCAGGTTGGCACCGAACGTTCGGTGCGCCGCCATGCCGGAGAACGGGCTCTGCGCTTTCTGCAGGTCCCGGAACATGGGGTAGCTGAAGACGACGCTGCAGTTGCCTGCATCGTTGCATGACTGAGACCCCGGCTTGGGGCCGGGCGCCGCCAGGTTCACGAGCCGGGCCGGGTCGTTCACCGGCAGCGGCCGCACCAGCAACTGGTCGAAGAGCGAGAAGATGGCCGCGTTGGCGCCGATGCCCAACGCCAGGGAGAGGACGGCGATGCCCGTGATGAACGGCGTCTTCAACAGTGCACGAAGGGCGAACTTCAGGTTGTTCATGCCTGCTCCCGGCGGGAGGGGAGAGATCTGGCTTCCAGCAGGTCCGCCGTGGCCCCATGGCGCCACGTGTCTTGTTGGACAAACGAGAATTCGAAAAGGTTTGTTTCGGCAGGATTCAACCGAACAGATTGCGGGGATAGACGCCGGCGGAGACCAGGCGCTCCATGCGGGCCCGGGCCGCGTCAAGATCCGCGGGGTGCGTGAGGCCGAACCAGCCGTCGCGTGCCGGAAGCACGCGCACGCGCATGACGTCCTGTCGAATCGCCTCACCCACGGCGTCGGGAATGAGGTATTCCGCGGCGGGGTCGCCGGCGGCATCCCGGAGGAAATCCACGAAGCCCTGATGCAGCAGCGGGAAGACCTCCATCCTGAAACCCCAGAGGTTCATGGACACGAGGGCGTCCCGCCGCAGCTCCGCGCGGCTGTTCGCCGCGCGGCCGGTGATGCGGCCGAGCTCTTCGCGCACGTCCAGCCATTCCGTGATGCCGGTCAGGCGTCTGTCGTTCGTGACGTCGCAGACGGCGCGGGACACGCCGCCGTGAGTCGACAACGTGTCCTCGAGGCGAAAGCCCAGCAGCGCATGCTCCGCCCGGCCGCGTTTGCCGAAGTGGTGCGCCAGCATGGCATACGACGACGGGCCGTACCAGTCGTCGGCGTTCGCCACGGCGAACGGGCCATCCAGCGCGTCCTCCGCCGCGAGCAGTGCGTGGGCGGTACCCCACGGCTTCGAGCGCCCCGGCGGCGGGCTCCAGCCCCGGGGCAGGTCGCCCGTGCGTTGCACCGCATACGCCAACTCTACCCGACTGCGCCAGCGTCCCAGATGCTCGTCGAGCTGGTCCCGGATGCCGGCCCGCACCACCAACACGACCCGCCGGAAACCCGCCTGCCACGCGTCGTGGATGCCGTAATCCATGAGCGTCTCGCCCGAGCAGCGTGACAAAGTTGAGCGCGGCGCCTCGCAACGCCTCGTCCGGGTCCGGGCCCTCCAGCACCTGGAAGCCGTGGTCCTCCAGGGCGCGCACCGTCTCGGGTGTCACGCGCCCGGGCCACACCACGGCGCGCTCCCCGTCAAGGAAACGCACAGCGCCCATCAGGTGCATGGCCTGGCGGTCCACGTCCACCGGCACGACGTCGACGCCCTGCTCGTGAAGCGTGGCCGCCACCTGCGCGGCGCCCGCCTCGTTCGTCCGCCGGCTCCGGCCCAGCAACACCGTGCCGGGGTCCAGCCACAACGCGTCGGCGCCCTCGAACGTGCCCGTGCCCGCCACGGTGCGCAGGATCGGCACGCCCAGCTCCGCCAGCCGGCGCGCCACCCACCGCACCTCGCCCGCCCGCACGGGCGAGGCGGGCCGACCGACGATGACGCCCTCCGGCGTGGCCAGCATCGTGTCCGCCACAAAGACCTGGTTGGGCGGGGGCGGCTCCCACGGGTCCACGTAGTGGACCGTCACGCCCTCGGCCCGGTACGCCGCCGCCAGGGCGTCGTGCTGCGCACGCACGCGGTCGGTGTCCGGACGTTCGAGCATCAGGGCGGCGTCGGGGTCCTCCGCCGCCAGCTCGTTTCCCGGCCGGTGCAGCAGCACGTCGCGCAGGCGCGACCATTCGCACGACACGCCGCACGCCGCCCAGATCGTGCCCACGTCCTCGCGCATGGACGTCTCCCGGGGCGTCCAGCCCGGCCCGCCGAACGCCGCTGGCTTCGTCGTCGACACGACCACGTCACCTCCTCGCCCGATTCGCAGATCATGCGTGATCCGGCGGCACACAACGCAGGGAAGTCACAACGACGCCCCCGCCGGCGCCCCCGCCTGCTGTCACCCCCGCAATATGACATCCGAACCCGACGACGGAAAACACGCGGACACCACGCGGGCGGCGGACAACACGCGGACAACACGCGGACCGGACAACACGCGGACGGTGCACCAGTCGCCAGCGGACAACACGCGGACGGTGCACCAGTCGCCAGTTGGGACAACACGCGGACGGTGCACCAGTCGCCAGTTTTGTCCTATTGCCGCATGTCTGTGACGCAATGTGACGCAGCCTTGCAGACGGCGCACCAGTCGCCAGTTTCGTCCCGTTGCCAGGTGATTCTACTGCGAATTGAGGGCACCGGCTTCCATTCTTCAGTTGAGCCACGGGGATAACCCGATGGGCAAGAACTGGCGACTGGTGCACCGTCCGCAGGGCCGGTCCGCAGGGCCGTCGTCCGCAGGGCCGTCCGCAGGGCCTCCGCAGGGCTCAGAGCGGTCCGTAGGGCCACAAACTGGAGTTTTCCCCCGGCCGTCGTCATTGACCCGCCGCGTCCCGGGCCGTAGCATCGCCTCGGTTCCCAACCGCAACGGAGTCGTCACGTGGCGCACTTCACCGCACTCGACTGGTTCTGGGCCGGCGCGTTCCTCCTGCTGATGGTCGGCGGCGCGTTCTTCTTCTATCGTCTGGCCCGTCGCTCCGAGTCCGACTTCTTCCTGGCGGGCCGCGGACTGCCATGGTGGCTGCCCGCGTCGTCGGTGTTCAGCACGCACACCGCGACGGACACGCCCATCTGGATCACCGGCACCGTGTACGCCCAGGGGCTGCGCGGCCTGTGGTACACGTTCTTCACCGCCTGGACCGCCATCGGCTCGTTCGTATCCGCGCGCATCTTCCGGCGCTCCCTGGCCTACACGCAGGCCGAGTGGCAGACGCTGCGCTACGGCGGCCTGGGCGCCGAGCTGCTGCGCGGCTGGATGGCCGGCTGGCAGGTGTTCATGAACATGTTCATCCTGGGCTGGGTGGGCATGGCCATGGGCAAGGTAGCCAACATGGCGTTCGGCTGGCCGCTCTG
>JARRJS010000141.1:0-7473 GCA_037388885.1 Gemmatimonadota bacterium
GGTGGGACTCCTCGAATCCAACGTAATGACGCTATCCACTCTGAACAACGATCACGGCCCCGGCCCAAGATTGTCGGCGGTGGCTAAGGGCCTGGGGCCGACGAGAGAAGGCGGACAAAAGGCCGGGCCGTGTCCGTTACACAACAGATGAGCAGGACAGGAGCGTCGACGACGGGCATCGCCGCTGGGGCGCTGTGCCCGGACAGACGCCGGGAACTGGCTGAGCTGGAGGTTCGAATGAGCAAGGCAAGGCTGATCACGGCCACGATGTTCGCGTTTGCGGCCCTTGCAGGCTGCGACGACCCTGCACGACCCGGGCTCGACGACAAGACCCGGCCGGGGATGGATGACGCCTCGCTTGCGCAGCGGCAGCAACAGGTCATCCCTGACCGCTACATCGTCGTCTTCAAGGATGATGTGACGGATCCCGGGATGGTGGCCCGCGGGCTGGCCCACGCCCACGGGCTCGGGCTGCGCCACACGTACTCGGCTGCCCTGAAGGGCTTCGCCGCGGTGGTGCCCGCCGGTCGCCTGCACGCGCTCCGGGCCGACCCCCGGGTCCGCTCCGTGACCCCGGACCGGCTGGATGCGGTGCACCAGCAGGGACTGCCGACCGGGATCGACCGGATCGAGGCCGACCAGAACACCAGCGCGACGGCGAGCGACCCGGTGGATGTCGACATCGCCATCCTCGACACGGGGATCGACCTCGACCATCCGGACCTCGACGTGTTCCAGGCCGTCAGCTTCGCCGGCGGCAACCCCGATGACGGTATGGGGCACGGCACCCACGTGGCCGGGACGGCGGCGGCAAAGGACGACGGTGTCGGCGTCGTGGGCGTCGCGCCTGGTGCCCGGCTCTGGGCCGTGAAGGTCTGCAACAACGGCGGCAGCTGCTCCCGTTCGGACATCATCGCCGGGATCGACTACGTCGCCCAGCATGGCCGCGAGATCGAAGTGGCCAACATGAGTATCGGAGGCGTCGGTTCGGACGATGGCGCCTGCGGGACGACCGACGGGGACGCCGAGCACCAGGCCATCTGCGCTGCCGTGGACAGCGGCGTCGTGTTCGTGGTGTCCGCGGGGAACTCGGACTACGATGCGGCTCACACGGTTCCCGCTGCCTATGACGAAGTCCTCACGGTCTCGGCTCTGGCCGACTTCGACGGGCGTCCGGGCGGCCTGGCCGCCCCGACCTGCACGGCCGACGAGGACGACAGCCGTGCGAACTTCAGCAACTACGGCCCCGATGTGGACCTGATGGCCCCGGGCGTGTGCATCGAGTCCACGTGGAAGCAGGGTGGCTTCAACACCATCAGCGGCACCAGCATGGCGGCGCCGCACGTCACGGGTACGGTGGCCCTCTATGCCGCCAGGAACTACCCGGATGGGCTGTCCGGCCGGGCGGATGTCGAGTCCACGATGTCGCACGTGGTCGAGGCCGGAATCGACCCACAGGACGCCTGCGGCCTCGCCGTTTTCGACGACCCTGACGGGATTCCCGAACCCATCGTCTTCGCGAACGCCGCGAACGTGGGGGGTGACGGCAGATGCGCCACGGCCCCGGCCGGGAGGCTGGACGTGGCAGTGTTGGACGTGACCCCCCCGCCCTTCTCGGATCCCGGTCAGACGATCGCAGTCGGCGTCCTCGTGCAGAACGCCGGCGCCGTGGATGTCACCGACCTGGCGGTGATCCTCGTTTCGGACAACGCGACGCCCGATGTGAGCGACGACATCACCATCGACACCCTGACGATCCAGCAACTCGCGCCGGGGCTGGCCGCCGAGCTCTCGTTCTTATGGAACACCTCGGGCGCCAGCTCCGGGGCCCACGCCCTCACCGCCGTCCAGCTGCTGGACGACGACGATCCGACGAACGACAGCGCCACGGCCGGCATGACCATTACGAGCACCGTGCATGTCGGCGACCTGGACCGCTCCAGCGACCCGCCGGCAAAAGGGAAGTGGACCGCATACGTGAGGGTCACCGTTCATGACGCCGACGAAGCTCCCGTCACCGGGGCGGAGGTGTCCGGGACATGGACGTCTCCCGATGGCAAGGGCTCCTGCGTCACAGGTACCGATGGCCGTTGTGAGATCTCGCTACCCGACATCAAGAAGGGGTCCCAGTTCCAGGTCTGGTTCACCGTTGACGACGTCGTCGCCCCGGGCCTCGCCTATGACGCGACGGCCAATCACGACCCCGACGGAAACAGCGACGGCACCGTCATCGAGGTGCTGGACGAGAACCCGGATGACTACCGGAGCACCGCCAGCGGTGCGAACGGCGGGCAGTGATGATGACTGGTCTGGCGATCGTTCCGGGGGCCGGCCCGAGGTCGCTGCTGTGCGGGGCCCTGGCTCTGCTGCTCGTAGCCTGCGGAGGTGACGGGCCCACCGAGTCCGGGCCGACGGAGTCCGGCCAGACGAATCCGGTTCCCGCCGTGACGTCGCTTCAGCCCGGCATCATTCTGGCCGGAGCGTCCGGGTTCACCCTCACCGTGAAAGGGGCAAATTTCATGGAGTCGTCGGTGGTGCTGTGGAACGGATCGGACCGCCCGACCAAGTACGTGGACGGGGGAAGCCTCGAAGCGGAGATCCCCGAAAGCGATGTCGCGACCGATGGCGCCGCCGCCGTCACGGTCTCCAACCCGTCGCCAGGTGGCGGAGGGTCCGGGGCGGCCACGTTCGAGATCCTGGCGACATCGGCGGGACTCATCGTGTTCGACGCCTGGCGTGACAGCGGTGGGAATGGCGAGATCTACGTCATGCACCCCGACGGAAGCGCCCAGGTGAGGTTGACCCATTCCCCCGGATGGGACATCTGGCCTTTCTGGTCACCCGACGGCTCGAAGATCGTTTTCCGATCCACCCGGGACGGCGACTTCGAGATCTACACGGTGGATCTCAATGGCTCGGGGGAGATCAACCTCAGCAGGGCCCCGAACGCCGAGGATACCCCGGACGACTGGTCCCCCGACGGCTCCAGGCTCGCGTTCACCACCAACCGGGACGGAAACAAGGAAATCTACGTGACGAATGCCGATGGAACGAACCACGTGAACCTCACCCGCTCGCCCGGGAGCGACCGCGAGGCCGACTGGTCGCCCGACGGCTCGCCGTTCGCGTTCACCTCCGTCCGGAACGGGAAGGATGAGATCTTCGTGATGAACGCCGTTGGCACGGGAGCGGCCTGCCTGACCGGCTCCATGGCCCCGGCGTCCGACCCGGCCTGGTCACCGGACGGGTCCAGGATCGCCTTCACGGTCACGCAAGGTGGTGCCGGGGAGGTCTTCGTCATGAACGCGGACGGCACTGGCATCGTCAATGTAAGCAACTCGCCGGCGTTGGATGACTGGCCGGCCTGGTCACCTGACGGTTCGAAGCTGGCGTTCACCAGCAACCGGGACGGCAACTACGAGATCTACTCGGTAGCCGCCGACGGCACGGACCTGATGAACGTTTCCAGCTCGGCCGAGAACGAATGGCGACCCGCGTGGTCCCCCGACGGGGACTGGATCGCCTGCGAACGCTTCTCGGGTGGCGAATGGTCGGAAATCTTCATCCTGAGCCCCGACGGCCAGGCCCAGGTGAATCTCACTAACGCACGGGAATCCGACCGCGGCCCCAGGTGGCGCCCGCAGCCATAGACCCGAATCAAAGGCTAGCCGCCCGCCTCCGGCACGTCGCGCAGCGACAGTCGGTCCCACGGCCCCTCCCACTCGCACGGCCGGCCCTTCGTGCGGAACGACGTCAGGTCCTGCGGCACCGACAGGCTCACGTAGATGTTGATGCCCTTGAGCGAGTCCGTGCCGGGCGGATCGAACGTGTGCCGGCACAGGGTGGCCGCGCCGGGCGCCAGGTGGATGGGGACCTGCCGGCCGTCGACCTCCAGGTGGTCGTGGCGGTTCCCGTCGCGGTCCAGGACGAAGTGGGTCGTGCGCCACCGCTGCACCATGTCGACGTCGATGCGGCCGTAGTTCTGCTCGATGAGCGTCATGAACGTCCAGAAGCGCATGCCGGTGCTATTCAGCCCGAAATGGGTGGGGTGCTGCTCGGCGTTCCCGTGCTGGCGCATCGGGTGGTCGGGGTCGTGGACGTTTTCCTCGTCGTAGCTGTCGCGGGCCTCGACGTTGTTCGTCGACACGATGTACTGCGCGTTCTTCTCCTTCATGTCGCCGGGCCGGCGCACGGCGTATCGCGCACGACCCTGCCGGTCCGCCGGGATGCTCTCCACGACGTAGGCCTCGTCGGCGTCGCAGACCACCCAGTTCGCGCCGTAGGTGCACTTGCCGATCACGGTCTTCCGCCCCGACCGGGCCCGGTACTCGGGCCGGCCGACGGTCAGCAGCTCCACGGCGTGCTTTGCGTCGTCGGCGAACGCCGCCGCGTAGAAGTCGCCCACTTGCCAGTCCAGCCCGGGTCGGCGATAGCCGGAGAACGGGTCCGACAGCGTGGGCCCCAGAATGCCGACCGAGCCGCCGGCATAACCGCTCACCGTGACGCCGCGGTCGTTCTGGGCGTGCTCGCTGCCGATCTCGCCGGCCGAGTCCGTCACCGTGAAGCGGTGGGCGCGGCGGTCACTGGGATTGGCGACGAACGTCACCAAGTACTCCTGCGGGAAGAAATGCTGGTCCTCGGAACTGACGTGGATCGTCTTGCCGTCCTTCGTGGCGCCGCCGAGGATGACCGCGCCGCTGCACGCGTGCCCCGCGTCCTCGGGCCGACCGGGCGCCGCCGTGTCGGAAACGGGCGGCTTCCCCTTGAGCCCGAAGTAGCTGTTGATCATCAGGATCTTCTGGAAGTGATCGAGCTGGTGGGGGAAGACGGACGTAGCCAGCTCGCTGGCCGCGCCGTCCGCGATGCCGTGCATCAGCTCGAGCGCCTCCGGCACCAGGGCCTCGTAGTACGCCTCCTGCTCGCCCAGATAGGCGGCCATCACATCCGGGCTCCCCTGCACCGGCACCAGCTCGCGATACCACCCCTCGTAGACCATGCGGATCAGGTCGCCGGCCCGCTCGCCGTACTGCCTCCCCATCCGCCACCACGAGCCGCGCAGCTCACCGAGGTAGCGCGGGTGCGGCTCATAGGCGGGATAGCCTTCGGCGACGTGGTAATCACCGAGCCGGCGGTTGTGCCCGGTCCACTCAGGAGGATAGCGACCGCCCGGGGTCGTCGGCGCCGGCGCCAGGCCAGGCGGGGTGGCCGAGACCGCCCCCCACGCACCGAACGCCTCCGCCGGAACCAGAGCGGTGGTGGCCGCCGCGGACCCGACGATCTTCATCCATTCCCGGCGGCTGAGCCGCCGTGTTCCCGGCGATCGATCGCTGCTCATCGCATCACGCTCCCGCTTAGAAGGGTACTCTGCATCATTCCGCCCGCGGGGGTGCGTCGCAAGCACCCCATGCGCACGGTCGTCGAACCACAAGCAGCAGAAAGAGACAAGTCCCCTGAAACTCCTCCGACGCAGAAGCCGTCATGTATGTATGAGTGAAACATATCTGCCTCCAATTGTCGAGGTCGCCCGTGTTCAGTCCCGCCTTAAGAAGGGAAGCGCCGAGCTCCTCATTCTTTCGCTCCTCGAGGACGACCGCCTCCACGGCTACGAGATCGGCAAACGCATCGCGACGCGCTCCGGAGGCCGCCTGAGCTTCCATGCGTCATCCCTCTACCCGGTCCTGTTTCGGATGGAGAAGCGTGGTTGGATCAAGGGGACATGGGTGGAGCGGGAGGGCGAACGGCGGCGGCGTTTCTACTCTCTCACGAAGAAGGGGAGGCACGCTCTTGCCGTACAGAGGGAGTCGTGGCGGGAATTCACCGTCGCCGTGAACCTGGTCGTGGAGCCGAGCCATGCGTGACTGGAAGAAGTACGTGAGAGAGCAGCTCCCGCCGGGGCTGTTCCGGGGTGAGTCTTCCGCGGAGCTCGAGGAGGAGATCGCGAACCACCTGGAAGACGCATACGCGGAGGCCCTGGCCCGAGGGCGCACGGAAGCGGAAGCGGAAGCGCAGGCGCTGGCGGAGGTGGAAGACTGGGCGCGACTGGCCGCCGACATGCTTCGAACCCGAAAAGGTGCGGCACCGCCTCCGGCGGGGGAGCACATGGAGTCGGTCGAGGCCGCGCTGAGAAGGCGAGGCCGACGTGGCATCAGGATGGCCGACCTGCTCCAGGAGCTGCGCTTCACTCTTCGGCGCCTGCGACGCACCCCCGGCTTCACGGCGGTGGTGCTGCTGACTCTGGGCCTGGGAATCGGCGCCACGACGGCGGTGTTCAGCGTGGTGAAAGGTGTCCTGCTGGACCCGCTTCCGTATGAAGATGCGGACCAGCTCGTGTCCGTCTGGAATGCGGCGCCGGCGATGGGGGAGGAACAGCTTCCCCAGTCGCTTGCGGTCAACGCGATCTACGAGGACGAGGCCAGGGTGTTCCAGGATGTCGGGGTTTGGTATGCGCAGCTGGTGCCCACCCTGTCGCAGGGCACGCCGGAGGAGCTCTCCTCCATCAGTGTCACCGACGGAACGCTGAGGGCCCTCCGGGTCCGACCGCTCCTGGGTCGCCTCTTCACCCGGGAGGACGTCCGAAGCGGGTCCCCGCTCACTGTGATTCTGTCCCACCGATACTGGGTGGACCACATGGGTGCGGACCCGAACGTGCTGGGGCGGACGGTGGTGGTGTTCGACAACCCCTTCCAGGTCATCGGGGTGATGCCGCGGGGCTTCCGGTTCGTGGATCGTGATCCGGACCTTTATCTGCCGTTCCGCTACAACCGCGCGGGACTCACCGTGAGCAACTTTGTTTACAACAGCCTGGCCCGCCTCCGACCCGGTGTGTCCACGGAAACGGCTCTGGCGGACATGACCCGCCTGGTCTTTCTGGCTCCCGAGCGCTACCCGGGCGGCTTGACCGCCGAGAAGTTGAAGGAGATCGGCGGGAAGCCGGTCCTGCATCCGTTGAAAGAGGACCTGGTGGGAGGGGTCAGGAGCGTGCTCTGGGTAGTCCTGGGTGGCGTGGCCATCATCCTGTTGGTGGCCTGCGCCAACGTGGCGAACCTGCTGCTGGTCCGGTCCGAGGTGGGCAGCCGGGCTGTGGCCATCCAGTCGGCGCTAGGGGCGGGCCGTGGCCGGCTGGCGGCGCGGTACCTCGCGGAGAGCGGGACGCTGGGCGTGCTGGGCGGCACCCTGGGTCTCGGCGTGGCCTACGGTGGGATCGCTCTTCTGCGCGCGGTTGGGCCTGCCGAGCTACCCAGGCTCCAGGACGTCGCTCTGAGCCCGCCGGTCCTCCTCTTCGCCATCATCGTCTCCGCCGTCATAGGCCTGACGGTCGGGCTCCTGCCTCTGGCGCGAGCGTCGGCCTCGAGCCCATCCGTGGCCCTCAACGAAGGCCGCCGCGGGTTCAGCACCGGCCGCACACGGAGCCGAGCGCGGGACAGCCTGGTGGTGGCCCAGCTCGCGTTGGCCCTGGTGCTCCTCGTGGGCTCG
>JARRJS010000142.1:0-7419 GCA_037388885.1 Gemmatimonadota bacterium
TGACCAACGCTCCGTCCTTGTCCACCACCGCTATGCGCAGGTATCTTACGTGCGCATCGATGCCTACGTAGTACATGACTGGCCTCCTCGGCTGAGAGCCTGTGCCCAGGCCCCCCACCAAACGGTGGGCATCTCAACCCTCGGGGGCCAGTCGCTTTTATAGGATCACCCGGGTTGGCACCGGTTCGGCACCGGTTCTCCGACGGACGTTCACGGATGTTGCAGTGCTGTGCATGGGGAAGCAGGACGAAGCTACGCACGTGATGAGATCGATGACGAGACGGATCGCCGGACGCTGGATGAGTTGCGGCGGCGTTGAGTGATCGGAACGAGGAAGAGGAGATACTATGCGAAGGTTCATGGCAGCGATCGTGGCTCTGCTCCTGGCGACGGCGCCCGCCGCGGCGCAGCAGGGGCAGCCCACGCCTCGCCAGAACATGCCCGGCTGGGGAATGCGCGGGCAGATGTTGGGGCCCGGCACCATGGGTATGGGCATGCACGGCCCGGCGATGATCCTGGCGTTCAAATCGTCGCTGGGCCTTTCGGACGCGCAGGTCAAGCAGATCCAGAAGATCGGGGACGACGCGCGTACCACCATGCAGAAGGACATGCAGCAGGCGCAGCAGGCGCACCAGGCGGCCGTCCAGGCGCTCATGAGCAACCCTCCGGATGCGGGCGCATATCAGAAGAATCTGCAACAGGCGGCGAACGACTTCGTGTCCGCACAGGTCGCCATGGCGCAGGCGTATGTGAACGCCCGCAAGGTGCTCACGGACCAGCAGCGCCAGAAGCTGGACGATGGGGCCGCCATGATCCACGACCTGCTCCGCCAGCGTGGCATGATGGGCGGCTGGATGAGGCCGGGCATGATGGGTCACGGAGGAATGGGCGGCTGGAGTCACGGCGGCATGATGCAGGGCTGGATGGGCCCGGGCTGGATGGGTCGCGGCTGGACGAGCCGCGGTTGGAGGCGCGGCCAGCAGCCGGACACCATGCAATGGTGAGCGGCTTCGGCGGCCGGACACTCCAGGGCCGTGCCGCTTGAACGCCGGACGCGAACCGGCCCCGGGCGATGTGTCCGGGGCCGTTTCGTCGTCCGTGCGCCGTGACCGCGGTGCGCCGTGACCGCGACGCGTCGGTCGGGCGCGTAGCAGCTCAGGCCGGAACAGCTCTCACTTCGACGTGTCGCCGATGAAGGACGCGATGTCCTTCTTGAGCTTTACCAAGGACGTCGGATTGACGTACATCATGTGCCCCGCCTCGTATTCGTCGATGCGGATGTGCGAGCGCAGATCGGGCGGCAGTCCAAGGTGGTCCATGGTGTACTCTGCCGCGAAATAGGGCGTCGCCAAATCGAACAAACCCGCCGCCACCATCACGCGCATCTTGGGGTCGTAGGTCAGTATCTGCCCCAAATCCACGGCGACGTTGGTGAACCCCGGCCAGCCGCCGCCGCGCCCGAAGCCGACGGAATGCTGCCAGTTCCACGGCCGGACGTTGCCGCTCACCTGGTAGATGCGGTCCGTCTTGAAGTTCAGCTGGTTGCGCAGGTAGTCGCGGAACAGCGCCACGTACGCGTCGCCGATGTCCGCCGACTGGGGGTCGTAGGGCGCACGCTCCGCCAGCAGGTCGCCCGTGGGGCCCGTGAAGCGTGCGTCCAGCCGGCCCACCACCAGGCCCTTCTCCCGCAGCAGCTCTTTCTCGAAGTCGGGGGCGCTGACGCGCAGGTTCGCCTTGTCCAGGTAATCGCGGCTGAGCCCGGTGTATTGCACGAGCTTGTCCAGGATGCGGCCGCGCGTGGCGGCGTCCAGGTTGCTGCCCTGCATCAGCGCGTGTGCGTAGTCGCCGATGGCGAACTGCTCCACCTCCTTCAGGAACGGCCGCAGCTGTGCGGGCTTGTTCGGCAGCGCGTCGTGGTACCACGCCACCGCTGCGTAGCCCGGCAGGTACATGATGTACGGCTCGTCGTTGCCCGGCTGGAACGAGATGGTCTGGAAGTCCAGCACCGTGGACACGAACACGATGCCGTTGAGCCCCACGCTGGAACGCTCCAGCATGTTGCCCAGCACCGCCGAGCGCGTCGTCCCGTAGCTCTCGCCGATGAGGTAGCGCGGGGAGTTCCAGCGCCCGTTCTCCGTGAGCCAGCGGGTGACGAACTGCGTGAGCGAGCGCGCGTCCTCGTCCACGCCCCAGAAGTCCTTGCCCGTCGCCTTGCCCAGCGGGTGGCTGAAGCCCGTGCCCACCGGGTCGATGAACACCAGGTCCGCCACGTCCAGCAGGCTGTTCTGGTTGTCTTCCAGCCTGTACGGCGGCGGGCCCGAATGCGTCGTGTCCGGCGTCGCCACGCGCTTCGGGCCGAAGGCGCCCATGTGCACCCAGATGGACGACGAGCCCGGCCCGCCGTTGTATGCGAACACCACCGGCCGGTGCGTCACGTCCGACACGCCGCGCCGGATGTAGGCCGTGTAGTAGAGGGCGGCCGTCGGGTTCTGGTCGTCGTCCCGCAGGATGATGTCGCCCACGGTGGCGTCGTAGTCGATCTTCTGGCCGCCGATGGTCGTCGTGTGCTGCGTCGTCACATGCTCCGGCGTGACGTTCTCCTGTTGTGCACCTTGTGACGACGCTTGCGGCGACGGTCGTGTCGGGACGCGGCGCTGCTGCGCGGCCAGCGTGGCGGGCATCAGGAATGCCGCGAGGATCAACGCGGTCATGCGTGGATGCTTCATGAGCGCCTCGGTCTGTCTTTGGGGTTGTGGGTGGACGCGAAAACGTACGGGCCGCATGTGGATGTGTCCATATCGTGAGTACGTTCCGGGGCCGGTCTGGCAACACCCTGCCGAGCCACCCCGCAAGCGCATTGCACCGCGCACCGCGGTGCGCTAACGTAGGCGTTCCCATCGTGTCGACCGACTCCATATCCAAAGGAGGCAGCCATGCGTCGACTTTGTTCGCAGCAGCATCCGCCCGGCAGCGGGCACCCCCTGGCTCGAGCTGCAGGCCCGTGGATCACGTGCCTGGCTCTTGCCGCGGCGCTGGCCGTGATGCCCGCGTGGGCATCCGCCCAGCAGGAAGGTTCCATCGGTGGTGTGGTCGTGGACGGGCAGACCATGCAGCCACTCTCCGGCGTGCAGGTCTTCATACCCGGCACCGGCAAGGGCACCATCACCACGGCGGAGGGCCGGTTCCTCCTCACCGGAGTGACCGGCACCCGGGTCCAGGTCCGGGTCACGATGATCGGCTACGCGGAAGCGTCGGTCATGGCGACCCCCGGGGACATGAATCTGCGCTTCGAGCTCCAGCCATCGGCCATTCACCTGGACGAGCTGGTCGTCACCGGCACACCCGGCGCCACGGCCCGGAAGGCCATCGGAAACGTGGTCTCCAGTGTGGACGCGGCGCAGGTGACCAGGGTGGCGCCGGTCTCCACCGTGGAGCAGGTGCTGAACGGCCGCGTCGCCGGCGTGACCGTCCTGTCGTCCACGGGCGAGGTTGGAGGCGCGGCGAAGGTCCGCATCCGCGGTGCGGCCACGTTCTCGCTGTCCAACACGCCGCTGGTCTATATCGACGGCGTGCGGGTGAACAACGACGAGACGAGCGGCCCCATCAACCAGGGCTTCGGCTCGCGCAGCATCTCGCGGCTCAGCGACCTGAACCCCAACGACATCCAGAGCATCGAGGTGATCAAGGGGCCGGCCGCCGCAACGCTCTACGGCACGGAGGCGGCCAACGGCGTGATCCAGATCATCACGAAGCGGGGCCAGCAAGGGACGCCGCACTTCACCTTCGAGGTCCAGCAGGGCGCGAACTGGTTCGCCAATCCCGCCGGCCGGCTCTGGACGAACTACGGCATGGTGAACGGCAGCCTGCAGACCATCGACTTCAACCAACTGCAGCAGAACTGGCTCCAGATGCAGCGCGACCTGGGCGAGCCGGCGAAGAACATCTTCCAGACCGGCTACCGCCAGTCCTACAACGGCAGCATGAGCGGCGGCAACGAGTTCATCCAGTACTATCTGTCGGCCGCGTACGACCACGACAACGGCGTGGAGCCTACCAACAAGGTGAAGCGGGGCAACGCCCGCCTCAACCTCACCGTCACGCCCAACGAGAAGTGGCGCATTGACGGCAATTTCGGCTACGTGCTGGGCCGGACGGACCTGGCCTGCGAGTCCGGCTGCGGCGGCGTCACCTGGACGACGTACTTCATGACGCCGAGCAACATTTCGGATCCCATGCGCCGCGGCTTCTGGAGCGGCACGCCCGACTCCTACCACGCGCTTTACTGGACGTGGCAGGACGTGGGCCGCTACACCGGCAGCATCCAGATTCACAACAACCCGACGACGTGGTTCTCGCACCGCCTGACCGTCGGCATCGATCAGACGGCGACGCAGGACCATGACATCATGAACCACAACACGAAGTACATCTACTACGACTCCTTCGCCGACCGCGGCTGGGCCGACGTCGTGGATACCCGCACCAATTACACGACGGCGGACTATTCCGGCACGTTCAAGTTCCCGCTGATCGCCGGCATCAAGACCAACACGTCGTTCGGCGCGCAGTACTACCGCAAGCACCTCGACAACGTGGAGGCCTACGGCGAGGGGTTCCCGGTACCGGGACTGACGGCCGTGGACGCGACGACGCAGAACAAAACGGCGTTGCAGACCTACGAGAACAACACCACCGTGGGCGTCTACGCGCAGGAGCAGTTCGACTGGAACGAAAACCGGTTCCTGACCCTGGGCCTGCGCGCGGATGACAACAGCGCGTTCGGTAAGAACTTCAACCTCGTCTACTATCCGAAAGTCAGCGCTACGTGGGTGCTGAGCAGCGAGCCGTTCTTCCACGCGCCGGTGGTGAACACGCTTCGTCTGCGCGCTGCCTACGGCCAGTCCGGGCAGCAACCGGCGCAGTTTGCTGCGCTGCGCACCTACAATCCGGTCACCGGGCCCAACGATGTGGGCACCGTGACGCCGGGTACGGTGGGCAATCCGGATCTGGGCCCCGAGCGGAGCAGCGAGCTGGAGGTCGGCTTCGACGCCGGACTGCTGGGCGACCGCCTCGGTGTGGAGTTCACGTATTACAACAACCGCACACGGGACGCCATCCTGCTGCGCCAGATTGCGCCGTCCACGGGGTTCTCGGGCGACCAGTGGGTGAACGCCGGCCGCATTGACAACAAGGGCGTCGAGCTGGCGCTCCACGGCACGCCGTACCAGTCCGAGAACGTCATCGTGGACCTGGGCTTCAACATCTCCACCAACGACAACAAGGTGGTGAGCCTGGGCAGCGTGACGACGGAGAATTTCGTCAGCGCGGGCACCTACATCCAGCACCACATCGGCTACGCCGTGGGGTCCTGGTTCTCCCAGAAGGTCGTGAGCGCCAGCCTGGATGCCAACGGCGACGTGGTCGAAAGCTCCATGGTCTGCGCCGATGGCAGCGGCGGCACGACGCCCTGCTACGACGCCAGCGGTACGCTCGTGGCGCCGAACGTCTACCTGGGCCGCAACACGCCGAAGGTGGATGGCGGCTTCAACGCCACGGTGACGCTCTTCCAGAACCTGCGGCTGTACGGCCAGGTGGACTTCAAGACCGGGTTCAAGAAGCTGGACGGCAACCAGCGCGTCCGCTGCTTCTTCTTCGATCTGTGCCTGGAGAACTACCAGCCGTCGCAGTTCAATCCGGTGGACATCGCCGAGATCCAGAAGGGTATGCCGGACGTTCTGATCCACGACGCCAGCTTCGCAAAGCTGCGGGAGCTGTCGGCCACGTACACGTTCACGGACAACATCGCGCGCAGGATCGGGGCGAGCGCCCTGAGCCTGACCGTGTCCGGCCGGAACCTGCACACGTGGACCAAGTACCCGGGGCTGGAGCCGGAGGCCACGTTCAACGGCGGCAGCCGCGGTGGCGATTACTCGCTGTGGGAGCAGGACGTGTTGCCACAGCTGACGCAGTTCGTCGCCACGCTCCACGTCAGCTTCTGAGGAGGGTACGATGACAACGCACAATCAGATGCATCGGAACCCGGGCCGCGAGCGTGGTGAGACCGAGGAGCGGCGTGGCCGTCGTCCGACCGGACGGCGCTTCCAGCGGTTTGCTCTGCTGGCGCTGCCCCTGGTGGTGCTGGCCGCGGTGGCCGGCTGCAACGAGCTGGACCGCGCGCTGAGCGTGGACACGCCCAAGCAGATCCCCGCCGACGGATTGGCGGTGCCGGACAACGCCGAGCTGCTGGTGAACGGCGCCATCGGTGACTTCGAATGCGCGTACGGCGCATACGTGGCGCTTTCGGCCGTGCTGGCCCATGAGATGGTCGACGCCACGCAGACGGCCGACCGCTGGCCCTACGACCGCCGCGACGTCAAGTCGGACGACGCACGCTACGGCACGTACGGGTGTGAGTCGCTCGGCGTCTACGTGCCGCTGTCCACGGCTCGATGGTCAGCGGAGAACATCCTGGGCTACCTCCAGCAATGGACAGACGCGGAGGTGGCGAACCGGCAGGAGCTGATCGCCAAGGCGGCGGTGTACGCCGGTTACAGCTACGTGCTGCTGGCTGAAGGCTTCTGCCAGGCGGCCGTCAACCTGTCGCCGGCCATGAGCAGCGATGAGCTGCTGGACTCGGCCGTGGTGCGGTTCGGCACCGCGCTCCAGGCCGCGGGGGCGGCCGGCAACACGGACCTGGAGAACTTCGCCCGGGTGGGCCGAGCCAGAGCCTATCTGGACCTGGGCCAGGGCCAGAATGCCGTGGCCGACGCCCAGCAGGTGGACTCTGGCTTCGAGTACGACATGACGGCGTCGGGCGCCTCGAGCCGGCGCTACAACCGCGTGTTCGTGCAGAACGGCAATCCGCCGACCGGCGGCGACGCCCTCAGCGTCGGGCCCAATTACCGCAGCATGACGTACGGTGGCGTGGCGGACCCGCGCGTGCCGGTGGTGGACGCCGGCTACACGGCGACGGTGGGCACACCCATCTTCTGGCAGCAGAAGTACCTGAGCCAGGGTGATCCCATCCCCATCGCCTCCTACACAGAGGCGCAGTTGATCATCGCGGAGGTGCAGGGTGGCCAGACCGCGGTAGACATCATTAACGCCTTCCACACGGCGGCCGGGTTGCCGCAGTTTTCCAGCAGCGACCCGACGGCGATCGCGAACCAGGTGATCGAGGAGCGGAATCGTGAGCTGTGGCTCACGGGCCACCGGTTCTACGACATCCGCCGGCTGAACCTCGCGCTGGATCCGGCGCCAGGCACGGCGTACCAGGCCGGCGGGACCTACGGTGACACGCGGTGTCTGCCGCTGCCTGACATCGAGAAGAACAACAACCCGAACGTACCCTGATCCCTAGCAGGCCGTTGCCACGCGCCTGTTCGGTAGCTAGCCGTTCTTTCGAGGACTCCAGACCTC
>JARRJS010000143.1:0-13426 GCA_037388885.1 Gemmatimonadota bacterium
CGGCCCGGTGACGACAAGGTGTACGTCGAGCTGGCCCTGCACCGTGAGGACGGGCGCGTGGCGCGGAATTTCAGAGGACGCGGTCGGTCGTATTCCACGACGAAAAAGCCGCGTAGCGGCTCACCGCTACTCTGCCGCAGCGCCACGCGCCCGTCCTCACGGTGCAGGGCCAGCTCGACGTACACCTTGTCGTCACCGGGCCGGTTCGGGTCGTACACACTGATGCGCACATGCCCGGCCGTCCGGTTCTCCAGGTACGACCACGCCAGGACCTGTTGATTCTCTGTCGGATTCGCGAACGGACCTGCCATACGCACCAGGTGCAACAGGGCAGGCTCGCCGCTGTCCAACAGGCGCCGCAGGCGACGGTACTCCGCCAGCGTAGCCGTGCCGATGTCGTTTCGCCGGAACCGGCTCGAGACGTCCGGTCTCGCCTGCCACTCGTGGACGCGCCGCCAGCCGTTGCTGGCCAGCGCGTTCAACTGCCGCTGCAGCAGCTCCTCGTACAGCGGCTCGCCCGGCGACGGTGCATCCAGGGCGGTAGGTAGCCGCTCGGCGTGATACCGGTCCAGTGCCGACCAGCACATACCTCCGCACAGGCCGAACGCGGGCGACACGGGCACGCTCAGCCCCAGCATGCTGGCCGGGTAGCGGAATCTGTTCTGGAACGCCCAACCGTGGATCGACGGTCGGAACTCGGTGCCTGACATGTCAGATCTCCCTGCGCCTCGTGGACCCGGGACCCGGGGCCGTGATCATGAGCGGGAACGCGGCAAGCGCACACACCTCGACGCCGCGTGCGGATCACGCAAGTGATTCGGCCGCCGACTCGGCTGCGCAACCGCCGGGGAGAGTTTTGAAAAATGGGTCTGGCGTAAAAGATGAGGGTGTCCCCGGCCCGGGGTCAATACCGACGCGTGCAGAGGCGGATGGTCGGTTGGGGCGGCGTTGTGCAAACCGGAGGGTCGTGGCGGGTGGCATCCAGGACGTGCGCGCGTTACGGTTCTGCGTCTGTGGAACGGTCGAGCATAGGTGCAACCGTGCTTCGGCACCTCGCCGGCGGGGTAGCGGCACGGAGCCGGTCTTACGGCGGGCGCGCACGGGAGCCGAGGAGGAGACGGATGAACAGGATTTCGGGGAAGCGGGCGATGATCACGGGCGCCAGCGCCGGCATCGGCGAGGCATGCGCGCGGCGTTTCGCAGCGGAAGGCGCCAACCTGGTGCTCTGGGCGCGGCGCGTGGAACGACTCTCTGATCTGGCGGCCGACCTGGAACGGGAGCACGGCGTGGAGGTGCGCACGGCCGGCGTGGACGTTCGCGACCGGGACGGCGTCATGGCCGAGATCGACGCCATGGTCGGCGCCGAAGTCGTGCCGGACGTGCTCGTTAACAACGCCGGCCTCGCCGCGGGGTTCGACCCGGTCCAGGAAGGCGACCCGGACGACTGGGACCGCATGATCGACACCAACGTCAAGGGCCTGCTCAACGTGACGCGCTGGCTTCTGCCGCGCATGATCGAGCGTGGGCGCGGCCACATCATCAATATCGGCAGCACGGCCGGCCACCAGGTCTATCCGAAGGGCAACGTATACAACGCCTCCAAGTTCGCAGTGCGCGCCCTGACCGAGGGCATCAACCTGGACGTGGTGGGCACGCCCATCCGGGTCTCCAGCGTGGACCCCGGGTTCGTCAAGACGGAGTTCAGCGTCGTGCGCTTCCACGGGGACGAGGCGCGCGCCGAGGGCGTTTACGAAGGCTTCGACCCGCTCACCGGTGATGACGTCGCCGACGCGGTCGCCTACATCGCCAACCTGCCGCCGCACGTCAACGTGCTCGACATGGTCCTGCTGCCCACCGCGCAGCGGAACGTGTACGTCCTGCACCGGGGTTGATGGACATGCCCGCATCGAAGCGAGGCCGTACCGCCCGGGTGCACCCGGGCCGACGTTTCAGCTTTCTTCTCCTGCTTGGGCTCGTCCCGGGCACCGTGCTGGGCGCGCGGACGGTCGCGGGGCAGGAGCCGACTGGACCGGCGGCGGTTCTCAACGGCTATGCGCGGGAGTCGGAGACGCGCATCGCCGATTTCTTCGGCGCGCCCTTCCTGGACAGCGTGGCGGTGCAGGTGGTCCGGGACCGGGCGGCGTTCGATTCGACATTGAAGGCGATGTGGGGTCTGTCGTCGACGCAATGCTGGATGGTCGCGGCGGCCGGCGCCCGGCGGCTGATCGTTCTTTCCACCGAGGTCTGGGCGAGCCAGGCGTGCGAACATGACGCCGGGGACCCGGAGCACGTCCGGGGCATCATCGCCCACGAGCTGGTCCATGCCTACCACGGCCAGCGGAACCCGAGCGATGACTTCGCCGGCATGGATGACATGGGCTGGTTCGTGGAGGGGTTGGCAGTGCTGGCGTCGGAGCAGCTGCGGTTGAGCCACGCCGCCGACGCCGAGGCCGCGATCGCGGCCGAGGCCGCGCCGACGCGCCTGGCCGATGGCTGGTCCGGCCGCTACCGCTATGGCGTCGCGGGGTCCATGGTGGCGTACATCGATCGCCGCTGGGGCCGGGCCACGATCGTACGGTTGCTGCGGGCGACCACGAACGACGAGGTACTGGCGGTTTTGGGGACGAACGAAGCCGGCTTCCTGGCCGGGTGGCGTCGCTGGGTCGCGGGAGACTGGGCGGCGGAGCGACACGTACTGGCGACGGTCCAGCGTCTATGGGACGCGATGCATATGGGGGACGGCGATGCCGTGCGGTCGGTGTTCGCGCCGGACGCCCGGCTGGTGAGCGTGGCCACCCGGGACGGACGTCGCACGGTGGAGCTCACGCCCGTAGCAGCGTTCGTCGAAGCCGTCGCCCGGGGCGGCGGTGGCTGGAACGAGCGCATGTACGACCCGGAGGTGCGCATCGATGGCGATATCGCCTCCGTCTGGACGTTCTATACCTTCCATCGCGGAGGCCGATTCAGTCATTGTGGCATCGATTCCTTCGAGCTGGCTCGTGGCCCGGCGGGCTGGGTCGTGACGCAGGTCACCGACACCCGACGCCGGGCTGGGTGCTGACCGTCGCCCCCCACCCCACCCCCGACGGGGGGACCCGTCTCCCTCCCGCTGCCCCCACCCCACTCCGACGGGGGGACCCCCGCCTCGCGTCCATCGCCACTACCGGCGAGAGGGGGAGACCGGGCGATGGGAAGACACATGGGGCCCGGGGGCGGCGGGTATTGTTGCGGGAGATCCACCAATCACCTTATTAATCTTTCCGACCGCCCCCTTCCAGCGGAGTGCATTTGCCGCTCCTCGAGCGACTCTTCCCGGAACTGAGCCGAGACCGGCGCAGCGATCTGCCCCGGTTGGCGGGAATGATGGGGTTGTACTTCCTCGTCATCCTGGCCGTGGGCATTCTGCGTCCCATCAAGAACACGCTGGCGTTGGATGGGTTGGGTGGCACGCGCTTCTATCAGGTGTACATGGTGAGCGCGGTGGTGGTGTTGCTGGTGCCGCCGTACAACCGGCTGGCGCAGCGGCTGTCGTGGCAGCGCTTGATCCCGGGCGTGGCGGCGTTCTTCGCCGTGTGTCTGGTGGCGTTCCGGGTGTTTTACCGGGAAGGCAGCGCGCTGTTCGGGTTGGTGTTGTACGGATGGTACGACGTGTTCTCGGCCGCGCTCGTCGTGCAGTTCTTCATGACGACGCAGTTGTTCTTCAACGCGCGCTCCGCCCGACAGTCGTATCCGTTGGTGATCGCGGGCGGCTCCATCGGCGCGGCGCTGGGCGCCGGCGTGACGAAGCTGCTGGCGGAGCCGCTGGGCACGCCCAACCTGCTGTTGGTGGCGGCCGTACTCATCGGCGCTTTCGCCGCCGGGCTGCCCTGGGTGTGGCCGGGAGAGCAGAACGGTCTGCCGCATCGGAACGATGCGCCGGTGCAGGGTGACATGCGGGAGGTGGTGGCGAACCCGCACGTGCGGTTGATTGCCGCCACCGTGCTGCTCACCATCCTGGTGAAACAACTCGTAGACTACCAGTTCCAGACGTTGTCGCTGCGCGCCTACCCGGACCGCGACGCGCTGGCGGCGTTCCAAGGCACGGTCTACGCCGCGACACAGTGGCTGCCGCTGGTCGTCCTGGTCGTGCTGCGGCCGGCGCTGACGCGCTGGGGTGTCGTCTTCGCCGTGCTGTTGCTGCCGCTGTTCATGCTGGCGGGCAACCTGGGGTTGTTGGTCACGTCCAGCCTCTGGATCGCGGCCGGCGCCCTCGGCGCGGAGACGAGCCTGCGCTATTCGGCGGAGCGCACGGGCCGCGAGATCCTGTACGTGCCCGTGCCGGACCGCATCAAGATGAAGGCGAAAGTCTACATCGACCTGGCGGTGGAGAACGGGGCAAAGGCGCTCGGGGCGGGGCTCATCTTCCTGCTGACGCGCCAGGCCGGGCTCACCCTGGTGCCCGCCGCCGGTGTGGCGTTGTCCATCGCGTGGCTCGTTGCCGTGTTTGCCGTCCGGCGGGAGTACGTCAACACCCTGTCCCGGGCCATCGCGGGGCGGTTCGCCAGCATCCGCGGCGGCTTCGCGTCCCTGGCCGACGGCAGCACGCAGCCTCTGGTCCGGCGTGCGCTGACGGCGGGCGACCCGCTGGAAGCCAACTTCGCGCTTGACCTGCTGGAGCAGGCGGGGGTCGCGGCCATCCGACCGCTGGTCGAGCCGCTGCTGGACCTGCTGGACCATCCATCGCCCGACGTGCGGGCGCGCGCGCTTCGCGTCCTGGCGCGAGTGCCCGACTGCAAAGGCGAAGACAGGGTGCGCGTGTGCCTGAGGGACGCAAGCAAGGGCGTACGCGAGGCGGCGGTCCTGGCACTGGTCGCGTGCCATTCGGGCGAGGTGGACGACCTGCTGCGGGATCTGCTGTCCGCCGCAGGTGAAACGCGGCTGGCCACGCTGGCCTGTCTGGCTCGGGGCGAGGTGGCGAGCGACGTGGCGGCGGCGGCGGGGCGCTGGTACCTGGAACGGCACGGCCCGGCGGCCTGGGAGGGCGGGACGGAAGCCCGCATCGAGATGGCACTGGCGGCGGGCACGCTGGGCGCCGGCCGGGAGTCGGAAGCACTGCTGAGTCCTCTGCTGGGTGATCCCGATGCACGGGTCCGCTCGGCAGCGCTGCGGAGTGCAGGCCTGCTGGCGGAGCCGCGCTTCTGGCCGGAGATGATCCGCGCCCTGGCCGACCGGGGCACGCGGGAAGCCGCACGGGATGCTCTGATGCAGCAGGGCTCTGCGGTGGTGGAACCGCTGGCGCAGGCGCTCAGCGAGCGGGTGGGCGACACGGAAGTGCGGCGCAACATCCCGCGTGTCCTTGCCAGCATCCCGAGCCAGCGCACGGTGGATGCGCTGCTGGCGTCGTTCCTGGCGCCGGAGACGGATCAGCTGCTGGACTACCGTGCGCTCAAGGGTCTGAGCAAGCTGCGCAAGACGCACCCGGATCTGGGCTACGACACAGACCTCGTGCAGGCGGCCATCGAGCGTGAAACGCACGCCGCGGGTCGCTACCTGGAGGCGCGCGCGACACTGGTCCGCTACGAGGAGGGCCGGTCCGGCGTGCTGCTGTTGAGGCGCTCGCTGCGGGAGGCGTGGCGCGAGCGCCGAGAGACGGTGTTCCGGTGCCTGGGCCTGCTCCACCCGCCGGACGCCACCTACAACTGTTACCTGGCCCTGACGAGCGGCGACTCCACGAGCCGGGCCAACGCGCTCGAGTGGCTCGAGCAGACGGTGGGCCACGTCACGTTCCGGGACCTGGAGCCGGTGCTGTACGAACGCAGGCCTGCCCGGGCGGAGCCGCCGCTCCTGCGCATCCTGCTCGCCGAGCTCGTACGGGACAACGACACGTGGCTGGCGCGCTGCGCGGTGTGCGCCGGCGAGGATCTTGGCATACATATTCCGGCGGAGCCCCGCGTGCTGGCCTGGCCGGCCACCCGCCCGTTGCAGGAGATGGAGACCATGGACCTCATCGAGAAGGTGTTCCTGCTCCAGCAGGTCGACCTGCTGCAGGACGCCCGGAGCGAGCACCTGGCGCTGCTGGCGTCCATCGCAGAGGAGAGCGAGGTGGACGACGACACCGTCCTCCTGCGGCGCGGCCAGCCGACGGAGGCCCTTTTCGTGGTCATCCGGGGCGCGGTGGAGCTCACAGGTGTGAGCGACCAGGTCATGGTGGCGAAGGAGGGCTCGCCGTTCGGCACCTGGGCCCTCATCGACGAGGCGCCCAGCCTGGTGAGCGCGCGGACGGTAGAGCCGACACGGTTGCTGCGCATCACTCGTACGGACTTCTATGATCTGCTGGCCGACTACCCCGAGCTGGCCATGGGCATGCTGCAGGGCCTGGCACGCCGGGTTCGCACGCTGGTGGCGTGAGCATCGCTGGGCTGCAATCTTGTAGGGGTTGGCTGAAACCGACGTGGCCCGAACAGGAGAACCCATGGTACCCGACCTTGCGCCCAAGGTCATGGTCGTCGACGACGAAGAGATGGTCGCGACCGCATTGCGTAGCTTCCTGGAGCTGGAGACTCCGTACGACGTGGTCACGTTCACCTCTCCGCGAGAGGCGCTGGATTTCATCACGCATGATCGCTTGCACGTCGTGATCGCCGATTTCATGATGCCGGAGATGGATGGCATCACGTTCCTCAAGGCGGTGCGCGCCCGGAATCCCCAGACGACGCGCATCCTGCTGACGGGCTACGCCGACAAGGCCAACGCCATCCGTGCCATCAACGAAGCCGGCCTGTATTACTACCTGGAAAAACCGTGGGACAACGAGCATCTCAAGCTCGTCGTCCGCAACGGTGTCGAGCGCTCCTCGCTCTACACTGAGCTCGACGCCCGTATCAGTGCGCTGGAAGCTTCGAACCGGCAGCTGAACGAGATCCGCCGGCGACTCGCACAAGCGTTCCTCTGATGGCGCGTCTCCCCAGACCGGTGGAAATCCATCGGTTCGCGGAAGAAGCGCCGGCGGTATCGCCGTCCGCACCCTGACCACGGAGGCCCCTTGGCGCCAGACCGGGAAGCGGCGCCGGATGTCACGTCGGTTTCGCAAGCGCTCGCGGAGCTGACACCTCCGACGCTCGCCGAGGTCCACGAGTTCGCACCCCCCTACCGCCCGGTAACTGCCCGGGCGGTCCTGGCCAGTGCGTTTGTTGGGCTCGGTCTGCTGTTCCAGTTCGTGCTGGACCTGCCGCTGGCCTGGGCGCCAGCAGCTGGCTCGCGACCTTGTTCCTGCTGTTCCCGACCATCGAGTGGAACATGCTGTTCCCGGGCCGGTGGGGCGTGGTGGGCTCCGGTCTGGCCGTGTTGGGCAGTGGCGCTCTGATCGCCAGCGAGTCAGTGGGCTTCGTGCCGCCCGAGTCCCTGTTCCAGAGCGTCGAAACGGTGTACCGGGATCCGCCGTACGCCGTGGGTGCGTTCCTGGTCTCCGCCGTGGTGATCCTGGGGTTGTCGCTGGGCGTGGGTGCGTATGCGGAGGCGAGCCGGCGCCAGAGTCGGCAGATGCGGCGACTCAGCCGCCACTACCGGACGCTCTCCGAGCAGCTGCAGCAGGCGTTTCGGGACCTGCGGAACGCCCAGGCGGAGCTGGTGGGCTCGGCCAAGATGGCGACCCTCGGCCAGCTGGTGGCGGGCATCGCGCACGAGATCAACACCCCGCTGGGTGCGCTCAACAGCAACTACGACGTGATCCGACGTGCGCTGGATCGGCTGCAGGAGATCCTGGCGGACGAGGTTGTGGACGAGAATGAGCTGGCGGATGTCCGGCGCATCGTGCGGGCGATCGACGGCGTGGAGACGACCAACGACATGGCCGTGGGGCGGATGGTCGAGCTGGTGGGCAGCCTGCGCAGCTTTGGGCGGCCCGACCGCGCGGAGATCGACCGGGTCGACCTGCACGAGGGCATCGACAGCACGCTCCAGATCCTGCGTCACGAGCTCAAGCGCATCGAAGTGCGCCGGCAGTTCGGCGACCTGCCGCCGGTGGAGTGCTACCCGGGCCAGCTGAACCAGGTGTTCATGAACCTGCTGGTCAATGCCGTGCACGCCATGCCCGATGGCGGCACCATCACCGTCCGCACCCGTGCGAACGGTGAGCGCGTCGTCGTGGAAATCGAGGACACCGGCACGGGCATCTCCAGGCCGAACCTGAAGCGCATCTTCGAGCCCGGGTTCACCACCAAGGGCAACCGGGTCGGCATGGGCATGGGCCTGCTGATCGCGCACCAGATCATCGACCGACACGGCGGCCGGATCACCGTGGACAGCGAGCTGGGTCGCGGAACAACGTTCACCATCACGCTTCCGGTGCGGCTGCCGGCGCGGGCCGACGCGAACGTCGGCGGAGGAGGATCGACATGACCAGAAGAGAGCCACAGACGGTGTTTCCCGCGCGACGGATCGCCACGCCAGTCGTCGCGCTGCTTGTCACGCTGTTGGTCGGGCTGCTGACGCGGCAGCCCGTGGCGGCGCAGGACGCGAACATCCTGCTTCCCATCGACAGCGCGGAGACGCTGCTGCGCGACGCCCCATTCAGGATCATCGCCACGCAGGGCACGCGCGGCAACGAGAATCGGGACCGCACGCTGCGCGTGACCATGGGCTTCCAGGACAGCACGCTCATCGCGGCGAAGTGGGCCGACGCGCCTGTGGGCGGCGAGACGTTCAACAACAACCCGCGCTTCGAGCTGGCCGCCTATCAGATCCAGAAAATGTTCCTGGACCCCAAGGACTACGTGGTCCCGCCGACCATCCTGCGAAGCATGCCCCTGGAGTGGTACCGGGCCAATATGTCGAAGGTACAGCCGACCTTCGACAACACGAACTCCGTGCTGGTGGTGCTGCAGTACTGGCTGTTCAATGTGACGGGGGAGGATGTGTGGGACGAGGACCGCTTCGCGCAGGACACGGCGTATGCCCGTCATTTCGCGGACCTGAACATCCTGACGTACCTGATCCACCACAACGATTCCAACTACGGCAACCTGCTCATCTCGCAGGACACGTCCAACCCGCGGGTCTTCGACGTGGACAACGGCCTGGCCTTCGACAGCGAGGTGAGCGATCGTGGGACGAAGTGGCACAAGCTGTTGGTCGATCGGCTGCCCAAGGCGACGGTCGCGCGCCTGCGAACCATCACGCAGGCCGACCTGGACCCACTCCTTGTGCTCGCCCAGTTCCAGGTGTCGGCCAACGGGTCAGTCCAGCGGGTGCCGGCCACGGCGCCGGACGATCGCAACCGTGGCGTGACCCATCGGCACGATGTGATCCAGTTCGGCCTCACGGCCCGGGAGATCCGCAGCCTGCAGCGCAGACTCCGAGATTTGCTGAAGCGTGTGGATGACGGGAAGATCGAGGTATTCTGAAGCCGCTCTGCGGCTGCGATCGACGATCGACGATCGACGATCGACGACCCGGCGTCCTGCCGCGCGCCGGCTCGGTTGGCTATGCGTGCTTGGAGTGGTGCTCGCGTTTCCCGGCGACGCGACGGCCCAGGACGCCAACTTTTCGGCATCGCCCACGGTCATCGAGCAGAAGCTGCAGAACGACCCGCTGCAGATCGTCGCCATGGCCGACAACCGCTGGCAGGGTGACCGCACGCAGCGTGTGGCGCTCAAGTTCCAGGACGGCAGCGAGCTGGGCGTGAAGTGGGCACGCGCGGCGCCGGGTGGCCGCACGCTCAACAACCAGCCGCAGTACGAGATCGCTGCCTACCGGCTACAGAAGATGTTCCTGGACCCGCCGGAGTACGTCGTGCCGCCCACGGTCATGCGCGTGGTGCCGTTGAGCGTGTACCGCCAGATCGATTCCCTGGCCCAGCCGACATTTGATAGCACCACGTCCGTGCTCGTCGTGATCCAGTACTGGCTGAACAACGTGACGACGGAAGACGCGAAGGACCTGTGGGACCCGGCACGCTTCGCCAGCGACACGGCGTACGCGCGGGATTTCGCCAATCTCAACGTGTTGACGTACCTCATGCGGCACGCCGACTCCAACCCCGGCAACGTGCTCATCTCCACCGACTCCGCCGATCCGCGACTGTTCGCGGTGGACAACGGCGTCGCGTTCAGCAGCCCCGACAGTCCGAGAGGCACATTCTGGAAGGACCTGATGGTGGACCGGCTGCCCGAGACCACCGTGCGCCGCCTGCGCGCCCTGACCCACGACGACCTCGCCCGCGCCCTGAGCGTCGTGGCCCAGTATCGCACCCGGCCCGACGGCCGCCTCGAGGCCATGCAGCCGACCGACCGCCGCAAGCCGTTCCTGAACGTCGAGTATGCCGACGGCATTGCCCAATTCGGGCTGACCGACAAGGAGATCGATGGCGTGTGGCAGCGGTTGGGGGCATTGCTCCAGAAGGTGGATAGTGGGGAGCTGAAGACATTCTAGAGCCTTCCGAGCACGCGCGGTTCGCGCCGGTTCTCCCCGTCACCCCGTCGCCCTGGTGGTAGAGTCGGGGCGGGAAGGGGTCACGCTGTCGGGGTGGTGGATGTGGTGGAGGGCATCAACCGACGATCCGCCACACCGCCGCCACGTGCAGCAGGCTCCCCACCAGCACGAACAAATGCCAGACGGTGTGCGAGTACGGCATGCGGTGGTTGCCGTAGAAGAGTGTGCCGGCGGTGTAGGCGACACCGCCGGCGAACAGCAGGGCCAGCGTCGTGGCGGACAGAGCATGGACGAGGGGCACGATGGCGATGATCACGAGCCAACCCATCGCGATGTACAGGGCGGTGGACAGCCGTGGAAAACGTCCGGTCCACAGCAGCTTGTAGGCGACCCCGGTGGCGGCAAGGCCCCAGACGACTCCGAACAGGCTCCAGCCCCACCCCCCTCGCAGCGTCACCAGCGTGAAGGGCGTGTAGGTGCCGGCGATGAGCAGGTAGATGCTGGCGTGGTCCAGCACTTTCAAGCGCGCCTTGACCGCCGGGCGCCGCGCTGCGTGGTACAGAGTCGACGAGGTGTAGAGGGCGATGAGCGTCGTGCCGAAGATGGACACCCCGACGATGCTCCACACGCCTCCCCGCAGCGACGCCAGCACGATCAGCGTGGCCGTCACGATCACGGCCACTCCGGCCCCGACCCCGTGAGTCGCGGCGTTCACGATCTCCTCCCGCCTCGAACGCACGCCGAACGATCGTGTACGTCGATCGACGGGCCCGTTTTCGCCCATGCATCTCCTTCCGATTGCGCTGGTTCGCGTGATGGGGACTTTGCACGAGGTATGCCCGGAGTTTGTTCCAGGCGGGCCGAGTCTGGCTCGCCCCGGCTCCCCGGCTCCCCGGCGGTAGGCTAGGGGTGGGTGGGGATCGCCCCGGCGGGGCGGTGCTGAGGTGTGGTTCACCTTGTCGGGGTGGATAGGGCCGGGCAGGGGCCGATGGCTAGATCCACTCGCCGGCCGTGCTCCGGTCGTCCTCGACGATGTTGCCCGTGTTGACCGTGCCCCGGGGCTCGATCAGCAGGACGTGCACCTCCTGGGGTGCAACCGGGCGGTGAGCGACGCCGCGGGGCACGACGATCAGTTCGCCTTCCTCGAGCCACACGTCGTGGTCCTTGAACTGGATCTGGAGCCGGCCCTTCAGGACGAGGAACAGTTCATCTTCCTGCTCGTGGCGGTGCCAGTCGAACTCGCCCTGGAGCTTGCTGAGCTTGACGTGCGTATCGTTTACTTCCGCGACGATCTTGGGGCTCCAGAGCTCGTGGAACAGCTCCAGCTTCTCCGCCAGGTTGATCTTATCCATGGTGGCTCCTACCGGGCATCGCGCCGTCGCGCCTCCGAAGCCTGCTCGGTTCCTGCCGCCGCGAGCCGCTGCCGTCGGGTACCCCCCGATCCCGTGGAACGGCGTCGTCGCCGGCTCGTTCCCGGGAAGGTAGCAAAACGACCGGGGAATTCCAACAGAGGATGTCCGAAAGCCGTGCGGCCGCGTTTCCGTCTCTATGCTGAACCGCCGGGCAGGACGTGGCCCGCGGCTCCAGCCTTGCCGTTGGCGGCCGTGCGCATCAGCTTTTCCCCGCACCTGAGCCACGGGAGCCTTCCATGCGCATGCTGGCACGTCTGCCTCGCTTTGCTCACGCCGCGCCTGTCCTGTCGATTCCGTTCCTCGCCCTGGCCTGCGCCACGTCCACGCCTGAGCCGCGGCCCGCGACGCCGGCAGGCGCCGCGGCGTCGAGGCTTCCCGGACCCGTGGCCGACGCGCCGACGCAGCCGGTGCGTGCGGCGCACGGCATGGTCGTATCGTCCAACACCATGGCCAGCGAGGTCGGCATGCAGGTGCTGCGCGAGGGCGGAAACGCCATCGACGCGGCCGTGGCCACGGGCTTCGCACTGGCCGTGGTGCACCCCAGCGCCGGCAACATCGGCGGCGGCGGGTTCATGGTGGTCCGCTTTCCCGACGGCCGCACGACGACATTCGACTTCCGGGAGAAGGCGCCCCTGGCGGCCAGTCCGGACATGTTTCTCGACTCGAGCGGTGAGTACTCGTACGCGCGTCATCACGACAGCTACCTGTCGGTGGGCGTGCCCGGCACGGTGGCGGGCTTCGCACTGGCGCAAGAGCGCTACGGTAGGCTGGATTGGGCCCGGCTGGTGCGGCCGGCCGCCGCGCTGGCCGACACCGGATTCGCGCTGTCGGACGCGCTGGCCGGCTCCATGGAGCGCGTGCTGCCGCGCATGCAGCGCTATCCGGCCAGCGTCGCCAAGTTCTCTCGCGGCGGCACACCGTATCGCGCAGGCGAGCGCTGGCGTCAGCCGGACCTGGCGCGGACGCTCGGGCGCATCCTGAGTCGGGGCCGGGACGGCTTCTACGCGGGCGAGACGGCGCACCTCATCGCCCAGGAGATGCAGCGGGGCGGCGGCCTCATCACGGAGCAGGACCTGGAGAAGTACCAGGCCAAGGAGCGCACGCCCGTCCACGGCACCTACCGCGGCTACGACATCATCAGCATGCCCCACACCGACTTCGTGCCCGTGCCCATCGACCGGCTCCTCAGCAAGCCGTACGCGGCCGAGCTGCGCGCCGGCATTGAGAAGTCGGAGGCCACGCCGTCCGAGGTGTCCGACGTCCATCTGCTCCACGAGAGCCCCCTCACCACCCACTACTCCGTCGTGGATGCCGACGGCATGGCCGTGGCCGTCACCTACACCCTCGAGCAGGGTTACGGCTCGAAGATCGTCGTGCCCGGCGCCGGCTTCCTGCTCAACAACGAGATGGGCGACTTCAACGCCCGCCCCGGCGTCACCGACGAGAACGGCTGGATCGGCACCGAGCCCAACCAGATCCGTCCCGAGCAACGCATGCTGTCGAGCATGACGCCCACGATCGTCTGCATCGTCGTGTTGATGATCGTTTTGCCGCCGGGGCTGCCGGTGGCGAAGAGCGGCACGCCGTCTTTCGCGACGATCGTGGGC
>JARRJS010000144.1:0-7636 GCA_037388885.1 Gemmatimonadota bacterium
CATCGGAGGTGTGGGCGGGACTCACGAATCATGAGGATGCACAGCAGGTAGCTTGAACGTAACTGCTTACATTACAAATGGTTGCATTCCGTCCCCAACAGACAGCCGCTCACGATTCATGATGCGAGAAAACTGGTGTGAGAAGCCAACTGAGCTACTCCCGCGTGCGGTAGATGCTCGCACGGTGGGCGGCCACCGTCAAGCGTCTTCGGACCGGCGCCGGGCGAAGCACGCCAAACGAAACCCCACCCGAGAAGCCGGCGGGCGGGGCCCCGTGCACGAGAGAGCTGACGCGGGGACTCGAACCCCGAACCTGCTGCTTACAAGGCAGCTGCTCTACCGGTTGAGCTACGTCAGCGCCGTCACGCCACCACAGTAAACCAAACGGGGCCCGGATGAAACCCGGGCGGATGCGATGCACGCGACCGCGGGCCGGAGCGGCAGGCTCGAAGCAGGGTCACCGGAGCACGCCCCGTAGCCACTCGATCGCGGCGCCCAGATCCTGGTCGTTGGTGAACCCGTGGGTGCCGTCTGTCCAACGGATGGTCACGGGATCCTTCGCGAGCCGCTGGAGCGGTTTGATCGCCGTTTCCGGAAGGAAGTCTCCGTCGTGCGTCGCGCTGAGGATGAACAGCGGCCGCGGGCTGATGCGACCGATGTAGTTGGCGGGACAGGCCGCAGGTTGGTGTCCGGTCTCGTAATAGTCGAAATGACCCACGTGCAGCAGAGTGACCGCCGCGAAGCGCGGGTCGGCGGCGCCGGCGATGGTAGCCAGCACCGCGCCGCGGCTGAAGCCCGAAAGCGCGACCCGCTCCGGATCCGCACCACGCTCTTTCACCAGGAAGTCGAACGAGCGGCTGACGTCCTTGACGGTCTGGGCCACCCAGTCCAGATAGAGCGCCTTGTTGTTGTACAGCCGGTCGTGCTTTTCGATCTCGGCGAAGGTGGTGAAGAACCCGTCATCCCGCTCGCCGAAATGCTGGAAGTCGATGGCGAGCGTCGTGAAGCCCGCGCGCGCGTAGACCCGGGCGAAGCGTACCATGTAACTCCCGTCCTTGCCCTGGGGACTGCCACCGTGGAGGAGCACCACACTTCCAGTGCTCGCGCCTGCAGGCCGGTAGAGGCGCGCGGTCACCATCACGCCGGGCGTGCTCTGGAACTTCACGTGCTCGACCTTGATGCCCTCCTGTTCGGTCGAATCCAGGACCACCGTCTCGAACGGCAGGGTAGCGTCGTAGGCGAAGAACTGTAGATAGGCCGCGAACGTACGGTCATCGACCGGCTTCGTGAGCCACTGGTCGGTGGGCCGATCCTGAGCGTGCAGGACCGCAGCGCCGAGCGCGATGACGATCATCGTCAGCAGAACTGGGCGGCCGAGAAGCATGAAACCTCCCGTTACCGTTGGGGGGAAGGAACCGCCTCGACGAGCCGGAATCCGATGGCGTCGCTCGCGAAGCCCGGAGCGAAGCGTTCTACGTTGGGATTATAGAACGCGTAGGTGGGATCCTGCCAGGATCCGCCCGCCGCGGCGAAACGGTCCGAGCCCGGCTCGCCGGCGAGCCACTCGCGCACGTTGCCGGCCATGTCGTACGCCCCGTACGGGCTGACCCCGTCCGGGTGCCGGTCGACGGCACTGGTACCTACCATGCCGAAGTTCGAGCGGTCGTCGAGCGTGGCGTGGTCGTGGCCCCAGGGATAGGGCTGGTCCACGTCGCCGAGCGCCGCACGCCACCATTGCCGCCACGTCGGGAGGCTCTTGCCGGACCAGCGGGCGAAGGCGGCCGCTTCGTACCACGACACGCCGGTCACCGGGTACGCGCCACGGTCGGGCGGGTACGTCCCGCCGGTCCACGTCCTTGGCCCGGGGAGCCCTGTCCGGTCGACGAACCGGGCAAGCGCTTCGGCTCTGGGCAGGGTTCGACCGTCCAGGACCAGCGAGTCCGGCCAGAGAGAGGGGTCCGCATACCCGCCCCCGGCGACGAACCGGGAGAACGCTTCGTTCGTCACTTCGTGCCGGTCGATCAGGAAGGGGGGCACCATGTCGTCGCCCGCGGCGGGCGCCAACGGTCCGACGACCCTGCCAGCGTCCACGACGGCCATGTCGGGGACCCCCCAGGCTTCCGGCACCAGCGCCCGATGGATGGCCAAGGTGTCACCGACCCCGAGGTCGACCGAAATGTCCAGATCGGCGTAGCCGGACGCCGACAGAGTCATCCGGTAGCTGCCGGCCACCAGGACCCGGCCCGGGAGGGGCGATCGACCCAGCATCTCGGCGTTTGCATGGGCAGAAAGCGGGGCGGAAAGCCGCCCCAGAGTCACGGTTGCGCCGGTCGGATCGGTGGTGACGCCGAGCGTCGCTCCCGCCACGGCGACCAGGTCGCGCAATCCCCCCGCACCCAGACTCACGCCCGCGGCCTGGAGCGAATCGTACACTTCGTCCAGGCGACCCGCGCGCGCCACCGGAAGCAGCGTTTCCGACAGGAGCCTGACCCCGGCGGCGCGCCTTTGATGCACCACCAGCGCGGCGGCTCCCAACAGCACGATCGGGACCGCCATGACGGCCATGCGCAATCGCTGCCGCCCCCGGGCCCCCAGAACCCCACGGACGGGGGGCACGCCTTCGCCGGCGGTCGTCATCGCCTCCAGGCGCTGCAGGAGCTCATCGGTACTCTGCCAACGGTCCTCCCGCTTCTTGGCAAGGCACCGCATGATGAGCTGCTCGAGGGCCGGCGGCGTGTCGGCCCGCAGATTGGACACGGGCGTGGGCTCGACGGTGAGATGCGCTGCCAGCACCGCCTGGGCGCTCCCGGCGACGAAAGGAGGGGAGCCGGTGAGCAGCTCGTAGGCCATGACCCCGAACGAATAGATGTCCGTCCGGTGATCGATGGGGCCTTCCGCTGATGCCTGTTCGGGTGACATGTACGTCGGGGTCCCCAGCGAAATCCCGGCAGTCGTAATACTCTGTGTTTCACTACCGGAGGACGAGACGGCCTTGGCCACCCCGAAATCCGCGACGACCGCGTGGTTGCCGGAGATCATCACGTTGTCCGGCTTCACATCGCGGTGCACCAGGCCATGGCGATGAGCCTCTGCCAGGCCGTCTGCGACGTCACGGAGCATGCGCACCGCGTCGCGAATGGAGAGCCTGTCCTCACGAGCCAACTTGGTCCGCAGAGATTCGCCTTCTACGTACGGCATCACGTAATACAGGATGCCGTCTGCCTCCCCCGAATCGATGAGCGTGAGGATGTGGGGATGCTGGAGTTGGGCCGCGATCTCGATCTCACGGAGGAATCGTTTGGCTCCGACGGAAGCCGCGACCTCCGGCCGGAACACCTTGATGGCGACGGCGCGGTGATGCTTGAGGTCGTCCGCCAGGTAGACGGTGGCCATGCCACCCTGCCCCAACTCGCGCTGGATGCGGTAGCGTTCGCGGAGAGCTTGGGCCAGGCGGGATCGCGCGTCCATGATAGAGCGCAATATGCGCCGTGATCCGGAAGCCAGTAAATACCGACGTCGAATGCCGCTCGGCTCGTTCGGCGCTATGACGAATCCCAACAGGAGAGAATCGCATGAGGTACCCGGGCGTGGGTCAGTGATGGCCGGTCACGCAACCATCGACGAGTACCTGGCCCGCGTGAGCGACGAGAATCGCGCGGTACTGGAACACCTGCGCGGCATGATCCACGCGATCATCCCCCGGGCGCAGGAGTGCATCAGCTACCGCATACCGGCGTTCCGGCTCGATGGCGTCGTCGTGGCGGGTTTCGCTGCGCGCGCGAACGGGTGCTCGTACTATCCGTTCAGTGGCAGGACGCTGGCAACGCTGGCCGGCGACCTGGAAGCCTGCGACCGGACCAAATCGGCCCTGCACTTCGACGCCGGGCACCCGCTGCCGGAGAAGCTGGTGCGGAAGCTGATCCGGACGCGGCTCGCCGAGACCCGCGGCTGAAATGCGCCCGTAGGCCCGGCGTTCCACCAGCCCCGGGTGGTCGCATGCCTCCACGACCGGCCGCGGGGCCGCTCGTCATCCCGGCAGCTTCATCCGCCGAACCAGGTCCTGGAAGCGCGGGTCGTCGTGCAGGCCATCGAAGGAGGGATGCACGGCCAGATAGGGCATGGTCGGGTTGTGGTCGCGGAAGGCGCGCGTGAGCCAGTCGATGGCCTGATCGTTGTCCCCGGCCGCGGCGTACCAGATCGCCACATCCCAGGCGGGGACGTAGCTGGTCCGTGCCCGTGCGGCCTGGTAGCGGGCCACCGCCTCCATGGCGCCGGTGTAGCCTCCGACGCTGTCGCCTCGTTGCAGGGCCTGCACGATGGCCGGGTCGCCGGTGGCCCTGGCCCACCGCCCTGCCGCGGCGAGCGCTTCCGCATGGCGCCCGGCGTTGTGCAGCGCCACCCAGAGGAGCTGCAGCGCGCTGGGATTGCCCGGTGACTTCTCCAGCACATCCCGGTAGAGTGCGATGGCGTCATCGTATCGGCGCACCATGAACAGGACGCCGCCGTCGACCCACTCGAGCGCCGGGTCGAGAGGATCCAGCTCCCGGGCCCGTTCCATCTGCTGGACGGCCTCGCGGGGCCGGTGCAGGATGCACAGCAGGTGCGCGTAGAAGGCCCGCACCTCGGGGTCGTCGGGATTCAGCTGGATAGCCCGCCGGTACTCCCGTGCCGCGCCGTGCCAGTCCCAGTGGCCGTAGAGCATGCCGGCCGCTAGCGCGTAATGCGGCTCCGCCAGCGTGCTGTCCAGTTCCAGGGCCCGGCGGGCCGCGGCATCGGCTGGAGGCGTCGCTTCCTGTGGCGTGAAGTAACCCCGCTGCCGGCCATAGCCCCAGACGTAGCTGATGCCGGCCCAGGCCGGTGCGTAGGTGGAGTCCTTGGCGAGGGCCAGCTCGAAGTACCGCCGCGCCGTCTCCAGCTCCTCGCGCCCCGGCCTGTGCAGGTGGAAGCGGCCCTGCAGATAGGCATCGTAGACCTGCGGGTCGACCTCGCGGGCGGTGGAGGAGCGGGCCCGGGCCATCGGGCTTCCGCCGGGCTGAACCGCTCGGGCGATGGCCCGGGCCACGTCGTGGGTCAGCGTCGGGAGCTGCCGCACGGCGGTCGTAAAGGACCGCGACCACAGGTACTGCTGCGTGTGCCCGTCCACCAGACCGGCTTCGATGGACACACTGTCCCCCGTCCGCGTGAGGGATGCCTCGACGACGGCATCCACGCCCAGCTCGCGGGCGATCTGGCGCACCGGCTTGTCCGTGTCCCGGTACTGCATCACCGACGTGCGGGCGATGACGCCCAGGCCATCGCGTGCCAGCTCGGCGATGAGCTCCTCGTGGACGCCTTCGACGAAGTATTCCTGCTCCGGAACAGAGTCCGGGCCGGCAAAAGGCAGCACGGCGAACCGGTGAATGCCGCCGCGCCCATGCAGGCCCCACCACCCGGCCATCACCGCCAGGACTGCGACGCCGGCCACGGCGAGCATCCCGCGGCGCTTGCGCCGCCCGCTTCTCTCTTCCTTCGCCCGCCCATGCCGGCTGCTGGCGCGGGCGAGCTCCGCGGCGAACTCGCCGGCCGTGGCGAAACGGTCGGCCGGCACCTTCGCCAGAGCCCGCTCGATCGCGTGCTCCACGCCCGGCGGCGTGCTGGAGCGCAACGTGCGCAGCCGGGGCACCGGATCGACCGCGTGGCGCGCCATCACGGCCAGCGGGCTCGCGCCCGTGAACGGCGGCTCCCCGCCCAGCATCTCGTACGCGACGCAAGCCAGGCTGTAGACGTCGGCACGCCCGTCGACGCGTTCGGCCGTCCCTTGTTCCGGACACATGTAGGCCGGCGTGCCGATCGCCAGCCCGGTTTCCGTCAGGCGCTCGCTGCCCGAGGCATCGATCGCCCGGGCGATGCCGAAATCCGCCACCACCACCTGACCACCCGTGAAAAGGATGTTCTCGGGCTTGATGTCGCGGTGGATGACCCCCTGCGCGTGCGCATGGTCCAGGGCGGCCGCCACCTGGGCGATGATCTCGACGGCCTCGTCCAGGTGCAGGTGCCGGTCGCGCAGCAGACGCGCACGCAGGCTGTCGCCCTCGACGTAGGGCATGACGTAGTACAGAAACCCGCCGGCTTCGCCCGAGTCGTGGAGCGGCAGGATGTTGGGGTGCGAGAGCCTGGCGGAGAACCGGATCTCCCGGAGGAAGCGCTCGGTGCCGATCGCCCTGGCCACCTCCGGGTCCAGGACCTTGACCGCCACGCGGCGATCGTGTTTCAGGTCGGTGGCCAGATACACAACGGCCATGCCACCGCGGCCGAGCTCGCGCTCGATGGCGTAGCGGCCTTCCAGGGCTGACTGGAGACGGGGAGGGACATCACTCATGTCGCCGGAATATGGTTCGCCGTTCGATGCAGTGCGAGGATCACGTCGGGACGGTCGTGCCCGCGCCCGTGCCCCCGCCTGCTGGCCTACCGCTTCTTCCAGCGCGGTCCCTTCGGCGTGTCCTCCACCTCTATGCCGGCCTCAGCAAGCTCGTCGCGGATGGCGTCGGCGGCGGCGAAGTCCTTGCGCTGGCGGGCGTCCTGGCGGGCCTGGAGGCGTTCCTCGACCCAGGCGGCGAGGTCTTCGTCGACCCGCGTGTCGCGGTCGACGAGCTGGAGCACGCCGAACACCTCGTCGGCCCGGGCCAGCGCGTTGCGCGCCGTCTCGAGGGCCGCGTCGTGCACGGCGCTGGCCGCGTCCAGGGCGGCGTGGGTCTCGCGCACGAAGGTGAAAAGCGCCCCGAGCGCGGCGGGCGTGTTGAGGTCGTCGTCGAGGGCGTCCTGGAAGGCGGCCAGGAAGCGCTCGGCGATGGCAGGCAGGCCGGCGTCGGGGGCGTCGTCGTGCCCGTCGGTGTCGTCGAGCCGGTCCCGGAGCGCGACGATGCGGCGCACGGCGGCGCGAGCATCGGCCAGGGCATCCTCGCTGAAGCTGAGCTCGTTGCGGTACTGGGCGGACAGCAGGAAGTAACGGATCTCGACGGGCGCCCAGCCCATCTCCAGCAGGTCGGACAGACGCACGACGTTGCCCAGGGACTTGGACATCTTCTCGTCGCGCATCATGAGGTGGCGCGCGTGGAGCCAGAAGCGCACGAACGGCTTGCCCGTGGCGCCTTCGGACTGCGCGATCTCGTCCTCGTGGTGCGGGAAGACCAGGTCCTCGCCGCCGGTGTGGATGTCGAAGGTCTCGCCCAGCTCCGTCGTCCTTCTCGTAGGTGTCGTCGGCGATGCGCTCGCCCTGGCGCACGTTGTCCAGGGGGATGCGCGAGAGCTTGCCGTAGCCGTCGAACGAGGAGATGTCGAAGTAGACGGAGCCGTCGTCGGCGACGTAGCCGTGGCCGCGCTCCACGAGGCTGCGCACCAAATCGATCATGTCATCGATGTGGTGTGTGGCCCGGGGAAACGAGTCGGCGGCCCGAACGCCCAGGGTGTCCAGCTCTTCCAGGAACGCGTTGATGTACGGCTCTGCGAACTCGGTGATGCCGACGCCCTTTTCGCGGGCGTTGTGGATGATCTTGTCATCGACGTCCGTGAGGTTCATGACGAACCGGACGTCGTAGCCCAGCCACTCCAGGTAGCGGTGGAGCAGGTCGTTGAAGAGGAACGTGCGATAGTTGCCGAT
>JARRJS010000145.1:0-14826 GCA_037388885.1 Gemmatimonadota bacterium
CTCGTCCACGCCCACCGGGTGCCAGTTGCGGAAGGTGATCGAGCCGTCGTTGCTCCGCGTCTGGATGCCCACCGACCCGCTCTCCTGCTGCCCGCTGTACAGGCTGTAGGGGAACTGGTTGTCCGCCGCCACGTGGTAGAGCTGCGCCGTCGGCTGGTTGTACCACGAGCTCCACGTCTCGCCGCCGTTCACCGAGATGGTCGCGCCCTGGTCCGCCGCCGCCGCGATGATCTGCGGGTCGTCCGGGCTCACCCAGACACGCTGGTAGTCGTCACCGCCCGGCGCGCCCTTCAGCGCAGTCCACGTCTTGCCTCCATCCGACGACTTCCACAGCACGACGCTGCCCATGTACACGACGGCGGGGTTCTTCGTATCCACCGTGGGCACCGGCAGGTCGCCGCCGCCGATGCGCCGCGCCGGGCGCGAGTCGTCTGTGATGCGCGTCCAGTGCGCACCCGCGTCGTTCGACCGGTAGATGGCCGTCGCATAACCCATGGCGACCGTCGCGTACAGACGGTCCGGATTCGAGGCCGAGATGGTCACGGCCGCCTGCGTCACCGCGCTGTCGCCCGACGGCAGGCCCGCCGTCAGCTTGTGCCACGTCGTGCCGCCGTCCGTCGACTTGAAGATGCCGCCCTTCGTGCCCTGCCAGGCGGCGTTCTCCCACGGGCCTTCCCGCGCCTCCCACATGCACGCGTAGACGATATCCGGGTTCTGCGGGTCGATCTCCACGTCCGACGCGCCCGTGTTCTCGTCGATGTAGAACACCTTCTGGAACGTCTGGCCGCCGTCCGTCGAGCGGAACACCCCGCGCTGCTCGTTCGGCCCGTACGGGTGGCCCAGCACCGCGACGAACAGCCGGTTCGGATCCTTCGGGTCCACCGCGATCCGCGGGATCTGCTGGCCGTCTCGCAGGCCCAGGTGCGTCCAGGTGCTGCCCGCGTCCGTCGACTTGTAGACGCCGTCGCCCGTGGACAGGTCCGGCCGATGCAGGCCCTCGCCGCTGGCCACGTAGACCACGTTCGGGTCCGACGGCGCTACCTCCACGTCGCCGATGCTGCCCGTCGGCTCCCGGTCGAAGATGGGGTGCCACGTGCGCCCCGCGTCGTCCGTCTTCCACACGCCGCCGTTCACCACGCCCATGTAGAACGTGTTCGGCTGGCCCGGCACGCCGGTGATCCCCTTCGCCCGGCCGCCGCGGAACGGGCCGATGGAGCGCCAGTGCAGCGCCGCGAACAGGGAATCGGCCGGTGGCTGCACGGGCGCCGCTTCCTGGGCCGCCAGGGCCTCCGCGCCGATGGATTGGATGGGTCGGGGAAGCAGGGACGTCGGCAACAGCGCCGTCGCAAGGGCCAGCACGGCCGGTACGACGCGTCGATGCGATATCATGTCTCACCTCTCATGGGGGTCGAAAACAATCCAGATGCTGGGAGGGGGGTGGGGCAAGAGACGGGCCACGACTCCGTGCCTCGGCCCGGGCGGTATGGTTGCCAGGCGATGGGCAGGGTTACGAGCGAGTTGTCCCGGCCAGGCCCAGAAAGACCATCATCGCGCGGTTCAGGCGCACCAGGTCTTCGTCCGCGAGTCCGCCGACGCGCGATCCGAGCTTCGTCCGGCGGACGGTGGTGGCGCGACCGACGCCGTACCGTCGAAGTTGTCGTCCTGAATGATGACGGCCGGCCGCCGCTTTCCTGCGTAGTCGGCGCCACCGGCGACCGTCCAGATCTCGCCTCGCCTCATTCGTCCCCGAAGTGCGAGGCCGCGTCGATGAACGCCTGGTCGTCCGCCTCGAAAGAGCTCTCGGCGACGGCCGCGGACTGCCGATGCGCTTCCTCCTGAAACGCGGCAGAACTCTCCTCGGACTCGGTCATCGGATTCTCCGGAACGCGGGTTACACGTAACTTGATGCGGCACGGTTCGCAGGCCGAGGTCCAGACAAATCACTCCGTGAACCGGGAATCGATCGATATCTCCCGGGGGGTGCCGATCTCGATCCGGCCAAACTCAGAGTGCGCAGGATTGAGGAGGTAGTTGTACTCTTCGGGGACCAGGGCGCTCGGAACCTTCAGAATTGCCGACTCCTTCCGATCCAGCCAGTCGTCGCCGATCCGCTGGGTTGACGGGTGGGGCGGGTTCTGATTCCAGCCGCTCGGGAGCACCTTGGGAGCTACCGCAAGGACGAGTGATTCGTCGAAGCGCACCGGAATCAGCAGATAACCGAAGGTCGGTCGCAGGCTGCGGACGCCGGCGAGAATTTCAAGGAGCGCGAGAGCACGCGATTCCGCTACGTAAACGGCGGCATGACCAGGACTGTTCCAACGTCCGCCGTAATGGCGAGCGCCCTCCCCGTCGAAGGCTGACTCTGCGTGACGCTTCTTGACGATCCGCCACGCCGTGACCATGTCAGAGCGGAATTCCGTGTTCCAAACGGCCGATCAGGTTCTCGACCTCCCGAGAACCGACCTCGGTGGTCGCAAACTCGAGCGGTGTCTGATCGGCGAGTGCCGCATGGGGGGTCTTCAGCCAGGACCGCGTAGCCTCCAGGTCACCTTCGAAGAGTTGCAGGGCCAACCCGACCAGACGGGAAAGGCGGATGAGGCGGTCCGATTCCTCGGGCTCGAATCTCTTCGCCTCCTTCCGCCGGGTGAGTGTCCGGGTGGGGATCTGCAGGAGTTCGGAAGCCCGCGATGCAGGAAGGTCCAGCACACGGCGGAGCCGCTCAAAGGACTCGTAAGAAAGCCCCTCCCGAACCCGCGCATGGAGCTCAGCGGTGCCGTAGGTGCGTAGACCGAGGAGTGCTACGTAGGTGTGGGCACCCTGATGCTCCGTTTCAACCTGGTGCCAGTAACGCTCGACTGTCTTCGGTCGGGACTTCTCTGCGACGCTCATTCCGGGCTCCGGCTGCGTTGTGGCCACATGGCGTAATCTAATGGGCCATATGGCTGCCTGGCAACCCCGTGCGCTTCGGCATCCGAGACTCGACCGCCATCGCCACGTCGATCCCCCGGGCGCGCAGCTTCCATCGCTCGAAGACGCCGTACACCGCGGGCGTGATGGTGAGAACGAAGAGCGTCGATGAGAGCAGGCCGCCGATGAGCACGTAGGCCAGCGCGTCCCAGATGTTCGAGCCGACGGCCTGGCCGAAAAGCACCAGCGGCAGGAGCCCCGCAACCGTGGTGGCCGTGGTCATGAGGATCGGCCGCACGCGTTCCACGGTGCCCTTCACGATGGCGTCGGGGAGCGGCATGTCGGGGTGGCGAGCGCGCACGCCGTTGACGTGGTCCACCAGCAGGATGGCGTTGTTCACGACGATGCCGAACATCATGATGACGCCGACGTACGCCTCCCGGGTGAACGCGGCGCCAGTGTAGAAGAAGATCAGGAAGACGCCGATCAGGGCCATGGGCACGGTCAGGATTACGCACAGCGGCTGGAGCAGCGACTCGAAGAGCGCCGCCGTGACCATGTAGATCAGCACCAGCGAGACGATCATCACCAGCACGATCTCACCGCGCTGCTCCGAGCTGATGTGGAAGTAGTTGCTGCCCGTCTTCACGGTGTAGCCCGGCGGCACCCGCGTGTTGGTAATGACGGCCTTGTGGACGATATCGCCCAGCTTCGACGGACCGCGGAACGGCCACATTCAGCGTTCGACACCCCTCAGTGTGCCAACGGGCTCTCCCAGACGCGAAGCAGCAGCTCCTTGAGCTGAGCAAAGGCCTCGGACCCCAACTCGGCCCTCCATTCCTCCTCGATGGTCCGGAGAATCTCGTGGATCTTCGCGTACGCGGCGTGTCCACGGTCCGTCAACCGGACGATGCGCGCGCGGCCCTGGCGCGGTGAGTCCGAGCGGTCGATGTAGCCGAAACCTTCCAGACTCCGCAGTAGCTGGTTCATGGCCTGCTTGCTCATGCCCGCGCGCTCGGCGAGCTCGATGGGACGGGCCCCATCCGGGCCCGGAAACTGCAACACCGCCATGTGCGGCAACCTGAGCTCCTCGAAGCCCGCCGCGTTGAGCTCGGCGATGATCCGGCGGTGAATCGCCTGTGAGGGCACTCTCAGTAAGGCTCCGATCAACATCTCTCCCGGAGGCACCGGCGATGCAGGGATTGACATGATAGTAAATCGCGTTTACTGTGGATTTGTTGGGTAAACACAATTTACCAATTCCTCGCTGCCCACGAAAGAGAGACGAAGATGACATCGCAGGCCATCGACCTCCGGGTCAATCCATCCGACGAAGGGATCCGTTTGGGTCCCCTGGCTGTGCGCTTCCTCATCACGGGAGAAGACGCGAACGGGAGCGTCGCCGTGTTCGAGCTCGAGGTGCCGAGCGCCCAGCGCTTGGCGGCTCCGGCGCACAGTCACGACCATTACGAAGAGACGATCTATGGACTCGAGGGCGTCCTCACCTGGACCGTGGACGGGAAGCGGATCGAGGTCGGGCCGGGGGAGGCCCTGTGCATTCCGCGCGGCGCCATCCACCGGTTCGACAACGAAGGCAGCCGGGACGCCAGGGCGCTCTGCGTGATCACACCTGCCGCGATCGGCCCGCAGTACTTCCGCGAGTCCGCCGCGGTGATCAACGCGGCCGCCGGCGGACCGCCGGACCGGGCGAAGATGGCCGAGATCATGTTGCGGCACGGCCTGACGCCGGCTGCGCCGCAGCCTCAGGCGTAGCGCCGGGGACCGGCGGATTCAGCCTCGCTGCCTCCGTCCGCATCCACGGCTCCGACTGCGCCGGGCGCGAGCGGCTCCTCCGCCGCTGCGCCCGGCCCCTCTTCGCCCTCCATCGCCTCCGCATCGAGCGCGAGCCGGGAGCCTGGGGCCGGGCCATCTTTCCTATCCCTTGTCCCATGACGCCTTCGCCATCCGGTCCTGGCCCTCCCGCCTCTCCCGCCCCAAACTGCATCTGCTCAACCCACAGGGATCTGCCCGGCCCCGGCGGCCGGACCTTTCAGGAGGCGCTCTCCCGTGCGCAAGACCACGACCGGCATCACCCTCGCCCTTCTCCTCCTCGCGGCTTCGGCGTCGTTCGCCGCGGCGCAGTCCGCCAACTACTACTCGGACATGCACTGGCGGGAGATCGGCCCGACCCGTGCCGGCCGCGCCCGGGCCATCGCCGGCGTGCCGAGCCAGCCCAATGTCTTTTACGCCGGTTTTGACAACGGTGGGCTGTGGCGCACCACGGACTACGGCTCCACCTGGCAGGCGCTGTTCGACGCGGAGCCCGTGAGCTCCATCGGCGCGGTCGCCGTCTATCCGGCCAATCCGGACATCATCTACGTGGGCAGCGGCGCGGGCATCATCCGGCCGGACCTGTCCACCGGCGACGGCATGTACAAGTCCACCGATGCCGGGAAGACCTGGACGCACCTGGGGCTGCGCGAGACGCAGATGATCGCGGACGTGGCCATCGACCCGACGAACCCGGATCGCGTGTTCGTCGCGGCCCTGGGCCATCCGTACGGGCCCAACCCCGAACGGGGCATCTTCCGCTCCACCGACGGGGGGAAGACGTTCACGAAGGTGCTGTACCGCGACGAATACACCAGCGGCAACAACGTCGTCATCGACCCGTCCAACCCGAAGGTCGTGTACGCCACCCTGTGGCAGCAGCAGCAGTCGTTCCGGGAGAGCGGCGAGTTCGGCGGTGCCGGCGACGGCATCTACAGGTCCACCGACGGCGGCGACACCTGGAAGCCCATCACGAGCGGGCTGCCCGGCGTCATCGAGGCCAACATCGCCATGGCGCCCGGCGACCCGAACGTGATCTACGCGTTCGTCGCCGGCATGCCCGAGCACCCGTCCCGCCCCACCACCACCGGCATCGTGGGCCTCTTCAAGACGACCGACGGCGGCGCGCACTGGCAGCCGGTGGACGTGCCCGAGGGCCTGCTGGCGAAGCCCACCAGCCACGTGGACACGCGCCCGCTGCGCCGCATCGGCGGCGGCGACCTGCCCACGCTGGCCGTGGATCCCGAGGACCCCAACACCATCTACAGCGCCTCCGTCGTCATGTGGCGCAGCAACGACGGCGGCGTCCACTGGTCGGCGGTGCGCGGCGCCTACGGCGGGGACGACTACCAGAAGATCTGGATCAACCCCAACAACCCGGACATCGTCTTCACCGTGTCCGACCAGGGCGCGGTGGTGTCGGCCAACCGGGGCGAGTCGTGGAGCAACTGGTACAACCAGAACACGGCCGCCATGTACCACGTCACCACGGACGACGCGTTCCCCTACCGCGTGTGCGGCGGCCAGCAGGACTCCGGCTCCGCGTGCGTGTCCAGCCGCGGCAACGACGGCGAGATCACGTTCCACGACTGGCACCCGGTGAACATCCAGGAGTACGGCATCGCCGCGCCGGACCCGAAGGACCCCGACATGGTGTACGGCTCCTCACGCAGCGACGTCACGCTGTACAACCGGAAGACAGGCCAGACCACGCGCGTGGGCCCGGACATGGGGCCGCGCGGCGGGCCCTACAACCGCGACGTGCGCACCATGCCGCTGCAGTGGTCGCCGGTGGACCCGGACGTGCTCTTCTACACGTCCAACGTCGTATGGAAGACCACCGACCGCGGCCACAGCTGGACGCGCATCAGCCCCGACCTGGCCCGGCAGACCTGGAAGGTGCCGGAGACCGCGGGCAAGTATGTGAAGGACGTTACGGTGAGCCCCCAGGGCGCCATCACCGCCCTGTCCCCGTCGCCCATGGACGTGGACGTGATCTGGGCCGGCACCGACGACGGCAACATCCAGGTCACCATGGACGGCGGCAAGAACTGGAGCAACGTGACGCCGCCGCAGATCAAGCCGTGGACGCGCATCTTCAACATCGAGGCGGGCCACTTCGACCGGAACACGGCGTACGCCGCGGCCAACACCATGCGCATCGACGACATGGACCCCCATTTCTGGCGCACGCACGACGGCGGCAGGACCTGGACGGAGATCGACACCGGCATGACGCCGGGCGCCGTCGCCAACTCCATCCGCGAGGACCCGAAGCAGCCGGGGCTGTTGTACGCCGCGGTTCTCCACCGACGACGGCGACCACTGGCACTCGCTGCGCCTGAACATGCCCGCGGTGTCCGTGCGCGACATCACGCTCAAGGACGACTCCAGCTGCCTGTGCTCCGACCTGGTGGCGGGCACCCACGGCCGCGGCTTCTGGATCCTCGACGACGTCACGCCGCTGCGCCAGATGGCCGAGGCCGCGGCGGCGAACGACGCGTACCTGTTCAGGCCGGTGACCGCCGTGCGCGTGCGCTTCGGCATGAACGCCCCGACGGAGTGGCCGCCGGAGCTGCCCGCCGGCCAGAACCCGCCCGCCGGCGGCGTCATCGACTACTACCTCGCCGCCAACGCTTCCGGCCCTGTGGCGCTGGACATCCTGGACGCCAATGGCAAGGTCGTGCGCTCCTACTCCAGCGACGACCCGCTCATCCGGCCCGACCCGGCCGAGCACCCCGAGGCCTACGACCGGGTCTGCCGCGAGGACCCCAGCGCGCCCAACTGCAACGTGCCCCTCTACTGGCCGGGACCGGAAATGGTACTGTCCACGCAGAAGGGCATGCACCGCGTCGCCTGGGACCTGCGCTTCGACCCCATCGGCCCGGAGCCGCGGGCGGCCAGCCGCGAGGGCGCCGTGCCGCACCACACCTATCCGTCCGTAAACGCCCCCTGGGCGCCCCCGGGCCAGTACACCGTGCGCTTGACCGTGGACGGCAAGCAGTACACGCAGCCCCTGACGCTGGCGCTGGACCCGCGGGTGAAGATCGACCTGGCCGGCCTGACGCAGCTTACCGCACTCACCCGCGAGATGTACGACGGTGCCATCGCCGCGCACGCGGCGTACGAGCAGGCCCGGGCCATGGTGGCGAAGCTGGACCCGAACAAAGACGCGGACCGCATCAAGGCCATCGAGGCCATCGCGCCGGCGCCCAGGGAACGTCCCCGGAGCTTCCGGTACTTCCGCCGCGCCCCGGCGGGGCCGCCTACCCTGGAGAGCGTGAGCACGTCCATGATGAACGCCGCCATGGCCATGCAGGACGCCGAGGTGGCGCCCACGGAACGGGAGATCCAGGCGTGCAACGACGCCCGCACGCAGTACCGGGAGATCATGCAGAAGTGGAACGCGCTGAAGGGCGGGATGTAGCGGTCGGTCAGCGCCCGACGAGGTGTTGCGGCTGATGCGACTCGCCGCGTTCATCGTTGTCGGCGTTTTGCTGGCCACGTTTGGCCCCGACGACGCGTCGTTGCCGGCGGGGCAGGAAGCCCGTTCGTCCGGCGAGCAGCAAGTGCCGCCGGCGGACACGGCTCGTTGGCGCCAGGCATTCCAGGTGCTGGCCCGTTCAACCTACATTTACGAGGGCGACCGGTGCTTCCTTCAGCCGCCTGGCCTGTCCCGGTCCGAATTCGAGTGCGGCATACTGTTCGTGGGAACGACCGAGCCGCCGACGCCTGTGATCGAGCGCCTCGCACGCAAGTTGAGCGCGACGATACTCCGGGTGGATTCCATGCACACGTCGGTCGCGAAGCTGCGCGTGCCGGCCCGATCCGAGAGGCAGTCCCTCATCACCGCGTTCCACGATCCCGCCATCGTTCTCGTCGGCTTGAACCATTACGGGGCTGTGGGTTTCTCTCGGTTCTGAAATCCGGGGGCGGCTTCATCGAAGCCATTGTCGTCGCCGTCCGCTTGGCCTTATAGTGATCGGTCCCTTGTCCGGCGGCGTGAAGGGAAGCAGGACGTGCGACCGCCGGCCCGGCATTTGTGTATCCTCACAGTACGGGAGCGCCACGCCATGCGCCGAATCGTCCCCCTGGGGGCCTTGGCCGTCGCGGTATTTCTGACCGCCTGCCAGGACTCCAGCCAACTCGTCACGCCCTCCACTTCTCCAGTCGCCCCGCAGTTGCAGCAGAGCCTCAGCGTGAGCCAGAAGCCCGAGGGCGTCATGCCCGGTCTCGTCCTCGCACGTCTAAAGGAGGGCGCCGATCCGGCCGCGCTGGGCCGGGCGCACGGCGTCTCCGTCCGACGCGCGACGCCCCACTTCGTCGTGTACCGCGGCGCCGTCGGCAACGAGCGCGCGCTGGCCGCCCGCATGAAGGCCGATCCAGAGGTCGTGTGGGCGGAGCCGGACTACATCCGCCAGCCGAGCACTGTCGACCCGCGGCTGTGGGCGTTCTACAACCCGGGCGGCCTGACCATCGACTACACGCGAGGCAGGAACAAGGGTCAGCCGGTGACGAGCTACGAGTCCACGAACGACGCTGACGAGGACAACGTGGGGACCTACGCCTCCGGTGGCGTGGCTGACACCATCGCCAGCATCGACACCGGCGTGGACTTCACGCATCCCGAGTTCCTGGCGGGCCACCTGATCGCCGGGTGGGACTACTACGACAACGACGCCGACCCGACGGACACCGAGGGCCACGGGACCCACACCACCGGCACCATGATCGGCCAGAACGTCGGCGTCGCCGGAGTGTCCGGCGCCGCGCCCAACGTCTGGGTGATCGTCTACCGGGTGTGCGGGAGCGCCGGCTGCCCCGTCGACGCCATCGTCAGCGCCATCTACGCCGCAGCCGACGCCCACGTGGTGGCCATGAACCTGAGCCTTGGTGGGAGCAGCGAGTCGCAGGCCGAGGCCGACGCCATCGCGTACGCCACCAGCGACAGCGCCCTGGTCATCGCCGCGGCGGGCAACGACGGCACGTCCACTATCGAGTGCCCGGCGTGCGACCCAAACGCCATCTCGGTGGGCGCCACCAACTGGCAGGATGGCCTCACTTATTACACCAACTGGGGCAACGGCCTCGACATCACCGCCCCGGGCGGCGAGATGTACTCCAACACGACGGAGGAGTCGGGGATCTACAGCTCCGTGCCCGGCGGCTACGCCTACTACCAGGGCACCTCCATGGCGACGCCGCAGGTCACCGGCACGGCGGCCATCGTGGCTTCCGTGGCCGGGCTCAGAGGCTCCGCGCTCCGGTCCCGCATCCTGGGCACCACCGACGACCTCGGCGCGTCCGGCTACGACACCCAGTTCGGCTACGGACGGCTGAACAGCTACCGCGCCGTCACGAACACCACCCTGGATGAGACAGGCGGGGGCGGAGGCGGAGGCGGTAGCGCCACGCTGGCGGCGAGCTTCACGTACTCATGCAGCGCCGCCGACTGCTCCTTCGACGGGTCCGGCTCCACCGGCAGCGTGACGAGCTGGGGCTGGACGTTCGGCGACGGCGGATCGGATTCCGGAGCGATGGTGTCGCATTCCTATACGGCCGCTAGGGACTACACCGTGACCCTCACGGTATCGGACGGGAGCGGCACGGACAGCACGTCGCACACTGTCTCGTGTGCGGTGCGCGGTCACACCCTGCGCTGCAAGTAGGGACGCTCTCCCTGCGCGACGCCCTGCGGCGGGCCGGGTCCACCCGGCCCGCCGTTTTCTTTGCCCCCGGGGTGATGTTAGAGGTCGGCTTGGCCCCCACAATCAATCCCGGGTGCGGTTGCTGGTGCGAGACTCGAGCCCGGTTTCCCCCCTTCCGCTTCCGAGTCCGAGTGCGTGTCCGAAAACGCGGCCAGCCAGATTGCGCGGACCAACCGGAAAGCGCAGGAAACTGCCGCACTCGGGTCCGGGACCCGAGCGCGCAACCGGACACGGGAGACAGCCGGGCGCGTTGCCCGCACCCGCACCCGCACGCGGATTCCGCGCGAGCCGTCGACCGGCAATTCGGGACCGTCGCCCCGGCTCTCGCGGACCTGGCGTGCCGCCGCACGGATCATGCATCGTTCATGTGCATCCCCGGAACCAGGAGGAATCCCATGTCAGCAAAGATCCTGCAGCTCGTCGGCGACTTCGTGGAGGACTACGAGGTCATGGTGCCGTTCCAGGCGCTCCAGGCGGTGGGCTTCACCGTGCACGCGGTCTGCCCCGACAAGAAGAAGGGCCAGACGGTACGCACCGCCGTCCACGACTTCGAAGGCGACCAGACGTACAGCGAGAAACCCGGCCACAACTTCGCGCTGAACGCCACGTTCGATGACGTGAAGGCGGAGGATTACGACGCGCTGGTGATCTCCGGCGGTCGTGCGCCCGAATACATCCGGCTGAACGACCGCGTGCTGGACATCGTCCGCTACTTCGACCGCGAGAAGCTGCCCATCGCAGCCATCTGCCACGGCATCCAGGTGCTGGCCGCGGCGGGTGTGGTGCAGGGCAGGGAGGTGACCGGTTACCCGGCGTGTGGCCCCGAAGCGCAGGCGGCGGGCGCCGATTGGCAGGACATCCCGGTAGACGCCGCGCACACCGAGGGGAACATGGTGACCGCGCCCGCGTGGCCCGCGCACCCGGCGTGGCTGGCGCAGTTCCTGAAGGTCATGGGCACGAAGATCGAGCACCGGACGACGGTCCCGGCGTAGCAATGACCGGCCGGCGTCGCCTTCGCGGCGGCGCCGGCCCGTCCGTTTCCGCCATCAATTATCGACAATCCCGAAGAGGTCAGGTGCGGAGGTGAGCATGCAGCCTACGACGTTGCCACGCAGGCGGCTGGGGTCCAGCGAGCTGGAGATCACGCCCGTAGGGTTCGGTGCGTGGGCCGTGGGTGGGGGCGACTGGAAGTACGGCTGGGGTCCACAGGACGACGACGCTTCGCTGGCGGCCATGCGGCGCGCGCTGGAGCGCGGCATCAACTGGATCGACACGGCGGCGGTGTACGGATTGGGCCACTCGGAGGAGGTGGTGGGGCGGTTGCTGCGGGAGCTGTCGCGCGAGGACCGGCCGCTGGTGTTCACGAAGTGCGGCCAGGTGTGGGACGATGCGGACCGCATGGCCGAGCCGCTGCACACGCTGAAGCCGGAGTCGATCCGCCGGGAGGTGGAGGCGTCGCTGGGCCGTCTGGGCGTGGAGCGCATCGACCTGTACCAGTTCCACTGGCCGGACCAGACGGGGACGCCCGTGGAGGACTCGTGGGGCGAGATGATGCGGCTGAAGGAGGAAGGGAAGCTGCGTGCGGCGGGCGTGTCGAACTTCAACGTGGAGCTGCTGGAGCGGGCCGAGTCGGTGGCGCACGTGGACTCGCTCCAGCCTCCGTTCTCCCTGATCAAGCGGCGGACGGGCGCGGCGGAGATCCCGTGGTGCGCGGCGCACGACACGGGGGTGATCGTGTACAGCCCGATGCAGTCGGGTCTGCTCACCGACCGCTTTTCCCGGGAGCGGGTGGAGCGCATGGCGGCGGACGACTGGCGGCGCGGAGCCCCCGAGTTCCAAGAGCCGGGCCTGAGCCGCAACATAGCTGTGCGGGACGCCCTCGTGCCCATCGCCGAACGCCACGGATCGACCGTCGCCGCCGTGGCGGTGGCGTGGACCCTGGCCTGGCCCGGCGTGGCCGGCGCCATTGTCGGCGCCCGGTCGCCGGAGCAGGTGGACGGCTGGGTGGGCGCGGCTGCGTTGGAGCTGACGCCGGACGACCTGGACGAGATCGCCGCGGCACTTCAGCAGACGGGTGCCGGCACAGGCCCGTTGCGGCCGTGAGCCGCGGCAGGGAAAGCAGCCCATGCGAGCTCTGAAGGAACAGACCATACTCATCACCGGCGCCACCGACGGCCTCGGCCGGGCCCTCGCCCGAGACCTGGCCGGCCGCGGCACCACGATTCTGCTGCATGGCCGGAGCGACGCGCGCCTGGACGAGACCCGGGCCGAGATCCTGGACGACGTTGACGGAACGGGCGAGGCCGACGTCGTGTGCTACTGCGCGGACTTCAGGTCGCTCGATGCGGTTCGGCGGCTCGCTCGGGAGGTGGAGCGGGATCACGACCGGCTGGACGTGCTGGTGAACAACGCCGGCATCGGCTTCGGGCCGCCGGGCGCCACCCGGGAAGTGAGCGACGACGGCTACGAGCTACGCCTGGCGGTCAACTACCTGGCGCCGTTCCTGCTGACCAGACTGCTGTTGCCGCTGCTCGAGCGCTCGGCGCCCGCCCGCATCGTCAACGTCGCGTCGGCGGGCCAGCAACCCATCGATTTCGACGACCCCTTGCTGGAGCGGAGCTACGACGGCGTGCGTGCCTATCGCCAGAGCAAGCTGGCGCAGATCCTGTTCACCTTCGAGCTGGCCGAGCGCCTGGGCGACGACGCGGGCGTGACCGTGAACGCGTTGCACCCGGCCACGTTCATGAACACCAAGATGGTCAGCGAAATTGGCCAGGAACCCTGGAGCACCGTGCAGGACGGCGTGGAGGCGACGCGAAGGTTAGTGATCGACCCCGGGCTGCACGGCGTCACCGGCCGCTATTTCGACCAGTTGAAGGAAGCCCGGGCCCGCAGCCAGGCCTATGACGCCGATGCACGTCGGCGGCTGTGGCGGCTGAGCGAGGAGTGGGCGGGGAGTGAGGGTGCGTCGGGATGTTGAAGTCCCCTCTTTGACGCGCTTCGCGGACCGCTACTTCGGTGTCACGGACGTCGTACAGCAGCGGGCAGCGGAGTTGCTCATTCGGGTGTTGCACTGCCCCAGTAGTTGAAGTTCGCCAGGCGCCATCCGGGAATGTACATCGTGTCCATCCCGGTGATCTCAAAGCCTCCATCGCGGATGAGGCTCGGTATGTCCCGATTCAGGTTGCATCCCCCACCCAGGCGTCGCCAGATCGGGTTGAGCCGATTCTGCCAGCGGCGCACGCCGGGGTCCGGCGCCAGGCCGTGTTCACAGAAGAGGAGGTCGCCACCCGGCCTCAGGACTCGAGCCATTTCCCGCAGCGCCGGCTCGAAATCACGAATCGTGCACAGCGTGTAGGTCAACAGGACCGTGTCGAAGCTGTCGCTCTCCAGGGGGATCTCTTCAGCTCCGGCCGTTACGAAGCTGACCTCGAAGGGGACCGCCTCGGCGGCATCATGGGCCAACGCGGTTATCTCCTCGGACGGATCCACGCCACAGACCTCCACAACGGCTGCGGGGTCGTAGAACGGCAGGTTGAGCCCTGAGCCGATGCCGACCTCGAGGACCCGCCCTTTCGCCAATGGCACCAGCTTCTGCCGCTGCCGCATGGTGGGCTTGCCGCTACAGGTGAGATCGACCGTGGGTGGCGCACTCATAGCCCAGGGCCTTGAGATCGAGGCCGTACAGGAGATGCTCGCCGGACCCGAGCAACCGCGGCGCGATTGCCACGTGCAGCTCGTCGATGAGCCTGGCTTCGAGGTACTGGCGGATCGTCGCCACGCCGCCGCCGATCTGCACGTCCCGTCCCTCAGCGGCCGCCGCCGCTCGGTCCAACGCTTCGTGGATACCGCCCGTGACAAAGTGGAAGACCGTGCCGCCCTCCATCTGGATCGGCGCGCGGCCATGATGCGTCAACACGTATACCGGACCGTGGTACGGCGGATTCTCCCCCCACCAGCCCCGCCAGGCATCATCGGGCCAGGGACCACGAATCGGGCCGAACATGTTGCGGCCCATGACCCACGCGCCGACGCCCTCCCCAAAACGTGCTGCGATATCGTCATCGATGCCGGTCGTACCACCAGTCTTACCGTTGATACGTTGGAACGCGCGGGTGGAAATGTACCATTCGTGCAAGCCTTCACCACCGATGCCGAGGGGATTGTGACGACTCTGCCGCGCGCCCGCGCCGTAGCCGTCGAGGGAGATCGTAAAGTTGTGCACGCGTACACGTGTCATCGTTTGCTTCCATGCAAGGGCGGTCCGGGGCATCCACCACTCCGATTTTTCAGTATATCCCAGGAATCAGCCGATAGCGCACGCGTCGTGCATAGTCTCGATAGCCCGACAACTCTTCCTGTAAAGTCTGTTCTTCAAGTA
>JARRJS010000146.1:0-7151 GCA_037388885.1 Gemmatimonadota bacterium
GCGCCTGACATACTGGTGAACAATGCCGGAATCACTAAGGACACACTTTTAATGGCAATGAAAGATGACCAGTGGAATGACATTATTAATACCAATCTGACTTCAATTTTTCGCATGTCAAAAGCTGTTGTGCGTGGAATGATGAAAAAGAGAAACGGTCGAATCATCAGTATTTCATCCGTAGTTGGGGCCTCGGGTAACCCGGGCCAAACCAATTATGCGGCAGCAAAGGCAGGGTTGGTTGGTTTCAGCAAATCTCTGGCACGCGAGATAGGTTCACGAAATATTACTGTAAATGCCGTCGCTCCAGGCTTTATTGATACAGATATGACACGAGAACTTGATCAAAATCAAAAAGACTTACTGCTAACTCAGATACCATTAGGTCGCCTGGGTAGCGCTGAAGAAATTGCTGCTACAGTTGTGTTCCTGGCATCTCCTGCAGCGGGATATATCACTGGAGAAACCATACATGTGAATGGTGGCATGTATATGTCATAACATATTTTACTTTAAGTTATTGCTGTAACTTGCTGTATTTTATAGATAAATTAATTTTTTTAATAATGGTGGCATGCGGAGAGGCTTTTCAATACAATACGCCTCTCAAAACATGCCGATCGATTTTATTTTTAGGAGAAACTGTCGCCGTAGTGATACGGGTAGAGGACTTTCGGCTGGAACGACCGGGCCGCATCGGCCACCATCTCCGGCGTCATCGTGTACGGCAGGTTCATCGGCAGGAAAGCGATATCGATGTTCTTCAGCGCCTTCATCTCGGGCGTGTTCTCCGTGTCACCTGCCACGTACACGCGTTTGTCTCCGAACGTCAGCACGTACCCGTTGCCCTCGCCCTTCGGGTGGTACGGCTGCCCGTCCGGGCGCTTGTGGACGATGTTGTACGCCGGGATCGCCTCGATGGGAATGCCCAGTTCCGTCCGGTGATCGCCGTTCTTCATCACGATGGCGCCGTCCACCTTGCCGGCGCACACGGGCGAGACGACGACGACGGTCTCGGGCGTCCGGATCTTGGCGATGGCGTCCGGGTCCAGGTGGTCGGCGTGGGCGTGGGTAATGAGGATCATGTCGGCCTTCGGCATGGCGGAGTAGTCGCCCTCGCGGCTGACGGGATCCACGTGAATCACCTTGCCGGCGAACCGGAAATACAGGCTGGCGTGGCCGACGAAGCCGATGACCAGCGGGCCTTCGGACGTCTGGATCGTGTCTTCAGGGACCTTCCCGGCGACCGGATTGTCGGCGGCGACGGCGGTCAGGCCGACCACCGCGAAAAAGAGAGTGGGTGCAAGCACGGTTCATCGCCTCCGTTGGGGGTGGGATTCGTCTTCGTCTTCGGGGTCTTCCGTCTCGACCCTGGCCTGGCCCGAGGTGAGGCCGGCGACGGCGTTTCGGAACATCTGCAATTCGGATTCCGGGACGCCAACGTGGACGGTGACGGCGGCGGCGAAGTCTTCCCGGACGATGCGGGCGTCGTGATGGGCGGCGAGTCGCCGCAGGGCATCGAGTGCGGCGTAGTCGAGCGTGACGCGCACGGGTGTGCGCGCCACCTTCCGGGCGAGGGGGAGGGTTTCGAAGGCCTGTGTGACGCCGCCGGCGTAGGCCCGTGCCAGCCCGCCCTTGCCGAGCTTGACGCCGCCGAAGTAGCGGGTGACCACGGCCGCGACCTCGCCGACGCCGGAATGCAGGAGGGCCTCGAGCATGGGTCGGCCCGCCGTGCCGTGAGGCTCGCCGTCGTCGCTCATGCCGACCGCGGCGGTGGCCCCGGGCGGGCCCGCGACGAACGCCCAACAGTTGTGGGTCGCATCGGCGAACTCGGCGCGCACCTCGTGGATGAACGACCGGGCGTCGTCCTCCGTCGCGGCGTGCGCCACGGTGGTGATGAACCGGCTGCGGCGGACCACCTGCTCCGCCCTGTGGCGGGCGGCCGGGACGGGGTAGGGCTCGTTCGGCATCGTTCGGGGCATCGGGACGACGGGGCAACAGCTTCTTTCCATGATGCTCTCGACGTCCGGCGCAAGGCGCAAGAGCATCCGGTTCGCCGGGGTCGGATCCGCGCTCGAGTCCGGACTCGAGCGCGAGTGGCTCGTTTCGTGCGCTGCGACGTGATGATTCCACCGGCTGAAGCAGGGAAACTCATGCGAACAATCATCATTGCTCTGATCTCCGTTACGCTCATCGCGTGTGGCGGACCCGGCCATCCGCCACCCCTGGTCGCCGTGGCGGGTAGCGAGCCTTCAAATACGCCGTCGCAGGCGGGCAGTGTGGCCTATTGGGTCGTGGGCAGGGGCTTGGCGGTTCACATCCCGTACGGCAGCTCCGCGGTGTCGGGCGCCAGCTTCCGCGTGGCGTGGGACCCGGGGCGCGCGTTGCTGTATGCACCGACGCCGGCCGGCAGCACGTACGTCGTGGACCCGGTGGCGAGGAACGCCACGGGCGTGTTCCCGACCATCCACGGCGGTCGGGTGGCCGCCTTCGATCTGGACAACGACCTGCTGCTCGTCCTTTCCAACGACTCCGTCGCCGGCTACCACGCCGCGAGTCACCAGCGCCTGTTCGCCGACGCCGTCGGCGGCAACGCCCTGGTCGTGGACCGCGGCAACGATCGCGCGTTCGTGGGCGGCAACGCCGACAGCGTCGTCACGCAGGTCGAACTGTCCGCGGGCGATGTCGCCCGCACGTTCCCCGTCGCCCGGTCCGGTGATCTGGTGATGGCCGACGGCCGACTGTTCTCCACCGACATGAAGACCGGCGTCGTATCGTCGTTCGACCCGGACAGCGGCAGTATCACGCGCACCTCCACTGACGAGGTGGACCCCAACTTCAAATACGACGCCATCAAGCAGGCCAATGCCGGGTTCATGCAGCTTGCCGTCTCCGCCGACGGCGACACGGTCTATGCCGCCGGCTTCTCCGGGCGCATCCTGGCCTTCGACGCCGCCACGGGCGCCCGGACACGGACCATCCGCCTCGAGGGTGCCGCCCAGGGCGACCCGCGGCCCAAGCTCAGCGGACTCGTCGTCCTGCCCGACGGACGCGCCCTCACCACGGCCGAGGACCGTGGCGCGACGTTCCTCGTCGACCTGTCCAGCGGCGACATCGTCCGTCGCACGGATGGCGTCGCCAGCAACCGCTGGGTCCTGGTGAATCCGGCGCCGTAGGAGTCCGGCGGATCTTTCGGGGCGCTCCGGCATATAGGGTCCGGCACGCCCTGAGATTTTTGCGAAAGGAACCGAATGGGACTCACGACGTTGACAAAGCGGGAACGGGAATGGCACGAGATCGCCCGACGTGCCCTGGAGGACGGTCAGGCCTGGGAGCGCTGTGACCAGTGCCTGCGCTTCCACCCGGTTGGCTACGACGGGCCGTGTGACAACCCGCGCAACCGCCTGCCCGCGGCGCCCGCCGACCTTTCCAGTTAGCGCCAGGCGCGCCCGGGCGAAGATGCCCGGCGCCCAGTGGGCCGCGCCCTGCAAGGGTCGCGGCCTTTTTCATTTGCCCGGCGGCGTCGCGTGGTTCTGCCCCACGCGGTCCCCTCCCTTGCTGTCCGGGCACCGGCAGTCTACGCTCCCTTGAAACCCGCAAGACGGAGGAATCACTCCGCCTTCAGGCGGGCGAAGGCGCGCCGGCCTTCGCTCGTGCAACGTCGGCGGCCCCGGAGTGCCGGGACCGGCCGCGGAACCCGGAACGCCCCATGAACGTCTTCAGCTCGTCCGCTCTCGCACTCGTCTTCACGCTCTCCGCCTACGCGCCCACTCACGCCGCCGTCCGCCCGGGCGTCTCGCCGAACGCGCGCCCCCCGGCCACCACCCTCCAGGTCCTGCCCGCCGACACGCCGGCGGCCGACACGAGCGGACCGCACACCACGTTTCGCCTCACCGACCTCCGCCGACTGGTGCGGGTGGGCAGCCCGGAGATCAGCCCGGATGGGAAGCACATCGCCATGGTGGTGAGCCGGCCGGATTGGAAGAACGACAAGTCGCACCGCGAGCTGGACCTGGTGGACGTGGCCACGGGCGCGCGCCGTCCTCTCACCTATCGGCGTGACGGCGTGTCTTCGCCGAAATGGTCGCCGTCCGGGGACCGGCTGGCCTTCCTGGCGCGGGACACGGCCACCAAGAAGTCTCAGATATGGGTCTTACACATGAACGGCGGTGACGCCATCCGGCTCACCGATTCGAAGACCGGCGTTTCAGCATACTCGTGGAGTCCGGACGGGCGTGCCATCGCGTACGTAGCCCAGGACACGGTCCCGAATCCCAAAGCCATCAAGCACCACGAGGACGCCTTCCAGATCACGCTCAACAACTACCAGGTCCGCGCCGCCGTGCAGCCGTGGCACCTGTGGATGATCCCGGCGGAGCCGGCGGACAGCGCTGCGGCCAAGCGGCTCACCGCCGGCAGCTGGAGCCTGGAGACCGTGCCGGGCGGTGCCGCCGCGCCCGCGTGGAGCTCGGATGGGAAGTCCGTCGTTGTCGTGCGCCATCCGGGCGTGTGGTTCGGGGATGCGTACCGTTCCACCCTCGTGCGCGTCGACACATCGGCGGCGGCCGACTCGCCGCCTTCGCTCCTCGTGGGCACCCCCGACACGGCGGCCATCCGGATCGGAACGACCGGCGACACGCTTCTCGCCGGTGAAGGTGCGGGCGGCCCGGTGACCGCCCCGAAAGGAGGCGCGCTGGCATTCCGGCGCAACCGTGGCGGAGATATGAACAACGGGACAGCCATATACGTGTTGCGTGACGGGCGCGTACAGGACGCCACGGCCGACATGGCCCGGGACATCGGCGGCTTCGCGTGGCTGCCCGACGGACGCTCGCTGCTCCTGACCGGTGCCCTCGGCGGGCGCTCCGTCATGTGGGAGAAGCGGGCCGACGCCCCCGCGCGCATTCTCGCCCTGGGCGACGTGCAGCCCTCGCGCGGGATGAGCGTTTCGGACGGCGGCGCCGTGGCCTTCGTCGGCGGTACGACCGGCCAGCCCGGGCAGCTCTACTACATGGCCTCCACGGACTCGAAGCCCAGGCAGCTTACCCACTTCAACGTCTTCCTCGACTCATTGCACCTGGGTCGCGTGGACACGATCGCCTGGAAGGGCCCCGGCGGCTTCGCCGAGGACGGGGTCCTCACCTATCCGCCCGACTACAAGAACGGCACCAGGGCCCCGCTCGTCCTCGTCATCCACGGCGGCCCCGAAGGGGCATCCACGGCCCGCTTCTCGCCTCTTCCCCAGCTTCTGGCCGCCCACGGCTACCTCGTGTTCGAGCCCAACTACCGCGGCAGCATCAACCTGGGTGACGCCTACCAACACGCCATCTACCGCGACACGGGCGAAGGCCCCGGGAAGGACGTCATGGCCGGGTTGGCAGCGGTGGAGAGGCTGGGCGTGGTGGACACGAGCCGCATCGGCGTCTCGGGCTGGTCCTACGGAGGCTACATGACGACGTGGCTCACCGGCCACTACCATCCGTGGAAGGCCGCCGTGGCCGGCGCCGCCCTCACCGACTGGGTCATGGACTACACCATCGCCTTCTACCAGTACGGCGACATGTACTTCTTCGGCGGCTCGCCGTGGACGAAGGAGTACTGGGACATCTGGCGCGAGCAGTCGCCCATCACCTACGTGCGCGACGTGACCACGCCCACGCTCCTCATGGGCGACGTGGGCGACCCGAACGTGCCCATCGTGAACAACCTGGAATGGTACCACGGGCTGCGGGACAACGGCGTCGAGACGGAGTTCTGGGCCTACCCGGCCGACTCGCACTTCCCGGGCGACATCGTGCGTACCACCGACGTCTACCGGCGCTGGATCGACTGGATGGACCGGCACCTCAAGCCGGGGGAGGAGAACAGGTAGGGACGCCTGCGGGACCGGAGGCGAAACGGAATCCGCTGGGGCTTCGCGGGCTCTCGGGAATCCGGGAGTCCTAGTGTCGGCAGTCCGGGTCGGTGAACCGGATCACCGTGCCGGCCAGGCCGTCGGACACGTCCACGCTGGCGACGTCATTGACCACGGTCGCCCCGGTCACCGTCCGACCCTGCCCCAGGCCGACGATGGCGTCGCCGCCCATTTCGCGGGCGCGGCGCTGCAGCGATGCCAGCACGGCCTGCATCGAGGAGAAGGCGCGCTTCCTGCCCCGGACCAGGCCGATCTCCTCATACGGGCAGGACGGCAACCTGGTGCTGTAGAGCTGGACCTGGGAATCCGGCGGGCGGGGAGGCGCCTGCTCGAAGAACGCCGAGGATATGGCAGGGCCGCAGGCCGTCAGCAGCAGAAGCGAAGCCGGGATGAGCACGCGGGGCCGTTTCATGGGAACCTCCCACCGTAAAGGGCGGTGGACCTGGCGACGACGGTCGAACGGAAGAGCGCCTCGTGGCGGCTCCCTTCATTTCCATACCGGGCCTTCGCGCCCTTCGTTCCCGGGGAGACAAGGCCCTTGCCGCGCGTGCGGTTGCATGGTATGCTCGTTGGTCTCCCTAAAATGGAAGATCCTGGCCGGGCCACGCCGTCCCCAGCGCTGCCATGGCCATTGCTCCCCAAATCGAGCGGAGGGCCCATGCGTGGTGTCTCTGTAGCAGGCATCGTGTTGCTCATGGTTGGCGCGTGTGCGCAACAGGACTCGGGTTCGGCGTCCGGGAAGGCGGCGGCGACGGCCGCGCCTGCGGCGCCGGCGGTGGTCCATTTCACGGCGAAGGATTTCGCGTTCGAGGGCCCGGACACCATCGCGTCAGGCATGACGACGCTGGTGTTGCACAACGACGGGCCCAACCTGCACAACCTGGTGCTGCTGCGTCTGGAAGGCGGCAAGACCCTCGCCGATCTCCAGGCCGCCCTGGCGGCCATGAAGGGGCCCGGATTGCCGCCCGCCTGGGCCGTGCCGTCCGGTGGCGTCAATCCGCCCGACCCGGGTTCGGACACGGAAGGGACGCTGGACATCGCGCCCGGCAACTACGCCGTGGTATGCGTGGTGGACGCGCCTGACCACGTGCCGCACATGATGAAGGGAATGATCAAGGCGCTCACCGTCGTCCCGTCAACGGGCCCGGCCGCGCCCGCGCCTACCGCGGACCTGACGGTCTCGGAGGTGGATTTCGCGTTCGGTTTCTCGGCGCCGCCCACTGCCGGCCATCACGTG
>JARRJS010000147.1:0-7139 GCA_037388885.1 Gemmatimonadota bacterium
AGCAGCGGCCCGGTCGTCACATCCCAGTAGAAGGAGGACAACAGACCACCCACGATGGCCAGCGTGCCGGTCCCCCACGCGATGAGCAGCGCCGGTGCAAACGAATCGACATACAGGAACGCGATGGTCGCGGGGATCACCAGGGTGCTGAAGATGAGCAGCACGCCTGCGAGGTCAACCACCAGGCTGACCGCCACGCCGAAGGTGACGTAGAAGATGAAGTCCCACAGCCGGACGCGGCTCGCCCGCTCGGGATGGAAGGTGATGCCCAGCATCTGCTTCCGGAACACGAAGTGGAACAGCCCGATCAGCGCGTACGGAAGCGCCACCTTGCCGACGGTGGTCCACGTGACCCAGATCAACGAGCCGGTCAGCGTTTCCTTGATGTGCTCGGCGCCTTCCGCCGAGAAGCTGCTCAGCAGGATCACGGCGGCCGAAGCGACCACGTAGGCGATGCCGATGATCGCCTCCTGAGGCACCAGGGAATGCTCCATGCGCGTGAAACTGAACAGCAGCGCGCCGAGCAACGTGAAGCCGAACGCCCACAGCACCGAGGCCGCACTGCCGTGCTCCGTGCCTATGAGCATGCCCACGGTGGCCCCCAGAGCGGCGATCTGGGCAAAGGCCAGGTCGACGAAGATCACCCCGCGCCGGATGATGTGCAGCCCGAAGTAGGCGTTCATCGCCAGGATGATCAGGGCCGCGGCCAGAGGAAGCAGGATCAGGTCCAGCATGAAAACCTCCGGGTCACGAGCGTTGGCTGAACGCCTTGGCGAGGGAGCTCACCCAGACATCCACGAGGTCGAAGTAGTCGTTCACGCCAGGCACCGCACCCGGCTCCATGGGCACCCTCACAGCCACGGCTCCGGCCCGTTCCGCCACCGCGTCCACCTTGGCCTTGGAGAAGTAGTTGGCGACGAACATCACGTTGATGCCCTGGTTGCGCATGAGCTCTATGAGCTCGCGGACGTGGCGGGGCGTGGGAGGGATGCCAGGCTTCGCTTCGACATAGTCCACGCATTTCACGTCCCAGCGGTGCTCCAGATACGCCCAGTTCTTGTGATAACAGACCATCTGCTTGCCGCGGAACGATTCCCCTTCCTTCAGCCAACCACCCAGGTAGCTGATCAGCAGGCGGCCCTGGTACCGGTTCGCCTGCAGGAAGGGGAACAACTTGTCCTGGCTCGCCAGCTTTTCCAGCGTCTCGCCTTTCAGCATGTCGACCAGTGTGTCGCCGAACAGGCGCCGGTAGATCCTGTCGGTGAAGCGGGCGAGGCCGGCGTCGAACGCGGCTGCCTGGTCCGGCGCCACATTCTTGAGCCCGGCGGTGATGTTGCGCGCGATCTGCACCACGTTCAGGGGGTCCGTGTACAGGTGCGGGTTGCCGTAGATGTGGATGTCACCGGCCGATCGGTCGGCGGAGCTCGGCACGTCCAGCAGCTTGATGCCGGGGTACGTCGTGACGTAGCCCTTGCCGCCCTCGCTCACCCGCGGGTTGCCGGCCTTGTCCAGCAGGGGCGGCACCCACAGCTCCAGGTCCAGCCCCGTAGTGACGAACACGTCGGCGCGCCGCAGGTCCAGCGCGAAGCTGGGCTTGGGCCGCACGAAGTGGGCATCCTCGCTGGGGTCCGCGATGGACGTGACTGTCACGGCGTCGCCGCCGATGTCGCGCACGAGCTCGGCGTAGATGGGCAGCGATGCGACGACGCGCAGCTGCGCGCGAGCCCGGGCCGGGCCGGTGGCGGGCGCTGATTGAGCCGCCACCTGCGCCGGAGCGAGGACGGCGAGCATCGCGGCGAAGGACAGCCCCAACGACAGAGCGGTGGGAATGACGCCCGGGAGTCCGCATAACGTCCAGTTCCTGGTCTTCATCGAAATCACCTTTCTTCTCGAGCGCGGCTCAGTACGTGTCGTGCTTGTGCGGACCCATGGCGAACGTCGCCTGGATCAGGAACAGCTTCAACGTGTCGGTGGGCCGGTGCAGGTAATCAAACTCGGCACGCAGGCGCACGAACTCGCTCTGCCACCAGGTCAGCGTGGGCGCGACCAGCCAGCTGTGCTGCGTCGTGTCGAGCGGGTTCTGCGTGTATTCGTAGCGGGCTCCCACCAGGTAGCGCGGGCCGAGGCGGTACTCGCCGATGAGAAAGCCGCCGAACGCACTCTTCGGCACGACCAGCGCCTCCGCATCGATACGACCCACGACGGCGCCGCCGCGCAGCGTTGCCTCGCGGTAATGGGACTGCTGCGGCGGCCGCCAGGTCAGCTGGAAGTCCATGCCGCCGACCCGGGTGCCGAATGCCGATGTCGTCGCCGCGTTCCGACCACCCAGCCCGGTAAACCCCACCTCCATGTACGTCGACCGGCTCAGATCCCAGAACGCGTTGAAGTGGCCCAGCAGACTCGGCCGGCGGGAATCACCAAACAGGGTCTCGTTCGTTGCGGCGGTCGCCTCGCCCCACAACTCGTACGTGCCACCCAACGCGTGAACAGGCGCCAGCCAGTGCACCGAAACGCCCGGCTGCGCCAGTCCTTCTTCGCCGAAAAACGCCATGTAGGGCAGGGGCAGCATCTGGCCCGGCAACGCGTGGGCATGCCAGCGGTTCAACGTGCCGAACCGTTGCCGGAACTGGCCCACGGTGACGCCCAGCCCGCCCGGCAGGCTCACCCACTGCGCGTAACCCTCTTCCAGGCCGAAGCCGGCGCCTTCCTCCGCCGGACCGGGGAACGGGACGATTTCACCGCCAGGATTGTGGTAGCTGAAGATGACCTTGGCCCGGGAGTACGGGTCCAGCGTGGACTGCAGCGCCACCTCGAACTCCCGCGGCACCAGGTTGTCCATGCGGGGCTGGTCCGGGTTCTCGAACCCGAACACGTCACCGGTTACGGTGACTTCCGGGTTCAGCTGCGGCTGCATCCGCTGCCGGCCCACGAACTCGTCCGGCGTCTGCGGCTTGGCCGGCGCCGCCGTGTCGGTGCCGGCGGCGCTCGCCGCCGCCGCACGCAACGCCGCCAGCGGGTCCGCTGCGGGCTTCGCAGCCGCACCGGAGCCGCTCATGGCGTTCAACCGGGCCTGCAGGCTGTCCATGCGAGCCTGGAGCCGGGCTACTTCGCGGCGCAGGGAATCCACCTGCGCGGACGACTGCCGGGCGGGCGGCTGTTGCGCAACCGCCGGTACGGCAGTGCTCAGTGCGGCGACCACGGCCATGCACGCCCCGGCGCGCCGCAGGGATCCGGATACGGCTGCTCCTCGATGACCCATGGAGCGCTTCCTCCTCCCTCGAATGAGTTCCAGGCACACGCCGACCCCCACGTGTGGGGAAGGCACGTGCTACATCACTGGTCTGGAATCAGACGACGGGAGGCGCCCGCGGTCGAGGAGAATGGATCGCCCGCCGGATGGCGGGCAGGTGGTCCGGCACCAGCTCCGGTATCGCTTCCGTCCTGTGATCCGGAGCCTCGGCAACCGCCGGCTCCGCCAGCCAGAGGTTGCCGCTGTGCTGCGTGCAGATGGAGTGGTCGTGCCCGTGATAATGCGACGACGACGGATGCGGAATGGCCGCGATCGCAACACCGCGCGGCAGATCGCGATCGAGCAGGGGCACCGCGCCCGCCAGAGCGGTGAGCAGGACCGTCAAGCCGGCCGCGACAAGCCGTCGTTTCACGGGTTGTGGTCGGGACATGGCCCTCTACGCTATGCGGCGCATCAATTTCGTTCAAGCATATCCGAAACAGGCCGCGAGCCGCCGGGCGCTACGACGCGTCGGAAACGGCCTCCGGCAGCGTCAGAACGTCCAGGATCTGGAAGCGTCGTTCGCCGGCCGGGAGCTGGACCGCCACCTCGTCGCCCTGGAAACGGCCGAGAAACGCCCGGCCGAGCGGGGATGCCATGGAGATGTGGCCGTCGTCCAGGTCCATGAAGTCGCCGGACGTGATCGTATACGTCGCCTCGTCCCCCGTGTCCAGGTTTCGGACGCTGAGGCGCGTGCCGAACCCCACGCGGTCGGTCGGGATCTCCTTCACATTAATCTTGGAGAGCTCCTGCATGCGCTGGGTCAGGTGGTTCAGCCGGGCCTGTACGAACTGCTGTCGTTCGAGCGCCGACTTGTAGTCGGCGTTCTCACGCAGGTCGCCCAGCTCGACCGCCGCCTTGATGCGGGCTGGCAGCGTCTTGTTGAGCTCGTGGAGCAACCGCTCCACCTCGTCCTCGATCTTTGCCTTGATCTCGTCGAGCATGCGTCTTCGGGGTTTATGAAGCGGGGAACCGGCGACCAAGCAGGACACCGCGACAGCATGACAATACGCCCGCGGACCCCTCCGGGTTCCGCGGACAGTGCAACGAATATAACGCGAGGGGCCGTGAAGCGGGAGCGGCCCGTTTCCGTTTGGAAGGGCTGCCGTGGCTTCCTAATCGCCCTTCCTGATGAGGCGATTCTGGATGTAGTCGCCGAGGGCGACGATGTCACGCGGGCGCAGCCGCCGGAGTCCCCAATGCGGCATGCCCTTGGCGTTGCCGACAAAGATGTAGCGACGCAGGCCGGCCTGGTCGTCGCGGAACCGCCAGTCCGGGTTCTGGAACGAAGGGGGTCGCAGCGTGTCGCCTTCCAGCACGTACTCGGCATCGCCGCGCCCTTGGGGGCCGTGGCAGGTGGCGCATGCCCACTTGTAGACTTCCTCGCCCCGCGTGAGCTCGGCCGCCTGGTCGTCCCACTTCACCGTGTCGTAGATGGCCAGATCGAACGCTGCGGCAGCCTCGGCCACCGTGTCGGCGGGGGACGGCGCCGCTTTCTGGTCGCCACGCTCGCCGCAAGCGACGACGGTCAGGGCCAGCGCAAGCCATGCCAACCAACGCATCAATCCCTCCTCCACGTTCGGGGGCCACGGGGACCCGGACTGCTCCAGCGGGTCGCAACTTCCTACAAGGTACGGTCGCCGGTCGGGCGGGCGCCACTCATGGGATGCGGGCGGGCGAAGAGCAGCACCAGACCGCCGCGCAGCCAGGCATGGCGTCGCTCGACGGCGAACCCGGCCAGTTCCACGTTACGCGCAGTGTCCCGGTCGAAATGCTCCCCCCAAATGGGCGCCGTCAGCCGCGTCAGGGCATCCGCCAGCACCCCCAACACGCCCCGTGGGCGCACATGCTCCAGCAACGCCACCACGCCGTCGCGACGCAGCACACGGCGCGCTTCCATCAACCCTGCCACCGGGGACCCCACCTCGCAGAACACGAGCGTCGCCGCAACCCATGCGAATGCGTCGGTCCGGAACGGTAGCATACGGGCATCCGCCACCACCAGCGGAGGCGAAGACGACGGCCGCTTCCTGCGCACATGGCGAATCGCCCGGGGCGACACGTCCGTCACCACGACCAGGCCATCTTGCGGATAGTACGGCAGGTTCGCCCCGGTGCCGGCTCCAATCTCCAATCCGGGCGCCCCCTCCGGCAGCCTGGACCACAGCGCCCCGCGGGCGCGCCGCAAGCCCATCCACTCCAGCGGCCGGATGAACACATCGTACGGCGAGGTGATGGGCGGCAGATTGCGAGCCATGCGCCGGAAGGTGGGGAACCGCACCCCGCCTCGCCACCCCGACGGGGGGAACCCTGCCCTTCCCCACGACCCCGCCGGGGAGAGTGGGAGATGGGGAGCGGCCGTCGGCCATCCGAATGCCCGGTAATCTCGCACGCCCATCTCCCCGTCTCCCGCTCTCCCGCTCTCCCCGTCACGGTCCAGGCGAGGCGAGCACCCCCGACCCCGCGAACAAGAAAAGGCCCCCGCCGGCAAATCTTGCCGGCGGGGGCCCGCCCGCGACCGAGGATTACGCTAGACCGCGGCCAGCAGGAACAGCGCGATCACCGCCGCGGCGTCGGCCAACAGGGCCGTGCCGAAGCCGCGCTTCCAGAACAGGACCCCGAACACGATCGCCGGGACCGCCACCGTCACGGCCAGGAACGCCGCCGTGATCAGGCCGGTGGGGAACCCGATCCGCAGCGCCGCCGGCGTGTAGAGGACTACCTGCACGACCGTCGCGATGGCCACGGCAGCAGCGGCCGCCATGCCCCGGCTCACGTGCATCCGCCGCAGCAGCAGCCACGCCAGACCGCTCACCAGGAACAGCCGCAGCAGCACCTCGTTCACCAGCGCCTGGCCCAGACCCTGGAACAGCGCACCCGCAGGCCCGATGCCCGCGCCCGTCACCGGCACACCGAACGGGCTACCATAGAACGGCAGCGCGATCAGCCCGAGCAGGATCCCCGACACCAGGCCGATCCCCACGTTCGCCGGCACGCTGCCCACGTTCGAGCCCGACAACGACAACCCGGGGATCCGCCGCACCATCTTCAGCGCCGCCGTCACCGCCGGTCCGGCCAGCCAGAACGTCGCCGCCAGCGCCAGCAGCACCGCGCCCACCTCCGTCACCTGCATCTGCAGACCCCAGATGATCGGCCGCTCCGCCAGGAACAACACCAGCAGCGCCGCAAACACGCCCGCCGTCAGAACCGTCCCGAGACGGCGCTCCGGCCAGCGGGCGTACGCACCCTTCAACGCCACCCAACCCTGCCACACCGAGACCGCCACCAGCACCGCGCCCACCGCCCACGCCACCACCACACCAATCATCGGCGCGACCCGGTTCATGTACACGGCCACCACCGTCATCGCGATCCAGCCCGACACCACCAGACCTACCAGCAGCACCGGCACGTCATACAGGATCGCCAGCGCCAAACCCGACAATGCGGCCCCACGCTTCTGCCCCTCCGGACGACCCAGGAACCCCAGCATCGCACCGTGCAGGAACCCCAGCGCCGCACCGATCAGGAACAAACCGCTGCTGGTCAACAGCAGCGCGTTCCCGCTCAACCGGCCCGCCAGCGTCATCGCCGCCACCAGGAACCCGCCCAGCAGCAGCCCACCGGCCACCGACCAGCTGATCGCTACTTTCCCGGCCCGCCCCACGCCTCGCGCCAGAACCCGTCCGGCTCTCCCTTCCGTATCCTTCAACGCTGTTGACATCGTCGCCTCCTTCGAGTGCTCCCTCCTGTTTTCCGCCCTCTATCTATTACAAGGCCGATGCCACACGGCGGAATATGTCGTAAGTAACACAACGACAATGCATTACACAATTGCACGCAAGGCGCT
>JARRJS010000148.1:0-7735 GCA_037388885.1 Gemmatimonadota bacterium
CGTCGCCGTCAGCCCCAGGCTCGTGCTGCTGTCCACCGCTAGCGTGCCCACGGTCCACGTCACCGCGCGACTGGTCGCGTTGTAGCTTCCCCCGCCCGTCGCCGACACGAACGTCAGCGCGGTCGGCAGCGTATCCGTCACCGTCACGCCCGTCGCGGTACTCGTGCCACCCACGTGGCTGACCCCGATGGTGTAGCTGATCTGCGTGCCCGCCGTGTCCGTTGCCGGACCCGTCTTCGTCACCGCCAGGTCCGCACTCTGGCTCAGCGTCGTCGTGACCGTGGAGCTGTCGTTCGTGCTCACCGGGTCCGCGGTCGTGGTGCCCACCCACGCCCGGTTGCTCACCGATCCGGTGGCGCCCGCATCAATCGTTGCCGTCAGCCCCAGGCTGGTGCTGCCGCCCGCCACCAGCGTCCCGACGTTCCAGGTCACCGCACGGCTCGTCGCGTTGTACGACCCGCCGCCCGTCGACGACACGTACGTCAAAGAGGCCGGCAGCGTATCCGTCACCGTCACGCCGCTCGCGTCGCTCGGGCCGCCTGAGTTCTGCACCGCGATCGTGTAACTGACATTGCTGCCTGCGGTCGCCGAGGCCGGCCCGCTCTTCGCCACCGACAGGTCGGCCGACTGGGCCAGCGTCGTCGTGACGGTGGAGCTGTCGTTGGTGCTCACCGGGTCCGGGCTCGTACTGCCCACCCACGCGCGGTTGCTCACGCTGCCGTTCGCTCCTGCAGCCGCCGTCGCCGTCAGCCCCAGGCTCGTGCTGCTGTCCACCGCTAGCGTGCCCACGGTCCACGTCACCGCGCGACTGGTCGCGTTGTAGCTTCCCCCGCCCGTCGCCGACACGAACGTCAGCGACGTGAGATTCGTGCCCGCGGTCGCCGAGGCCGGCCCGCTCTTCGTCACCGACACGTCGGCCGACCGAGTCACGGTCGTCGTCACGGTGGAGCTGTCGTTGCTCGTCACCGGATCCGTGCTGGTGCTGCCCACCCACGCACGGTTGCTCACCGAGCCGGTCGCTGCCGGGTCAACAGTTACTGTCAGCCCCAGGCTCGTGTTACCACCTACCGCCAGCGTGCCCACGGTCCAGGTCACCGCCCGACTCGTCTGGTCGTAGGTCCCCCCACCCGTCGCCGACACGAACGTCAATGTCGAAGGCAGCGTGTCCGTCACCGTTACGCCGCTCGCGTCGCTCGTCCCGCCCACGTGGTTGACCGCGATGGTGTACGTCAGGTTCGTGCCCGCGGTCGCCGAGGCCGGTCCGCTCTTCACCACCGCCAGGTCCGCCGTCTGACCCACCGTCGCGGTCGTCGTCGACGTGTCGTTGGAGGCATTGGCGTCCGTACTCGTGCTGCTCACCGTCGCCGTGTTGCTTACGGACCCGCTCGCCCCCGCAGCCACCGTCGCCGCCAGCCCTAGCGTCGTGCTGCCACCCACCGCGAGCGTGCCCACGTTCCACGTCACCGCGCGACTCGTCGCGTTGTACGTCCCCCCGCCCGTCGCCGACACGTACGTCAACGAGCCCGGCAGCGTGTCCGTCAGGACCACGCCGCTCGCGTCGCTCGTCCCGCCCACGTGGCGCACGCGGATGGTGTACGTAAGGTTCGTGCCCGCCGTGTCTGTCGCCGGTGCGGTCTTCGTCACCGCGAGATCCGCGCTCTGGCCCACCGTCGTCGTCACCGTGGAGCTGTCGTTGGTGCTCACCGGGTCCGCGGTCGTGCTGCCCACCCAGGCACGGTTGCTCAACGAGCCCGTCGCCCCCGCATCCACCGTCGCCGTGAGCCCGAAGCTGCTGCTCGCGCCCATCGTCAGCGTGCCCACGCTCCAGGTCACCGCACGGCTCGTCGCGTTGTACGTTCCTCCGCCCGTCGACGACACGTACGTCAGCGTGGCCGGCAGCGTGTCCGTCACCGTCACTCCACCCGCATCGCTCGGTCCGCCCGAGTTCTGCACTGCGATCGTGTAGCTGACATTGCTGCCTGCCGTGGCCGTCGCCGGACCACTCTTCGTCACCGACACGTCGGCCGACTGCGTCAGCGTCGTCGTGACGGTGGAGCTGTCGTTGGCGCTCACCGGGTCCGGGCTGGTGCTGCCCACCCACGCGCGGTTGCTCACCGAGCCGGTCGCCCCCGCAGCCACCGTCGCCGTCAGCCCCACGCTCGTGCTGCCACCGACCGCCAGGGCGCCCACGTTCCACGTCACCGCACGGCTCGTCGCGTTGTACGTTCCCCCGCCCGTCTCCGACACGAACGTCAGCGAGCTCGACAGCGTGTCCGTCACCGTCACGCCGCTCACGTTGCTTGGCCCCGCGGAGTTCTGCACCGCGATCGTGTAGCTGACGTTGCTGCCCGCGCTCGCGGTCGCCGGCCCGCTCTTCGTCACCGAGAGATCGGCCGACCGGGTCAGCGTCGTCGTGACGGTAGAGCTGTCGTTCGTGCTCACCGGGTCCGCGGTCGTGCTGCCCACCCACGCCCGGTTGCTCACCGAGCCGGTCGCTGCGGCAGCCACCGTCGCCGTCAGTCCCACGCTCGTGCTCCCGCCCACCGCCAGCACGCCCACGTTCCAGGTCACCGCACGGCTTGTCGCGTTGTACGTCCCCCCGCCCGTCGCCGACACGAACGTCAGGGCGGCCGGCAGCGTGTCCGTCACCGTCACGCCACTCGCGTCGCTCGGCCCGCCCACGTGGCTCACCCCGATCGTGTACGTGAGGTTGGCGCCCGCGTTCACCGAGGCCGGTCCCGTCTTCGTGACCGAGAGATCGGCCGAATGGCTCACCGCCGTCGTCGCCGTGGAGCTGTCGTTCGTGCTTACCGGATCCGCGCTCGTGCTGCCCACCCACGCACGGTTGCTCACCGAGCCGCTCGCGCCCGCACCCACCGTCGCCGTCAACCCAAGGCTCGTGCTGCCACCCACCGGGACCGTGCCCACGCTCCATGTCACCGCGCGCGTCGTCGCGCTGTATGTGCCGCCGCCTGTCGCCGACACGAACGTCAGAGCAGCCGGCAGCGTGTCCGTCACCGTCACGCCGCTCGCATCGCTCGTCCCGCCTACGTGGTCGACCGCGATCGCGTAGCTGATCTGCGTGCCTGCCGTGTCCGTCGCCGGACCCGTCTTCGTCACGGCCAGGTCCGCGCCTTGCACGACCGTCGTCGTCACCGTGGATGTGTCGTTGCCCGCGCTCGGGTCCGCGCTCGCGGTGCTCACCCTCGCCGTGTTGCTCATCGACCCGCTCGCCCCCGCATCCACCATCGCCGTGAGCCCCAGGTTCGTGCTGCTGCCCACCGCCAGCGTCCCCACGTTCCATGTCACCGTGCGCGTTGTCGGGTCGTACGTCCCCCCGCCCGTCGCCGATACGAACGTCAGCGCCGCCGGCAACGAGTCCGTCACCGTCACGCCGCTCGCGTTGCTCGGCCCGGCAGAGTTCTGAACCGCGATCGTGTAGCTGATCTGAGCCCCTGCAACAGCCGACGTGGAGGCCGTCTTCGTCACCGCCACGTCCGCAGTCTGACTCGCCGTCGTCGTCACCGCCGAGGAGTCGTTGTTCGCCGTGGAATCCACGGAGGTCCCGTGCACCCAGGCCCGGTTCGTGATGTCCCCTGTCGTGGCAGGATCGACGTCCACCACGATGCTCGCGCTCTGTGTGGCGGATGCGGCCAGGGAGCCGACGTTCCAGGTCACCACGCCGGCAGCCTCCGCTCCGGCGCTTGCCGACACGAAGGTCACACCCGTCGGGAGCGTGTCCACCACCGCCACGCCCTGCGCGGTGTCGGGTCCCGCGTTGGACACGTCGACGGTGTAGGTGATGCGCTCGCCCGCGACGGCCGAGCCGGGCCCACTCTTCGCTACGGACAGGTCCGCGATGACCGGCACCGAGACGGTCGTGCTGACCGAGGACGTGTTGTCGCTCGGGTCCGGGTCGGGGAGGGAGGACGAGATATGCGCCACGTTGGTGAGCGTGCCCGCGCTGCCGGTCGCCAGACGCAGGGTCATGGTCATGGATGCCGTCTGGCCGGTCGCCAGGGATCCCACGAGCCAGTGCAGGACGCCGCGCGACACTCCTCCCGCGGACGCCGACAAGAGGGTCGTCAACAGCGGGAGGGTGTCCGTGACGACGACGGAGTCGGCGGTTTGCGGACCTGCGTTGGATGCCTGGAGGGTGTACGTGATCTCATCGCCCTCCAGCGCCGAGGCGGGCCCGGTCTTGGTGATGGCCACATTGGCGGATGGGCCCACCACGAAGGTCACCGATGCCGGCACGGGGCTGGTCACGGCCACGGGTGACGTGACACGCACCTCGCCGTGGTAGACGCCCGGTGCCAAGCTCCCGGGATCCGCCGTGATCGCGACCGTGGCCGGTGCGGTGTCCCGGGACAGGCTGGCAGAGAGCCACGATCCAGTCGTCGTCTCGTACCAGATGGACGCGCCGAGCCCGGTGAGGCTCCCCGCGCCCGTGTTGGTGACCTGCACGTTCGTCGTGACAGGAGACCCCGCGGCGTCGCCCTGCAGTGTCACGCTGTCCGGGCTCAGATGGATGATGGGGCGGTCTTCGACGAGCGTGAATGAGACGGGGATGGAAAACGGGCTGTTGCTCGCCTTCTGTCCGGTGAGCGTGACCGTTGCGTCGTACGTGCCCGCCGGCAGGGATGTGGTGGGCGTCAGCGTGAGGTCTGCCGGCGCCGACGAGCTGTCGAGGGACACATCGAGCCAGCCCGTCGGCTGGCCGACGCCGTACTGGACGGTGGCAACGAGGCCGTCCAGGGTTCCGCCACCGCCGTTCGTCACCTGGACCACCTGCGCCGGAGGCGGTGCTCCACCTACCGACCCGGAGAATGACACGGAGTCGGGGGACACGGCGATGGCGGGGCGCGGTGTGACGTTCACGGCTGCGGAGCCGGACATGCCGCGGAAGGACGCTTGGATGTCCGCCGAGCCGGCTTTCAGGCCGTGCGCCGTGCCGTCCTGGCCGATGGACACCACCGTTCCGTCCTCGCTCGACCACGTGACGGTCGCGCCGGACAGCACGGTTCCGTCATTTTCGCGGACCACCGCCGTGAAGTGAACGCTGTCGCCCACGACGAGATCGGCGCCGGAAGGATCAATGGCGACGGAGCTTATGACCACGGAGGTGACGTCGCTGGTCGTGCAGGACTGGAGGAAGGCTACGGCCGCCAACACCGCGGCGAGCGCCAGGCCGACTGCGGCCTTGCCAAGCCCGATCCTCTCACGCACGCTGCGCATTTCCCGATCCTTGTCCGGCGCTCAACGGAACACGACCCTGACGAGGGCGATGTCTACGCCCGGGCCATGCCTTCGCATGGTCGGAAACGCGAGCCGCGCCGTCGCAGCCGCCTGGCTCGCCGCAGCCGCCGGCTGTGCACGGCGGCGTTTCCGGGCATGGATGAACGCCAGGGTGGCTCCCACCAGGGTGACGGCCACGGCCGCCCCGACGGACGCCCCGAGATACGGACGACTCACCTCCTCACCCACAACATCGCTCGGCGGACACGTGCCGTCGGGACCCGGCTCTGAAAGGCACTTGACCGTCACCTTCTTGATGAGGAAACCGGCCCCCACCGCGCCGCCCGCCAGGGAAAGGACCGTCATTCCACCCAACGCATTGCCCGAGTAAAACTGCCCCAGTCCTGGAACAAGGACTCCCAGGAGCAAAGCCGTTTCGGGATTCGGCGGGGAGCCCAAAGCCATGGCCTGCAGCTCCCCCAGCCGTCGTGACACGGCCAACGCATCGGGGGCGCCGGGCTCCATCTCCAGGTATCGGCGAAGGTCGCGACTCGCCTCCTCCGTCTGTCCCAGCCTGGCGAAGACCACTCCGCGGTCGTAGACGGCTTCGGGCCAGGCGGGCGCCCGCGTCGCCGCCGAGTCGAACGCAGTCAACGCACGGTCCAGGCGACCTGTGTCGACGAGGGTCAGGCCTTCGCGGAACGCCGTGATCGCCGACGCCGGGATCATGGCTCGCTCCGCCGCGATCAGAGCATCGAGCCGTTGCCGGGCATCGTTCCCGCCCTCCGTACTGGAGTCGGCTGCCAGGACCCTGCAGTATTCCGACACGGCGGCGTGGCGCTGGCCGAGCTCCTCCAGAACGCGCGCGTGCCGGTAGGCGAGATCCGCGGACGCAGGATCCAGCTGCGTCGCCTGGTCCAGAAGGGCACGGGCCCGGTTCAGGTCGCCGAGGATCACAGCCTGTGCCGCGGTCGAAGCAAGCTGGCGCGCCAGCCTCTGCTCCTCCGCCCCGGGAGTCTCGGTGACCCGAGCCGGCGGGCACTGGTAGGGCGTGGATCCCGGAACGTCGCGCTTCAGCGGGAGCTCCTGGGCGGACAGCGACGACGCCGCGCAGCACAAGGCTGGAACGAGCAGCCAACTGAGTGGCAGAACGGGATGCCCGCCTTGCGCCTTGCAACGAGCCATGGGGAGCTCCCTGCGGTGAAGTGACCCCGATCGGCAAACCGGAGGTCGATCGGGGGCAACGGGACAGCTATCAATGGTTGTAAGATCCCGCAGAACGGGCTGTCGCGCAACACGAATCGGGTTTGAGACCCGGACAGGAACCGTGCCGCGGACGGCGCGCGCCTTGTAAGCAAACGCCCTGTCCGGTACGATCATCGAACACTTTGCAAGGACCCTGCCCGTGCACGTGAGCCCATGACAGCGCTTCGATCGATCCGAGGAACGGCCTGCGCCATGCTGGCCATGGCCTTCGCATGGCTGGCCGTACCGCGCCCCGCCGCCGCCCAGCACACCCACCTCGGCGCCCTCCAGTCCTACGAGCGGACCGATGCCGGCCTGACGCTGCATTGTAGGCCGGGCGCCACACTGGCCATCCGGTTTCTCACGCCCGCCATGTTCCGGGTGACGTTGCGGCGGCCGGGCCAGGACGAGCCGGCGCTCAGCCACGCCATCGTGCGCACCGACTGGCCGGCGCCCGCCCTCAAGCTGGACACGCGGCCGGACCGGCTGGTGCTGATCTCGGCGGCGCTGCACCTGCAGGTTGTGCGCGCCGACTGCCGGTTGCGGGTCCTCGATGCGGGCGGCCGGCTCATCACCCAGGATGAACCGGGCCTGGGCATCGGCTGGGACGGTCTCGAGGTCCGGGACTGGCGCACACTCACCGCCGACCAGCGCTTCTACGCACTGGGCGAGAAGACGGGCGACCTGGACAAGCGCGGCCGGCGCTGGGTGATGTGGAACACCGACCACTTCGCCTATCAGGCCGGCACCGACCCCATCTACCAGAGCGTTCCGTTCCTGCTGGGCATCGAGCACGGGCGCGCATGGGGCCTGTTCCTCAACAACAGCTCCCGTACCACATTCAACCTGGGCGCCGGCAACGAGCGCTACTACTCCTTCGCGGTGGAGCGCGGGCTGCTCGACTACGTCTTCATCGACGGCCCGGCGATCCCCGATGTGCTCTCGCGCTACACCGAGCTGACGGGCCGGCCGTTCATGCCGCCCGCCTGGGCCCTGGGCTACCAGCAGAGCCGCTGGAGCTACTACCCGGATTCCCAGGTCCTCGCCCTCGCCCGCACCTTCCGCCGCAACGACATCCCGGCCGACGTCATCTACCTCGACATCGGCTACATGAACGGGTACCGCGTCTTCACATGGAGCCCGAACGGGTTCCCGCATCCAGAGGCCATGCTGGACACGCTGCAGGACCTGGGCTTCAAGGTGGTGACCATCATCGACCCGGGCGTGAAGGCGGACAGCAGCTATTTCATGG
>JARRJS010000149.1:0-6936 GCA_037388885.1 Gemmatimonadota bacterium
GGCTGGGTGGGGGTCTCCTTGTCAGCGTAGGGTACCTGGGCCTGGCGGCCCTCGATGCAACGCGGGCGCCGGAAACCGACGCCCGCGCATTCACATGGTCGGGTGCCCCGAGCGCTATTTCCCTAGATACTTCTCGGCATCCGCCTTGTAAACCGGCAACACCTTCGCATGCTCCTCGTACTCGGGCAGCGTCTTCCTGGACTCGGTGGGGTAGGCGTCCAGGAACTGCTGGTACAGGGCGCGCGCGGCGGACTTGTTGCCCTCGGCGTTCTCGGCCTGGGCGGCGACGGCCAGGGCGAGGAGGTGGTGGGGCGAGTCCTTGAGGATCTTCTGGGCCGTGGCGCGGGCGGAGTCGGGCTGGCCGGCCACCAGCTGGATGAGCGCCACGTGGTACAGGCCGTCGTCGTTCAGCGGTGCGGCCATCTGGTACGCCTCGAGGGCCATGGGCACGAAGAAGCGTGCGCCGGACGTGTCGCCGCTCTCGGCGGAGCCCATGATGCGGTTGAACAGGCGGTCGGCGGCGGCGCGCGGACCGCCGGCCAGCGGGTCGACGCCCGCCGCGCCGTTCATGTCGGCGGCGCCGGCGTCGCCCGCCGTTGCAGCGCCCCCTGCGGCGGCCTGGGACCCCGCGAACGGGGCCGCGGCGGTCTGGGCGGTCGGTGGTGGCGGCGTCGCGCCATTGCCGGATCGGTAGACCACTACGACGGCGACGACGACGATGGCCAGCACGGCCGTCGCCGCGATGGCACGCCAGGGCACGCCGCCGGTGTTCGCGGCGATGGGTTGGCCGCAGCTCGTGCAGAAGCGTGCGCCGGGCGACGTCGGGGCGCCGCAGCCGGGGCAGGCGGCACCGCGCAGCGACGTGCCGCAGACCGGACAGAAATTGCCGTCCGACACATGACCACATTCAGGGCATTTCATAAGCACAACCTGGAAAGACGTCCGATAATGCTGGAACCCCGGGTGGGGATGCGCGTTCCGGCCGCGCCCCGAGCTCCCGCAAGTTGTCGATCGGCGCGCTGGACGACAAGTTGCGTGCCACCGTCTCGCGTCACCGGCCCGGCAGAGGCCGGCAGCGCGGCCGGGCGACACACCCTCCCAACCGACGTGGGGTCATGCGCGTATACGTGACCGGCGGAACGGGCCTGCTGGGCTCCCACATCATCGCGCGGTTGCGCCGCCGCGGGGACCATGTCCGTGCCCTCGTCCGGCGGACCAGCGACACGACCTTCCTGGAATCGGTGGGCGCGGAGCCGGTGGTGGGCGATGTGCTGGACGCGCCGGAGCGGCTGGCGGCCGGCATGCGCGGCTGCGACGTCGTCGTGCACGCGGCGGCGCTGGTGTTCACGCGGGCGTCGTGGAAGCGCTACGTACATATCAACGTGGACGGCACGACGAATGTGCTCACGGCAGCGTCGCAGGCGGGTGTAGCGCGCGTGCTGCACGTGTCCAGCGTCGCCGTGTATGGGTGGACGCCGGGCCGGGCGTGGTACCGGGAGGATGACTGGCTGGAGCCGCGCGTCCCCCGCAGCCTGGCCTATGCCCACAGCAAGCAGGCGTCGGAGGAGCGGGCGTGGCAGCTGCACCGCGCGGGCGTCGTTCGCCTGACGACGGTGCGGCCGCCGGTCATCTACGGCGAGCGCGACCGCGCGGCCACGCCCATCCTCGCCCGCTGGGCATCCCTGCCGCGGATTCCCGTGCCGGGCGAGGCGCGGACGCCCATGCCGCTGGTCTACGCAGGCAATGTGGCGCGCGGCATCGTCGCGGCGCTGGACCGGCCGGCCAGCATCGGCCGGGCGTACAACCTGGGGCAGGACGTCCCCGTGAGCCTGCAGGACGCGCTGGCGGGCTTTGCCCGAGGGCTGGGTCGGACGCCGCGCTTCCTGAACCTGCCGACGGGCGCGGCACGGGCGCTGGCCCGCCTGGTGGATGGCCTGACGAAGACGGTGCCCGGGCTTGCACGCACGCGTGCACGCCGCGCCATTCAACTCGTGACGCGCGGCAATCCGTACGACTCGGCGCGCGCCCGGCTAGAGCTGGGATGGACCAACCTGACACCGCACGAGGTCGCGTTGCGGCGCACTGCGGAGTGGTGGATGGAGGAGGGGCGGACGTCGCAGCGCTAGGGCCACGTCGACGCGTCACCGGCCATCTGGCACCCAGGTGCCCTTGTCGAAGTGGAACGAGCTGGGCTGACCCGTCGCACGCTCGACCTCGATCATGCGCGCGTCGTCGGCTCGGGAGATATGAAGCCTGCCCTGCGGCGTCGTCAGGTAGATGGCGCCCGCTTCCGTGAGCGCGCCGTTGCGCATGAACGTCACCGCCGGCCGGCCGTTCTGGCGACCGGTGAACGTGATCGGCGGTGCATCGCCCGGTCGCGGCGTCGCCGTGCCGACGCCGAACACCACGCCCTTGCCCAGGAACATGACGTACTGGCGCTCACCGTCCTCGATCCGACCGTCGTTGTTCAGGTCCTGGTGAATGCGCACCGTGCAGTCCACCGTGTCGAACGAGACCACGACGTTGTGCTGGCTCGTCACAGCCATGCGCTGCGCCTGGAGCAGGCTGCTCATGACCACCTGCACGGCGGTCTCGGTCCGCGACCGACCCTTCCCCAATGCGGGGATTGCGACCGCCGCCATGATGCCGATGATGATGAGGATGACCAGCAGCTCGGTGAGCGTGAAGCCTGCGCGGCGTCCGCGATACGACATGATCTTCCTTCCTGCCCGTCCGGTCCGGCCCTACGGTGACATCCAGCAGGGGCAAGAACCCATCCACGGAGTTAAGTCATTGCTACATGGCTGGTTGCCGAAATTCCTCGGTCCGGGAATCGCGAAAAGCCTGCGCACTAGTGGAAGGTTTTGCGTCGGCGAGTTGTCGGCGAGGCTGTGACGCGCCAAGTTATCGGGCGGCCTGCAACCGGGCCGCATCGGCGTCGAGGGGGAGCGACATGGCGGATCAAGAGACCGAACAAACGCGCCGGGCGCCGCGCTGGCCGCTGGACCGGCGCACGGAGGACGAGCGGCTGCTGCAGCGGGAGGAGCCGGTCCGGGAGGTGGAGTTCATCCACTCGGACCCGTGGCGCGTGTTCCGCATCATGGGCGAGTTCGTGGAAGGGTTCGACGCGCTGGCCCAACTCGGGCCCGCGGTGACCATCTTCGGCAGCGCCCGCATGGCGCCCGACGACCCCATGTACGGCAAGGCGCAGGAGACGGCGCGGCTGTTGGTGGAAGCCGGCTTCGCCGTGATCACCGGCGGCGGCCCCGGCGTGATGGAGGCGGCGAACAGGGGCGCCAAGGACGCCGGCGGCGAGTCGGTGGGCTGCAACATCGAGCTGCCGTTCGAGCAGGGCTCGAACCGCTACGTTACCCGCGGCATCAACTTCCGCTACTTCTTCGTGCGCAAGACGATGTTCGTGAAATACGCCGAGGCGTTCGTCATCTGTCCCGGGGGCTTCGGCACCATGGATGAGCTTTTCGAGTCCCTCACGCTCATCCAGACGGGCAAGGTCCGCAACTTCCCCGTCATCCTCATGGGCACCGAGTACTGGAGCGGCCTGCTGGACTGGCTGCGCGGCACCATGATGGCCCGGGGCAAGATCTCCCCGGAGGACCTGGACCTGCTCGTGATGACCGATTCGCCCGAAGCCATCGCGCGCACCGTCGTCAAGTGCTTCGACGCCAAGTGCACCGCCGCGCAGGCCGTTGCCGACGCGCACGACATCCGGTCCGCGGGCGCCGACGTCGGCTGACGCGCCGGTCCACGAAGACGCGCAGGACGAAAGCGACCGCCACCGAAGGTGAACCGGCGAACGACCATGAACCTGCGAACGAACCCGAACCCGCGCACCCCATGACGCACCAGAGCAAGCACCTCGCCGGGCCCCGCATCGACCCTGTGCGCATCCACGGCGACATGCGCATCGCCGACCTGGTGAACGGCGCGTTCCTGGCCTACAACGGCGGCCGCCTGCGGGAGGCTTGCCGGCTGTTCAACGAGAAGATGCTGGACAACGACGTCACCATCGGCGTCTCGCTCACCGGCGCGCTCACGCCCGCCGGCCTGGGCATCAGCGCGCTCATCCCCCTGGTCGAGGCCGGCTTCATCGACTGGATCGTGTCCACCGGCGCCAACCTGTACCACGACACCCACTTCGGCCTGGGCCTGCCCATGCACCAGGGCAACCCGTTCGTCTCCGATGTCGTGCTGCGGGAGGAAGAGGTCGTGCGCATCTACGACATCTTCTTCGACTACCACGTGCTGCTGGACACCGACGCGTTCTTCCGCCGGATCATCCGGGCCGACGAGTTCCAGCGTCCCATGTCCAGCGCCGAGTTCCACAACCTGTGCGGCAAGTACGTGGCGGAGCGGGAGAAGGCGCTGGGCCAGGGCCGCAAGTCGCTGCTGGCCGCGGCGTGGGAGTACGACGTCCCCGTCTACACGTCGTCGCCCGGCGACTCCTCCATCGGCATGAACATCGCCGCCGTCGCCCTCGACGGGAACAAGCTGCTCCTCGACCCCAACGCCGACGTCAACGAGACCGCCGCCATCGTGCTGGACGCCAAGCGCGACGGCGGCCGCTCCGCCGTCCTCATCCTGGGCGGCGGCAGCCCGAAGAACTTCATGCTGCAGACCGAGCCCCAGATCCAGGAGGTGCTGGGCATCGAGGAGAAGGGCCACGACTACTTCCTCCAGGTCACCGACGCCCGCCCCGACACCGGCGGGCTGTCCGGCGCCACCCCCGCCGAAGCCGTGAGCTGGGGCAAGGTCGACCCGTCCATGCTGCCCGACGCCGTCGTCTGCTACCTCGACACGACGGTCGCCCTGCCCCTGCTGGCCGCCTACGCCTTGGACAGCCACGCCCCCCGCGAGCCAAAGCGCCTGTTCAAACGGCGGACCGGGATGCTGGAATACCTCAGGAACGAGTATGGCGCGGCGAGGAAGGACCGCGGAACGGGCGAGCGCGCGAGACATGGTGGCGATCACCAGCCGGTCCTGGAACGGGACCGTTGAGGGCGCGATTTCGGTTCGTCCGCCTGGCGAGGTACGTGGCGTGATCCTCGGTCGTCGGCCTGGAGACGGGTGGGCTTTCGGCCGCGTCATCCGCCTGGACGTTGACGGGGAGACGGGGAGGCAGGGAGAGGGCGGGAGTCGTGAGCCGAAGAGACGCGGCGAAATTGAGATAACGGCAGGACAGGGAGACGAACGAAGTCGCAGCCCGGGAACGCCCGCGCGACGAGGTGTCCGGGACATAGCGAGACGAGGCCAGTCGCATCCCGGCAACCTGCCACGACGACGAACGCGGCCCGGAACGAAGACGAAGACGACCCCGAAGACGAAGACGACACGCCCCCGAATCCGGAAACGGCCGCGGGCCGATTTTCGAATTCGAATTCGAATTCGAACTCGAACCCGAACCCGACATTGATCTCCGATCCCATCGCTCTCGCCGCCATCATCGCCGGCATCACCGCGCTGGGCTTCTGGCTGGACCGCCGCTACGACTGGGCGGCGAAGGTGGGGGCCGGGCTGCTCATCATCGGCATCGGCGCCGTCGTGTCCAACCTGGGGCTCGTGCCGCTGACGTCGCCCGTGTACGCCGCGGTGACGGGGCCAGTGACGTCGCTGGCCATCGTCTGGCTGCTGTTCGCGGTGGACCTGCGCGATCTGAAGGCGGCGGGCCCGCTCATGCTGGCGGCGTTCGGCATCGCGGTCGCCGCCACGGCCATCGGCGCCATCACGGCCACGCTCGTATTCCACCGCGGCCTGGGCCACAACGCCTGGAAGCTGGCCGGCGCCATGACCGGGACCTACTCCGGCGGCAGCCTGAACTTCGTCGCCGTGGGCCGCGCCCTGGGTATCCCGGCCGAGACGTTCGCCGCCGCCAACGCGTCCGACGCCGTCATGACCGCCATCTGGATGGGCGCCACCATCGTGCTGCCGCTGTGGATCGGGAAGTACTACCCGCGGCCGGTGCCGCAGCATGTGATCGACGACCGGACGGCGCAGCCTCGCGGCGTGAATCCCGGGTCATCGGCAACGCGGATCGCGGATCGCGGATCGCGGATCGCAGACCGGGAGACGCCCGTGACGCGCGCCGCGAAAACGTCCCCGGACGCCGCCAACACCGACCGGGCCGCCAACCCGGCCGGCGCCCGGGACGCGGCGGCCCAGGCCCCGAGCACAGGTTACGCCACCGAGCGTGCAACGGACGCCGCGAACGTGGCACCCATCGCGGACGACCGCGATCCGCGATCCGCGATCCGCGATCAGGAGCCGCCGCAGGCGGCGCCCCAGGAGCACCCGTTCTTTGCCGAAGTCCCGCTCCGCATCCTGGACATCTCCATCCTGTTCACGCTGGCGTTCGCGCTGATCCTGGCGGCCAACGGGATGGCGAGGCTGGTGCCGTCGGTGCCGTCGGTGTTGTGGCTGACCACGTTCGCGCTCATCGTGGGGCACGTGCCGGCCGTCGCCAACCTGAAGGGCGCCATGCAGCTGGGCACCCTGGCCCTGCACATGTTCTTCGCCATCATCGGCATCTACTCGCGCATCGCCGAGATGCTGAAAGTGGGGCCCGACGTGTTCCTGTTCACGGCGACGGTCGTGCTGATCCACGGCGCGCTGACGTACCTGGGTGGCCGCGCGGCGCGCGTCGACGTGGGCACGACGTCCGTCGCGTCCCAGGCCGCCGTCGGCGGACCGGCCAGCGCCGTCGCCCTGGCCGTCGCCCGGGACTGGCCGGCCCTCGTGCTGCCCGGCATCGTCGCCGGCCTGCTGGGCTACGCGGCCGGCAACTACGTGGCGTTTGGCGTGGCCTATCTCCTGCGCGCCATTGTGGGGGGGTGAAATGGCCCGGATCGCCATGACAGCAGCCAGCGGCATGATCGGCCGCACACTGACGGCAGCATTGCGCGCCGGGGGGCACACGGTCAC
>JARRJS010000150.1:0-9343 GCA_037388885.1 Gemmatimonadota bacterium
CTGGCCGCCGGGCGCGGCGCCGGTCTGGCCGCCGGGCGCGGCGCCGGCCTGGCCGCCGGCGTCGACCGCGGACGGCTTGCGCGCGGCGCGCTTGCCGGCGACGCTCTATGCGTTGACGAATGCCCGGGGTTCATTGCGGGCGGCGGGCTCGCCGGTCGCGACGTTGCCGGTCGCCGGGCCGTGGGACGCTCCTCGGGCGGCTGGCTGGGTGCGGTCACCCGCCCGGGCGGCGGCGTGGGTGCCAGGCTGCGAGGCACCGCAGGCACGCCGACCCGCGGTTGCGCGTCACGCGGTGTTCGCGTCCGAGGCTCCGGCAGGAGTGGCGGCGCCTTTGGGCTTCCGTCCACCGGCTTGACCGGCACGGACGGCACCTCTGGCTTCAGCGGGTCAGGCTTGCCGATCCGCCCGGGCTCCGCGGGATTCAGCGGTACGGGCGTTCCCGGCCCGCCCGACGGAGCGACACGCCGGAGCGTGTCACCGGGCATCCGCGGCATTTCTGGCGGGTGCGCCCGCCACGCCCCGGGCGCCGCGAACGTCGGCCTCTCGGGCGTGAACGGGTTCAGCTGCGGACGTAGCAGCACCGCGTACGACGAGCGGTAGAACGGCAGCGGCGGCGCCTGCGGCCAGACGACCTCGGTGGCCGTCGTCCAGTTCGCGTATTCCGGGAACAGCACGACGTCATCCGTGATGGCGTTGACGGTCTGCGCCAAATTGTAGCTTGCGAAGCGCATACTCATGGTCTGCTGGCCGTACAAGAACTCGTCCGTGCGCAGCGGCTCGCTCGATGCCACCAGCACCAAGTACATGGGCCGCGACATGTTCAGCGCTGCCCAGGAGTTGTAGCCGTAGTACCCGTAGCCGCCGAACCCGTACCCGTACGGGTAGCCGTAGCCAAACGGGTAGCCGTGCCCGTAGCCCCCGTAACGGTAGCCGTACCCGTAACCGCCGAACCCGTACGGATAGCCGAAGCCGTACCCGTAGCCCCCGTAAGGGTAGCCGAACGAGCTGAAGCCCCATCGGGAGAAGGGATTCTGCCAGCCGTAACCGCCGAACCCGGTTTCGTACGCGTACAGGCGGTGGCTGCCCTGCGTGACGCGATTCGCGCCATCCCGATACCGAGGGTACACCATGCTGGCGCCCATGCCCGGCCGGATCAGGAACACGGTCGTGTACGCCGGCTGGCTCACGTCGATCGTCATGTCGCCGGTGAAGTCGTTGAACCAGATGGAGGCCTGCATCGGCGCGTTCTGGCCGTACCACGTGTCGTGTGCTGCGGCGGGCCCCGTCGGCGCAGGCGCCTGGTAGTGGTAACAGCCTGCAACGGAGACGGCGGCGATGAGCGGTAGGATTATCTTTCGCATAACAGGCCTCCAATTGGGGGGAGGGCCTTTCCTCCAGATGTTACATACCGGAGCCTGGTGCCTCAGGTTCCAGTCACAATATAACGTGCCATGCCGGAAAATTCCCGGGTCCATTGCCGGCAGCCCGCGGAAGCCGGCCTTGCGGGCGACCGGTCGATGGCAGATCCTTCTACTTATCAGACTCCTAACTCGCTCTCATCGTTGAAGCTCGGGCACGGCCATGGATCCAACTGCAATGGCGGGCATGTTGCTCGCACTGCTCCTCACAATCGTCGTCGTGGGTGGCATCCTGCTGTTCCCCCTGACGCGGCGGCTGGGCGCCGCGCTGGAGCTGTGGGTGAACGACAAGCGCCAGGGCTCCCTGCAGTCCACGGACGCCCGGGCGTTGCGCGACACGGTGAACACGCTCGCCGAACGGATGGAACGACTGGAGGACCGCCAGCTGTTCCTGGAGGAGCTGGTGGAGCGCAGCCCCCTGCAGTCCCCGGAGGCGCCGGGCACGCTGCCGCCGGAGACCCGGCCCCGGGACGACGACGCCTGAGGCGACATCGTCGTCATTGCACCGTCGTCGACCCGCAACTAGCTTGGAACGCCGCGGCAGCCGTTGAGGCGCCGCGGTGGTCGTTTCGCTTCTCGCTGCATGCATCTTCGTTCGCTTACCCCGCGGGCAGTGCCCGCTCCATCCCCAGCCGAACGGGAGGTTCCATGCGACGTGTCCTGGTGTCCTGCACCCTCGCCCTCGCCTTAGGTCTTGGCGCCTGCTACCACACCATCGTGGATACCGGCAGGCAGCCGTCCGGTCAGACCATCGAGATCCCATGGGCCACGTCCTTCGTGGCCGGGCTCGTACCCATCGAGACGGTCGAGACGGCGTCCAAGTGCCCCAACGGTGTGGCGCGGGTCGAGACGTACCACTCCTTCCTCAACATGCTGGCCACCATCGTGACCAGCTCCATCTACTCGCCCATGACCATCGAGGTGGCGTGCGCCGCCGGCGGCACGGGCGGTAGCGGCAGTCCGGATGCCGATGTGATCCGCCTGCCGGACGACGCCAGCATGGACGCCCAGCTCCAGGCCTTCAACTACGCCGCCTGGCGCTCCCAGCAGCTGAAGCAAATCCGACTTTCTCAAGGTAAGGCATTATCTCTTTTTTAAAGAAAATCGGTATATCCGAGGTCTTCCTTATGTACAAATGAAGGTCGTCGGGCAAACCAAGGGTGGTACGTCAACGCGTAAACGGGATCTGACGTTGAATCCGCTGATCACGGAAGTGACGACGGGGGCCACGGATGCCCTGCTGGGTCTCGAGACGATCGCGTGCGCTATCATGTTATGGGGGAGCCTGTCCACGGACCGCTACAAGATCAGGCTCTGGCTGGGGGCCTTCGGTTTGCTCGTTGTCGCGTCCGCCCTGGGGGCATTGACCCACGGGTTTGACATCAGCGAAGGCCTGCGACACCGGTTATGGCAGCCGCTTTTTCTCTCACTTGGCTTGATGCTGGGTTTGATCGCCGTGGCTGCGATGTACGACCGTTGGGGCCCACCCGTCGCCAGACGTGCCCTTCCTCTCGCGATCATCGCCGGCCTCGGGTTTTACGGGATCACGTTGGCTGCGGAGGGCGTGTTCCTGGTTTTCGTCGCCTACGAATCGGTCGCGATAGCGTTTGCGCTGGTCGTCTACTCACAGCTCGCCGCCCGGCACCACCCCGGCGCGGTTTTCGTAGCGGCTGGCGTGTCGGTGACGCTGTGCGCGGCTATCGCACAGCAGACTGACTGGACGGTGACGCTGATATGGCCGCTGGATCACAACGGCATCTTCCATCTGATCCAGATGCCGGGCCTCCTGCTCATAACTCTCGGGGTGCGCCGGAGCTTCGGAACGCCGGCCCATCAAGAAAAACGGGGGGTGGGATGAAGAAATCGATCTGCTTCATCGCAGCGCGACAGGTGGTCAACCTCCCGTGGACGGCTTGCCCACGGCCTCGTAGGTGAGGCGCTCCAGGCGTCCCGTGCTGGAGCAGGGCGCGCGCGTGCCTCGCGGGGTGACGGCCACGGCCTCCACCCGAAGCCGCAGCTCGGTGCTGTCGCCACCGGCCGGCAAGAGTTGGCTGAACACCGTGACGTACACCTCGCCGCTGCCGGCACTGTTGCCGTACGCGGTGCCAGCGCAATGGAAGAAGCGGGAGACGGGCTGGCCGGCGATGCGCCGCAGGCGCGCGCCGTCGGTGCGCAGGACGTGCGACCCGGCGTTGGCATCATTGACGGGGAGCCCGGCCTTGTCGTACCACGCCACGAGGGCCGGCCACACGTCGGCGGGCGTGCCGGTCACCACCACGGACGAACGGTCGGCCTCGCGTGTCAGCGTCGTGGTCGCGGTCTGCCGGCCGGTGCGGTCGACCACCGGGATGCGCGTCTGCGGCGGCGAGCCGGCCTCACCGGCGGCACAGGCGCACAGCAGGGCGCCGCAGCCGAGGGTGGCCGAAAGACGGGCAAAGCGAAGGAAAGGCATGGTTGCGCTACCATACCGGCTGGCGGCCGCATCCGTCAAGGCGCCGCGGCCGGGGGCACTGGGCTGTGGCCGGTCGTTGTGAGGACCAAACCCGAACTGGTGAAAGGATATCATGCGCCAACTGATACTCGCCACAATGATCCTCGCCGGAACGGTCGCTTCCGCGCCAGCCCCGGTCTCGCCGTCTCAAGCGCCCATCGCGCAAATCACCCTGCAAGAGTATTTCGGAAAACTCCGCAAGGTGCAGGTGACGGTCAACGGTAGCAAACGCGATTTCCTGTTCGACACCGGTGGCGGTTACACCTCCATCGATCCATCGATTGCTACGGCGGCCGGCTGCAGGTCGCGCGGCATGTTGACCGGCTTCCGGATGAGCGGTGAACGCCTCGACATGCCGAAATGCGGCCGCGTCGAATTGGTCATCGACGGCATGCGTCTCGAAACGGAAGCCGGCAAATCCGAAATCTCTGCTCTGTTGCCGAAGGAATTGCCGCCGCTATACGGGATAATAAGTCTGCAAACGTTCAAGAACCACGCAATTACCCTGGATCTGGCCAACAACCGGATCATTGTCGAATCGGACGAATCGCTACGCGCTCGCACAGCAACCATGACACCGCTGGACGTCAATTTCTTCAATGAGATGGACGGACGCGGCCTGGACGTCTTCCTGCGTGTGAACACGGCGGCAGACGCCATCTATATGCTGCTCGATTCCGGGGACCTGGCCGGCAATTTCCTGCGGCCGTCCACCTGGCAGGAACTCGCCGACACGGACGCGGCACCGGCGCCCGGCGAAAACGGAGAACTCACCTTCGATTTCGGGAAGGCCGGCAGACTGACCTTGCCCGTTCAGGCCAAGGACATGATCCACGAAGGCGTGCTCGATGTGCGTTTCGTTGAATTCGCTGTGTTCACGTTTGATTTTCCGAACCGCCGAGCCTGGATACGATTCAATGACAAGCGAGGGAGCATATGAACGCATCTCCGCCAAGGTCTTCAGGAATCCGCCGGTTCTTCGGCAGTGTGAAGCTACCCGCGACCATGGTCGCTGTGAGTGTCCTCATGACGGGGCTTCCTTGCGCCGCAGCAGCCCAGACGTCTGATGATTCCGCAGCCGTACGCGCGCTGGTCGAAGCGTATCGGACGACGTGGAACCAACACGATCCGTCGGCTCTCGCCACGTTCTTCACGCAGGATGCGGACGTGATCATGGGCAGTGACCCCGTCGCGATCGGATGGGAGGCGATTCAGGGGTCGTGGCGCGACTATTTCGCACGGCAGGAACCGGAACGCCGGGTGGCAATCGACATCCACAGGATGAGACTCATCACGCCGGCTGTCGCGGTGCTCAACGTCGCCACGACGACCGGGGGTCGGAACGCACAGGGTGAAACGCTGAAATCCAGAAAGGCGCGCGGCACCTGGGTGGTGGTTCGCAAGGGCGACACCTGGCGTATCTCGGCGATGCGCGGGATGCCGACTGAGCAGGACCGGATCATCCGCGGACCTGGCCGGCTGAGCCAGGTCCAGCGCTTCATGCGGGGAGTGTACGGCTGCGATCCGTCGGTGGTGGATGCGCTGGCTGCCGACAGCGTGGTGTTGAGCTACCCGATCTTCGAACAGCTATATCACACGCCCGCCCTCAGAGGTCGGCCAGCGGTCCGGAGTTTTGCCGAGGGCTTCTGTAGCCGATGGAAGGAGGGAAGGCTCACCGTTCACGAGAGTCTTGCTGACGGAGACAACGTCGTGCTGGTGTGGAGCTTCCGCGCTCGCTTTGTGGGTTCCGAGTCACCGGGCGGGCCGGCTGCGGGTGAGGAGCAGGCGTGGGGAGGGATTACGTTCTACCGGTTCGACGACTCGGGGAAGATCACCGCTGAGATCGGAGAAGAGAGCACGCCGGGCCCGATGGCCCGAGTCGCAGGGAAACAACGGGAGGGGTCCGGAAGGGCACCGTAAGGAACGCTCACGCCGTCCTGTCCAGATGCGCTCCACTGGAGCATGGTGCTGACGTCTGGCTCGTTATCGTGCTGCCGCTGCCCGCGTCATCCTGCTGGGGCTCGACCGAGCAGACCAGGGTCATGAGCGATGGGGACTGGATCTGGCCAGGGAATCCCTTCGGTTCCACTGGTTCCATGTCCTGTTCCAACTCGGTGTGTTTTTCGCGCTACTCCACCAGCAACACTGATGCCTGGAAACGACCGTACCATCGAGGAGGCGGACTCCGCGGACCTGGCGGCTACGTCGAGGCCGTCGCCACACGGCCGGAATTCCAGGGGAGAGGACTGGCGACCGCCATCATGGGTGCGGTTGCCGCATTCATTCAAGCACACTTCGAGCTGGGCGCCCTGTCCGGTGACCCCGACTTCTATGAAAGGGTTGGATGGGTACGGTGGCGTGGCGCGACCTGGTGTCGGGAAGGTGAGAGTCTCACCCGGACCGCCGACGAGGAGGGGGATGTGCTCGTGCTGCCCACACGGGCCGGTCCGCCTCTCGACGTCCAGGGAGACATCGCGGTGGAGTGGCGGAGTGGTGACGTATGGTGAGATTGTGGCGCGTCGTGCCGAGATCGGAGACCAGCCTCACGCGGCGCGAACTCCAGCGGTCATGTGGGCGGTCAACTGGAGAAAGCGATGAGACCATTGAAAGCGTTGTGTATATCGACGGCGGCGGTTCTTACGCTCCTGAGCTGCGCCGGTACACGGGCCGCCCCCAACGGTGAAGAAGCCGGCCAGTTCACGGGACAGATCAAGCCGGTGTTGTACGTTGCGGACGTCCAGAGGAGCGCCCCGTTCTTTCGAGATGTCCTCGGGTTTGGATTCCTGGGATACACCAATCTGGATGGCGAGCCATACTACGCCGAGATGACCGCGGGCGGTTCGAAGTTCGGCCTGCACAATCCTCAGACCGAGGAACAGCGAAGCTGGGTGGGACATCAACGACTCTACTTCCGTGTCCGTGACGTGGGGGAACAGCGCTCCAGAGTCGAACGGCGAGGCGGAAAACCGGGAGAGATTATAGAGACCGCTTGGATGGACATGTTCATCGTGCGCGATTTGGACGGTCACCAGATCGTGTTCGCCGAGACGGATCCGGCGCGACATGCAGTCGACCCGTGGTGAGCGAGGGCTAACGAGGCGAGATCGATCGGGGCACAGCGCGTCACGGACCTCGTCGAAGGGGAGGACCATCATGCGGACAGGATCTCGAGGCGCAGGCGCCCTTCTGCTCGCAATGCTGACCTGCGCGGCATGCGCAAACGGAGCGCCTTCCTCGCGGAAGCTTTTCGACCGCTTCCTGGCAGCGAGCAACGATCATGACCTCGAGACGATCGGGGCCATGACCGCGAACGACATCGTGTGGCGATTGGGCCCCTGGACGCTGAACGGCAGGGACCAGGCGATGTCCCTGCACTATGCCGACCTCATCAACCACACGACGTTGCAGGCCCGCGACGTCGTCGTCCGTGGCGACACCGTGGAGTGCACGCTGATCGAGCGAAACGATGCCACGCGTGCCTATGGCCCGGACTCGCTCGTGCACCATGTCAGGTACGTGTTCCGCAATGGCATGGTGACTCTCAAGGAGGCGTGGAAAAGAGACACGAGCATTGCGGAACTGAACCGCCACAGTGAGCCGTTCCGGGCCTGGGTGAGAGCGACGCATCCTGAAGCGCTCGCCGTCATCCTGGACTCCACGGGTGCGCCCCGATTCACGAGGGATGCGGTGCAGGAACAGCATCAGATGCTCGAGCGCTGGATCGCCGCCGGAAAGCCGGGGCTGCAGCAGCGGTGAACCGGACTGCCAACGTCGTCCAGATCCTGCTCGTGTTCCTGGTGGCCTTCGTGGTCATATTCGCCGGGTGGAGCCTGGTGGGAGACGATATGTTCGCCCGGCAATTCGTGGTGTGGGTGGCCAACGTCGCCATGCTCTTCTCGATATGGATCGGCCTCCGGGTCCGGGGACAGACCTGGGAACACCTCGGGCTTTCCTTCCGCTTCGGCGGCATGCGCGCGCTTGTCCGGTCGGTCGTCCAGTCCATCGTCGTCCTGATCGCTGGCGTCGGCGCCTTCGTGGTCGCATCCGTGCTGATGACGAGGTTCGCGGCCGCCCCCGCGAGCGCGGACACCAGCGGCTACGCATACCTGCAGGGCAACCTTCCGATGCTGCTCCTGGCCCTGGCCATGGTGTATCCGGTGTCATCGTTCGGCGAGGAAGTGATCTACCGGGGCTTTCTCATGACCCGACTCGCGGAGATGGGCAGCGGTACGAAGGCGGCGTGGGGCACGGCGCTGGTGATCAGTGCCGTCGTCTTCGGCATGGCGCATTTCGCCTGGGGCGTGATCGGGATCGTCCAGACAACGTTCATGGGCGCGGCGCTCGCGGCGTCGTACCTGTGGGTCAAGCGGAATCTCTGGGTGCTCATTCTCGCGCACGCCTACATGGATACATTGCTGCTCGTGCAGGTCTATCTGACGCCGAGTGCTTCCGCTGGATGAGCGGTGACGACGTGAGCTGTCCAGCGGCAGGTCTGACTTGCCAGAGACCGTGCGGGTCCACATTGTGATTTCCTCGGCGTACGCTCCCTGCAGGTTACGAGGCGTCGAGGGACCCCATCCCCAGCAGATCTCGAGGCGCGAGGCCATGACCCGACTCCTCCGCACTGCCGTCACCCGCGGCCTGGTGCTGCCCGTCCTCATCGTCTCCGCCTGCTCCGGTGGCCGGGGGCAGGGCGCACCGGTGGACACCCAACAGGGCGAGGCCACGGCCACCCGGGCGTTGAGGGAGAAATTCAGGAACGACCCGGCCCTGGAGGCCATGCTGGCCAAGTCCATCGCCCTGGCCGCGGCGCTCAACCCCGACACGGTGAGCAATCCGGTGCAGTCGGTCGACCAGTTCCTCGCCTACACGAAACGAGCGGAAACGAGCCTGCCCTGGGACCTGGTGCAGGGCGACCCGGCCACGCCCGTCGACAACATCTTCGCGGCGTTCACGGCATTCTATTTCGTCCTCGACCAACCGCTGCCCGAGCTGGAGGGCAAGGGCCTGTACCGGCCCACGCTGCAGTACTACCCACCCTTCGCGACGTGGCTGACCACCTTCAACAACTCCTGGCGCAGGTACCTGGACTCGGATGCGTCGTGGAACGCGGAGGACACCAGGCTGGTCCAGGGCGATCCCGCGTTCGGCCTGCAGAACGGGTGGTACGAGGACCCGTCCAACTGGCACACCTTCAACCAGTTCTTCGCGCGCCGCCTGAGCTCTCCGGCCGCCCGGCCCATCGCCTCGCCGGACGACGATGCCGTGGTGGACTCCTACGCCGCTGCCGGGCCCAGGGGCACCTGGGCCATCGACAGCGCCTCCGACATCGTGAACCCGGACGGCGTGGCCATCAAAACGATGACCATCCGGAACGTCGCGAAGCTCATCGGCGACGACAGCCGGTACAAGGACGCGTTCGCCAACGGGACGC
>JARRJS010000151.1:0-6713 GCA_037388885.1 Gemmatimonadota bacterium
GGATGCAGCCGCCGTCGTACCGGAAGGTGAATCCCGCCAACTCGCCCATCCTGTTCGAAGCGCTCACCACCGACGTGATGCCGCTGTCGGCGCTGGACGAGTATGCGGAGACGATCCTGGCCCAGCGCATCTCCACCGTGCCGGGCGTTGCGGAGGTGTCGGTATTCGGCGCGCAGAAGTACGCCGTGCGCGTGCAGCTGGACCCGAGGGCGCTGGCCAGCCGCGGCATCGGCATCGACGAGGTGGCATCGGCCATCGGCTCCGGCAACGTGAACCTGCCGTCGGGCGTGCTGTGGGGCCCCGACCGCGCCACCACGGTGCAAGCAAGCGGCCAGCTGCACGACGCGGCGGCCTTCCGCCAGCTGGTGGTGACCTACCGCAACGGCGCGCCGGTGCACCTGAGCGACGTGGGCAAGGTGCTCGACAGCGTGCAGAACAACCGGAGTGCCAGCTGGTTCGACGGCACCCGCGCCGTCGTGCTGGCCATCCAGCGTCAGCCGGGCACCAACACCGTCCAGGTCGCCCGTGACGTGAACGCCCGGATCGCACAGCTCCGCTCGGAGATCCCGGCGGGCGTGCAGCTGCACAAGCTCTACGACCGCTCCGACTCCATCCAGGAGTCGGTGAACGACGTCAAGTTCACGCTGCTGCTGACGCTGGCCCTGGTCGTGATGGTGATCTTCCTGTTCCTCAGGAACCTGTCCGCCACGGTCATCCCGAGCCTGGCGCTGCCCATGTCCGTCGTGGGCACGTTCTCGGTCATGTACCTGCTGGGCTACAGCCTGGACAACCTGTCCCTCATGGCGCTGACCCTTGCCGTGGGCTTCGTGGTGGACGACGCCATCGTCATGCTGGAGAACATCGTCCGCCACCTGGAGATGGGGAAGCCGAAGCTGCAGGCGGCCCTGGACGGTGCCCGGGAGATCGGCTTCACCATCGTGTCCATGACGTTGTCCCTGACCGCCGTGTTCATCCCGGTGCTGTTCATGGGCGGCATCATCGGCAAGCTGTTCCACGAGTTCGCCGTGACCATCGGTGTGGCCATCCTGGTCTCCGGCTTCGTCTCGCTGACGCTCACGCCCATGCTGGCCAGTCGGTTCCTGCGGCCGCAGCGCGGCGCGAAACACGGCAGGCTGTACGCCGCGTCGGAGCGCGTGTATGACCGGGCCCTGCACGGATACGAACGCAGCCTGGAAGTGGTCATGCGGCACAAGCGCGCCACGATGGCCTTCTCCGCCCTGGTCCTGGCCAGCACCGTGTTCCTGTTCGTCGTGGTGCCCAAGGGCTTCCTGCCCAGTGAGGACGCGGGCCGCGTCTCCGTAGGCACGCAGGCCGCCGAGGGCATCTCCTTCGACAACATGGTGAAGCACCAGGAGCAGGCCGCGGCCATCATCCAGAAAGACCCGAACGTCCAGGACTTCATGTCCTTCGTGGGCGGCGGCAACCAGGGACGCATGTTCATGCACCTGAAGCCGCGCAACCAGCGCCTGGGCGTCGAGCAGGTCATGCAGGAGCTGGGACGCAAGCTGAACGGCATCCCGGGGCTGCGCGTGTTCCTCCAGAACCCGCCGCCCATCCGCATTGGCGGGCGCAGCACCAAGAGCCTGTACCAGTTCACGCTTCAGGGCCCCGACATCAACGCGCTGTACAGCGGGGCGGCCACGCTGGAGAAGCGGCTGAACCAGGAGCCCATCCTGCGGGACGTGGCCAGCGACGTACAGATCGGCAACCCGCAGGTGAACGTGCAGATCGACCGGGAGCGGGCGTCCTCGCTGGGCGTGACGGCGCAGCAGATCGAGACGGCACTGTACGACGCGTACGGGTCACGCCAGGTCTCGACCATCTACACGCCCAACAACGAGTACTGGGTGGTGATGGAGCTGCTTCCCAAGTACCAGCTGGACCCGTCCGCGCTGGGCATGCTCTACATCCGCTCCAGCAAGGGCAACCTGGTCCCCCTCAGCTCCGTGGCCACGCTGACGCGCGGCGTCGGCCCCGTCACGGTGAACCACTCGGGCCAGATGCCGTCCGTCACCGTGTCGTTCGACCTGCCACCCGGCGTTTCGCTGGGGACAGCCGTGAAGACGGTGCGGACGGACGCCGCCCAGGTGCTGCCGGCCAACACCACCACGAACTTCTCCGGCACCGCACAGGCGTTTCAGGACACGCAGAAGGGTCTGTTCCTGCTCCTGATCATGGCGATCTTCGTCATCTACGTGGTGCTGGGCATCCTGTACGAGAGCTTCATCCACCCGCTCACCATCCTGTCGGGTCTGCCCTTCGCTGCGTTCGGGGCGCTACTCACACTGCTCGTGTTCCATACCGACCTGAGCGTGTACGCCTTCGTAGGCATCATCATGCTGGTGGGCCTGGTGAAGAAGAACGGCATCATGATGATCGACTTCGCCCTGGACGCGGAGCGGCGCGAAGGCAAGGGCCCGGAAGAAGCCATCATGCAGGCCTGCAGCATCCGCTTCCGGCCCATCATGATGACCACCATGTCGGCACTCATGGCCACCCTGCCCATCGCCATCGGCCTGGGAGCCGGCGCGGAATCGCGCCGCCCCCTGGGCCTGGCCGTCGTGGGCGGGCTGGCGTTCGCGCAATTCATCACGCTCTACGTGACGCCCGTCGTCTACACGTACCTCGACGGCGTCCAGCGCTGGGTGAGCGATCATCTGCGACGCCACGGCCCCCAGGTGCACCGCGAGCCCCACGGCACGACGTCGCCCCAGAGCCTGCCCGTCAGCATCGAGGCTCACGAGCGCAACTGATGTAGGAAGACGGGGCGCGTCATTGCGGTCGCGCCCCGTCCCTCTATCACGCTGTCGCCTTTCTCCCCGTTTCCCGCCCCCCATCTCCCGCTCTCCCCACCTCCCCGGCTCCCCGTCTCTCTCCCGGCCCGAAACTCCGCTCACCCCCCACCGCTCTTCGCACGCACGAGCCTGAAGGTGTAATCGAACCCCGCCTGCTTGAACGTGCCATCCAACCGCGTGCCCTTCTTCCCCAGCGTGCCATCGAAGCGAGGGCCACCCTGCACCGCGACCCCGAACGACACGTGCCGGCCCGACACCTTCACACCGTTGACGGGCATGCTGCGGTCGCTCTCCGTCGGCATCAAGATGGTGCCGCTCCAGCCCGCGTCCGTGTGCTTCAGGTCCAGGTGTACCTCCAGCGGACCGCTGGGCAGCTCCACCTGTCCGTCCCAGTGCCCCGACGGGTCCTGCGCCCGCGCCGCCGTCGGGACCGCGAGCAAAACCGCGAACACAAACAGCGCCTGGACGGCGCCCGGTGAGAACCCCTTCCCATTGGACATTGCAGCAACGACCTGGCAGAGATTTCGAAGCCGACCCCTCCCCCCGCTGCACGCCATGTGCCAACCCCAACCTCTCCACCGTCTTCGCCCTCTCCCCGTCTCCCTCTGCCCCCGTCTCCCCCTCACCGGCCGGGCCGTCCGACCCCGCCCCAACCTTCCAACCTCCCCAACGCCGAAACAATATCGGGCTCCCCCTCCAGCACACCCCGCAGCGGGTCTTCCTTCAACTGGGCCATGCGGCGCGGAACGCTCTTGATGGTAAACCGACGGATGTCCAGGGCGGGCGTCACCTCGTGCCAGCGCAGCGGCGTGGACACCCTGGCGCCGGGGACCGGACGCGCACTGAACGGCGCTGCCAGCAGCTTGCCCCACCCGTTCTGCAGGTAGTCGACGTATACCCGCCCCTCCCGCTTCGACACCGTCCGGGCGATTGTGGCACGATCCGGCAGCTCGGCGACGACGACGCGCGCCAGCAGCTCCGCCAATTGACGCGCCTGCTCGTGCGTGAGCCGGCGACCCGTGGGCAGCAACACGTGCAGCCCTGACGAGCCGCTGGTCTTGATGAAGCACGGCAGCTCGATATCGTCGCAGACCTCCTTGAGAAGGCGCGCCACGTCGACGACGTATTCGAACGGCGCATCCTTGGGGTCCAGGTCCAGGATGGCCCAGTCGGGCCGCTCCAGCGACCCGACCCGGCTGGACCACACATGGATCGGGATGGACGCCCCGTTCGCGATGTACAGCAGCGACTCCACGTCGTCGCACACGAAGTAGCGGAGGTCCCGCTCCGAACCCTCGCTGTACAACGTCTCGGTGCGCACCCAGTCGGGAGCCCACTCCGGCGCGTCCTTCTGGAAGAACGACTTGCCCCCGATGCCGTCGGGGTAGCGCGTCTGCACGAGCGGCCGGTCCCGCAGGTAGGGCAGCATCCACTCGGCTGCAGTGGCGTAGTAGTGCACCAGGTCGCCCTTCGTGTAGCCCTCCGGCCAGAAGACCTTGTCCAGGTTCGTGAAGCGGACAGCCTTCTCCGGCCGACGCCCTCCCTTCGAGTTCGAATTCGAATTCGAGTTCGAGCGGGCGGGGGCTGCGTTCGCGGCGGGCCGTCCAGCGGCTGGCGAGGCTACGTTGCCCGAGTCGAACTCGGTCGCGGCGAAGGCCGCACCTCCGGCCACGTTTCGGTTCCCGGGAGCGGCATCGGTCGCGGGCGTGTGCCGGCTTACGGGGAGCCGGCACTCTTCCGGGCGCTTGTCGTCGCGGAAGCGCAGGAAGACTGGCTGGCGTAGCAGGCCGTCGTCTGTGACCTCCAGATAGCGCACCTCCACCACTGTCTCCGGCTCGACCCAGGTGTGCTCTGCACCCTCCGGCGCGCCACGGGCCGCAGGCGTCTCGCGGCGGTGCGCATCCAGCCGCTTCTTGGCCTGGCGGATCTGCTTCTCCGCGAAACCGGTGCCCACGCTGCCGGCGAAGACCAGGTCGCCGTCGTCGTAGGCGGCCAGGTGCAAGGCGCCGAAGCCGGCACGCGTGCCGCCAGGCCGGGTGTAGCCCACGACGACGAAGTCGTCCGCACGTTCCGAGCGCACCTTGACCCAATTCCGGGAGCGACCGCCCCGGTAACGGGCGTCGGCTTTCTTGGCCACGATGCCTTCCAGCCCCATCCGTTCCACCTGCGCGAACAGTGCCTCGCCCCGCTCCGGGATGTGCTCCGAGTAGCGCAGCGGACCCGGCGCCGGCAGCACGTCGGGCAGCAGGCGCTTCCGCTCCAGTAGCGGCAGCGGCCGCACGTCATAGCCCTCGAACGCCAGCAGGTCGAATGCATAGAGCGTGGCCGGCAACCGCACCGCCATGCGTCGGATGTCAAGAGCGCGCCGCAGCTGGCCGCGGCGCTGGAGTCGTTGAAAGCTCGGCATCCCCCGCTCGTCGTGCACCACCACCTCGCCGTCCAGCACGACACTGTCGTACGGCAGCGCGCGGAGCACCGTCGCCAGCTCCGGGAACGTGTCCGTGAGCTCATTGCCGTTGCGGCTGAGCAGGATCGCCTCCCCGCCCTGCCGGGCCGCGACGACGCGGTAGCCGTCGTACTTCAGCTCAAACACCCAGCCCTCGCGCGAAAACGCCGTATCCCGACTCTCCGCCAGCATCACCTTCACGTCCCGGGCCCGTACCACGCGGCGCGGCGCGTCCAGATCGTCCAGCGCCTCCACGATGGGCGCCGCCCGGTCCACACCTTCACCCAGCTCCTCCACGGTCAGGCCCGAGTAGATGGAGCGTTCGTCGAAGTCCGTGCCGGGCGAGTGCGCCCGCGCGTCCCGCTCCTTGATGAGCAGCCAGTCCTTGTCCGTCTTCATGCGCACCAGTGTCCAGCGGCCCACCAGCTTCGCGCCCCGCAGCTGGAACAACAGCTTGCCCTTCTCCAGCCCCTCCTCGGGGTCCTCCAGTGCCAGCCACGTCCCCCGGTCCCAGACGACGACGGGCCCCGCACCATAGTTGCCCGCCGGGATCACCCCCTCGAAGTCCGCATACTCCAGCGGGTGGTCCTCCACGTGCGCGGCGAACCGCTTGTCCGACGGGTCGTACGACGGACCCTTCGGCACCGCCCACGACTTCAGCACGCCGCCGAGCTCCAGCCGGAAGTCATAATGGAGGTTGCGCGCCGAGTGCTTCTGCACGACGAACGTGCGCGCGGGACCGGCGCCTGCTGCCGTCGCATCATCGGCCGGCTGCATGCCGCCCGCCGGCTCCGCCGTGCGCTCGAACGACCGTTTCTTCCGGTATGGACCGAGGGAATCCGATGGGGACATGTGCAAAGGATAGGGGCAGATGTGCGCGTCTACAACATGTGCGTCCAGTGGAAAAACGCGGACCCGGGGGCTTACGTTCCCGGCGCCCGCAGCCGAAACATTATGCAATGACCCGCGAAGAAGCGGGCCTGTCGGAGGCTGCCCACCTGACGGCGCCGTCCTCGTTTCCGGTAACCAGGGGCTGATCCTGCGGGGCGTGCGTTGATCCAGGGCCGGTGGACGAGCCGGCCACGCGTTGCGCGCCCGGTCCGTGCGCTGGTCCTCGGGGCCACGGCTCGATTCTTTCATTGCGAAGGCCAGCAGGGCGATGTATATAGGGCGCATTGCCCCGTACAATTCCCGACGACCCACAGACGAAGATGAGCCGGCGGCGGGGGGTCGCCGGCGCATGTCCGCTCGAGGTGACTCGAGGCGAAAGGATTGCCAGGTATGAGTGCGCGCGCGATAGGGTCGGCGACGCTCTCGTTCGGGCTGGTCTCGGTGCCGGTGAAGCTGTACTCGTCGAGCGACTCGTCGGCATCGATCTCCTTCAACTGGATCCACAAGGAGTGCGGCTCGCGGGTGAAGATGCAGTACTACTGCCCGAAGGACGACGTGGT
>JARRJS010000152.1:0-6698 GCA_037388885.1 Gemmatimonadota bacterium
CCGCCATGGCACGCGGGTCGGATCCGAAGATCTGCACGCCGATGGGGCGCTCCGTTTCATCGAACCGCAGGTACTCCCTCGTGCGCTCGTTGCCCCGGCGGATCCCCTCCGCGCTCACGAACTCGCTTACGACGACGTCGGCGCCGAACCGCCGGCACAACCGCCGGAACGGCGACTCGCTGACGCCTGCCTGCGGCGCCAGGAACAGCGGCACGAAGCCGTCGCGGAAGATCCTCGAAAACACATCCATGATGCGACAATGTAACCGGGCCTCCGAAAGCCTTCAATCGCGCGCCTCGGGCGTTTTGACACCTGACGGAGGCCCGCCTATTATCCACGCATCCGCGAATAATTGCGCATAAATGACGAAGGCGGAGGATTCCTATGGTCCTGCGGGAATTTTTCAATAAAGAGGTCGTGTCCCTGGAGCTCCAGGGCGAGACGAAGGACGACATCCTGAAGGAGCTCATCTCGCTGCTTGCGCTGGACGACAAGAGTGAGGGCATCCTGTTCAAGATGTTGAAGCGGCGAGAGAACCTGGGTTCCACGGGCATCGGCCGCGGCATTGCGAGTCCTCACTGCCGCTCGCTGGTGGTCAATCGCCTGCGGGTGGCGTTCGGCCGCAAGCCGGCGGGCGTCGACTTCAAGGCGATCGACAACGAGCCGGTGCACTACTTCTTCCTGATCGTGGCGCCGCCGCTGGAGGTGAGCAACCAGTACCTGCCCGTGCTGGGCAAGATCGCGCAATTCGCCAAGGAATCAGACATCCCGAACCGGCTCGCCGACATCGAGACACCCGAAAAGTTCCTGAAGCTTCTCGAAGAGAAGGCCGTTTGACGTCATGGCAGCCCTTCACAACCAACTGGAGATCCTGCTTCAGATCCAGGACCTGAAGGCGCAGCGTGACGAGCTCGCGGGCGCCACGGGCGAGCGCAAGGTGCAGGAGGAGGAGTTCCACCTCGACGCGGACGAAGCGGTGGCGCTGCTGGACGACCGGATCAGCGAACTGGAACAGCAGCTGCAGCCGGCGGTGCGCAGCCGTTACATGCGGATCTCGAAGGGTCTCCAGCGTGTCGTCGTGCCGGCCATCAGCGGAATCTGCTACGGCTGCTTCGTCTCCATCCCCACGTCGGTCGCCAGCGATGCGGCCGGCCCGGGACAGGAGCAGCTGCTGCACTGCGAGAACTGCGGCCGCTTCATCTACGTGATGGACTGAAGGAACACGGGCGGCGATCCGACCACCCCACCGTGCCAGCGAGAAGCGCCGGGCCCCGCTTGGAGCGCGGCGTCTTCTGATCCGGCCTGTCGGGTCGAGCTCACCGCATGACCATCTTCCGCACGGCCCGGTGCCCGTTCACGATGAACTGCAGGTAGTAGATGCCGGTCGGTACCTTGCGGCCGTTCTGATCCAGTCCGTCCCAGTACGCCTCTTTGTCGCCGGGCGTCGTGTACTCCAACTGGTCCAGCGGCACGTTGCCCGCCGGGTGGTTCAGTGCCGTAGGGATCGCCACGAGCTGCTGCAGCACGTTGTAGATCCTGGCTGTTACCACCACCGGCCTGTTTCCGTCGAATAGCGCCGGGTAGAGCGTGAAGGGGATTCGCGTCGACGGATTGAACGGATTCGGATAGTTCTGGTGAAGCTCGAATCCGGGGTTCTGAGCGTGCGGCGGCGCATCAACTCCCGCGGCCTGGCCTGCCAGCGCCACAGGGACCCATCCAAGCGCAAGGAGGATGACACCGACGCGACAGAGGCGTCTCATGGTCACCTCCGCACAGTCCGACACTCTGTGCAGTAGCTGAGGTTCGATCGCCCTCCCTGGGGGAACCGTGTCCGGGAACAGACCGTCGACTCATGATACGCATCGGAGAGCCCGGAATCAAGCACGATACTTTGCGTTGGCGCTTCAGGTGCCGGGCACGCTGCGCGCGTCGCCGCGCCGCACCGTCACGCCCGTGGCATCCAGGTGTTCCAGGAGCGGGATCAGGTACTTCCGGGACACGGGCAGTACCGGACGGAAGTCCGCGGGGCCCAGGCCGTCCCGGCCGGCGAGTCGACGGCGCACCTGGTCGGCGGCGTGCGCCAGGGCGGAGCGGGCGAAGAACAGATCGGGCTTGAGCGCGACGAGGGCGCCGTCCGTCTGGAGCATGGCCAGCAGTGCGTCCAGGTCCGGGCGCCGGCCCACGTCGGCGGGCAGCTCTGCGCGGGCCGGCGGGGTCAGGCCGGCCTGTTCGAATGTGGCCAGGAGCCTTTTCCGCACATGCTCCTGCTCTTCCGTCAACGTCGGTCGGAACGACGCCTCCGCCACATACTGGCCGTCGCGCCGCAGCCGGCCGTCCCGTACGAGTTCGTCCAGTACATGCTCCACCACGCCGGCGTCCGCCGACCGGCCCACGGCCCGCAGCGCGGCCACCGGCATGCCGGGCTGGAGCGGCTGGGCCGCGTGATGCGCGGCCACGGCCTCCCGGAATCGCGACGCCAGGTCTGCGAGCACCACAACCGCGAACACCCGCTCCCCCACCACGACGACATCGTCCAGGGCCGGCAGCGTGTCGGCCACCGTCGTCGCCGTCGCCACCACCTCGAACGGCAACCGCCGGCGGTCGATGCCCGCCAGGCCGGCAGCCGTCACACGCGCAACCACCGCGTCCGCGACGGACCCCGCCAGCAGCGTGTCCAGGTACGCCCCCGCCCCCGCCCCCGCCTGCTTCTCCGCCAGCTCCACGACGTGGCCGCCGCCGATCGTGGTCACGGGCGAGTAGGAGCGCAGCACGAACCGGTCACCCGCCCGGGCTACCAGCGGCCTCTCCAGGCGCAGCTGTACCCAGCCGCTCTGGCCCGCCGCCAGGTGTGGCCGGTCCAGGAGCACGACGCGCGCCATCACCTCCGCGGTGCCCAGGTGCAGGCGCACACGCTGCCGCTGGCCGATCTCCCAGTCCGTGTCGCGGATGACGCGCAGCCGGGCCGTGATGCGGCGCACGACGGGCCACGGCGCGTCATCCACGAGCACGTCGCCGCGCCGCGCATCGTCGCGATCGATGCCCGCCAGGGCCAGCGCCGCGCGCGTGCCCGCGCTCACCTCCCCCACCGGCTCGCCGTGCCGCTGCAGGCCGCGCACGCGGACGGTGCGACCCACCGGCAACAGGCGCAGCGTCGCGTCGTTCGTGGCCCGGCCGCTCCATACGGAGCCCGTGACCACAGTGCCGGTGCCCTTCACGGTGAACACGCGGTCCACCGGCAGGCGGAACGCGTCTTCGTCGTTGCGCGTGACGACCCGGGCCAGGCCATCCGCCAGGGCGGCGCGCAGCTCGTCCAGCCCGCTGCCGTCCACGGCGGAGACCGCGACGACGGGCGCCCCGGCGAAGCCCGTGCCGTCCAGGTAGGTGCGGACGTCGTCCCGGGCCAGCTCCAGCCAGGCCTCGTCCACGAGGTCCGTCTTGGTCAACGCCACCACGGCGTGGCGCATGCCCAGCAGCTCCGCGATGGCGACGTGTTCGCGGGTCTGGGGCATGACGCCTTCGTCGGCGGCCACCACGACCAGCACGAAATCGATGCCGCTGGCCCCCGCCAGCATGTTGCGGATAAAGTGCTCGTGGCCCGGCACGTCCACGATGGCCACCTCCGCCTCGCCCGCGCCGTCCAGCCGGGCGAAGCCGAGGTCGATGGTGATGCCGCGCTGCTTCTCCTCCGGCAGGCGATCCGTGTCGGTTCCCGTGAGGGCACGCACGAGCGCCGTCTTGCCGTGGTCGATGTGGCCCGCGGTGCCCAGCACGAGCCTGCGCATCAGGCTTCGTCCATCGCGTCCGCCAGGAACCGGAGCGAGCGCAGGGAGCCCAGGTCGGCCAGGTGGTAGCCCAGGAACCGGGTCAGGAGCTGCCAGTGCGCCGCGGCGCCGTCGCCCGGCTCCACCGGCTCGCCGGCGCAGTACGCCAGGAGGGTGCGGCGTGCCGCAGCGGGGACCACGCGACCCGCGTCGCCGCCGCCACAGTCGCCGCAGTGGACGCCCCCGGCCGCATAGTCGAAGAACACGTCCTCGTCGGGGCCCACCACCCGACCGCACACCAGGCAATCGTCCAGCGCGGGCGTGAAGCCGAGCTGGCCGACCAGCGCCCACAGGCGGGCGAGGGCCACGCCCTGCACCGCTTCTTCCGGCGAGTCCGCCAGCAAGCCCAGAGCCTGGTCCACGTGCGCGTACAGGGACGGGTCGGATTCCTCACTGGCCGTGCGGATGAGGATCTCGGCCAGCAGGCTGGCGGCGCCGAAACGGAGCAGATCGCGGCCCAGCTCCTGGCGCGGGCGGATGAGCTCGAAGCCGCTGAGGGTGTGGAGGTCGCGCCCGTCTTTCAGGTAGAACGTGGCCGTGCCCTTGGTGAACGGCTCCAGCACGCCGCCGTAGCGGCTGCGGGGCCGCAGCGCACCGCGGGCGATGGCCGAGCGCACGCCGTGGGTGCGGGTCAGCAGGCGCAGGATCTTGCTGGTGTCGCTGTAGGGAAAGGCCTGGAGGATGATGGCTTCGGTGGTGACGAGGGGCATGGTGTCACCGCTCGCACGTCAGCGACCCAGCAGCTCGTCGCGCAACCCGGTCCGCTGTTCCTCGTAGCGGGCGCGTTCCGCCGAGTCCAGGTCATCGCGGTCGGCGTACTCCTCTTCGAGGGACGCCAGGCGCACCAGCCGCGAGCGTTGCTGCTCCGCCACCGACAGCCGTGGACGCCGGGACCAGGTGATGACACCGATGGCCGCCCCGACCACGACCAGGGCCAGCAGGCCCAGCCAGCCATAGCCGTAGCCGCCGCCACCGCCGGCTTCCGGGCCGGAGGCGAGCTCGCCGGCGACCGGTGCGTTCCCGCCGCCCGCGGCACCCATGGGGATGGCCTCGGCGTTCGGGCCCACGTCGATGACGTACTCCCCGGCGGGCAACGCGCTCTTCATGGCCGGGCCGACAAACAGGTTGTCGTCCATGCGCGTGGCGGCGAAGTAGACCGCGCTGTCGCCGCTCATGGTCACCTGGAACTGGAACCGGCCGGTGGAGTCCGTCACCGTCTGGTCCAGCATCGAGCCGCTGCCATCCGGATTGACGCGGTGCAACGCCACGGGCAGGTCAGGGACGGGCCCGTTCGCGCCCATCACGCGGCCGTGCAGCACGCCGCTCTGGGCACTGGCGCCCTGGCCCAGCACCAGCGCGGAGCCCAGGGCCAGCAGGGCGCTCCGCAGCAGACTGGCTCGCAACATTTGTGTCCGTGTCATGGTGTGAAACGACCGAAGTCTTCCGGGTTCAGCCGCCGCAGGTACTCCTTCAGGTCCTCCGGCGGCCGCTGCTCTTCCTCTTCGTCCGAGGCGGCCATCGGCTCGTCGTCGAACTCCGACACCTCGGCGATCTCCACCGGCGTGTGCTCCAGCAGGTCGTCGGCCGTGTAGATGTCCGCCCCCATGCGCAACGCGATGGCGATGGAGTCCGAGGGTCGGGCGTCCACACTGAAAAACTCGCCGTCGCGGCGGATGATCAGCTCGGCGTAGTAGGTGTTCTCCACGACGCGCGTGATGTTCACCCGGTGCAGGGCGCCTCCCAGGCCGCCGATCGCCGACACGAACAGGTCGTGCGTCAGCGGGCGGGAGAACTTCATGCCCGCCAGCTCCATGGCGATCGCACTCGCCTCGCCGGGCCCGATCCAGATGGGCAGGTTACGGGTACCGTCCCGCTCCTGCAGAATGACCACCGGCGTATTCGACCTGCGATCCAGGCCGAGACTCTGGACAGTGACTTGGATCATGCTCATGAGGCTGCGCCCTGCGTCTTCCCGCTATGTGCCCGATTCCCAGGAGGAAAGGTAGTGCTTCTGTTCCTCCGTCAACTCATCGATATCGATGCCCATGCCGGCCAGCTTGAGGCGGGCGATCTCCCGGTCCAGCTCCTCCGGCACGCGGTGCACCTGCCGGTCCAGACCATCCCCGTTGTGCGCGAGGTGCTCCGCGGCGAGTGCCTGGTTCGCGAAGCTCATGTCCATGACCGCCGCCGGATGGCCCTCGGCCGCCGCCAGATTGATCAGCCGGCCTTCGCCCAGCACGAAGATCCGCCGGTCGGCCAGCCGGTACTCTTCCACGAAGTCGCGCACGTCCCGCGGCTCGCCCTCGGCGATACTCCCCAACCCGTCCAGGTCCAGCTCCACGTTGAAGTGGCCCGCGTTGGCCACGATGGCTCCGTCCTTCATGGCCCGGAAGTGCTCCGGCCGGATCACGTGGATGTCGCCGGTAAGCGTCACGAACACGTCGCCTTCCGCCACCGCCTTCTCCATCGGCATCACGCGGAACCCGTCCATCGCCGCTTCCAGCGCCTTGACCGGGTCGATCTCCGTGACGATCACCGAAGCACCGGCGCCCCGAGCCCGGTTGGCCACGCCCCGGCCGCACCACCCATACCCTGCAACCACGACGACGGATCCGGCAAGCAGCACGTTCGTCGCGCGCAGGATGCCGTCGAGCGTGCTCTGGCCCGTGCCGTAGCGGTTGTCGAACAGGTGCTTCGTATAGGAGTCGTTCACGGCGATGACGGGGAACTGGAGCACGCCTTCCTTGGCCATGGCCTTCAGGCGGATCACGCCCGTGGTGGTCTCCTCGGTGGAGCCCTTCACGCCCTCGACCACCGTCGTGCGCTCCTCCGCCGTCAGCGTTGCAGCCCATTCGCGGACCGGCGGCGCCAGGTCGT
>JARRJS010000153.1:0-6670 GCA_037388885.1 Gemmatimonadota bacterium
ACCAGCGCCTTTCTCCCGAGGCCCGCCATCCCCGATGGCCGCCCTGTACACCTCTTCATACCCCCCCGCCGCCCGGTCCCAGGACCGATCCAGCTTCATGCAGCGCGACTGCATCTCCTGCCAGCCTTCCCCATTCCAGGCTTTCCGTGCCCGGCGCAGTGCGGCCAGCAAGGCGTCTGGCGTGAACCTCACGAAATCGAAGCCGGTGTCGCCGTCGTTCACGGTATCGGCGAGGCCGCCGGTCCTTCGGACGACGGGCACTGTGCCGTAGCGCTGGGCGATCATCTGACCCAGTCCGCAGGGCTCGTAGACCGAAGGCATGAGGAGGAAGTCGGCGCCGGCGTAGAGGCGGTGGGCGAGGGGCTCATCGAAGGCGAAGAAGGTGCGGAGGCGTCCGTCGTGCTCTGCTGCCCGTTCCGTCAGGGCATCCTGGTACTCGGGGCCGCCGTCGCCGAGGATGGCCAGGCGGACGTCGAGGGTGAGGATGCGGTCGAGGGCGTCGAGCACGAGGTCGATGCCCTTCTGGTGCGCCAGGCGTGTGACCATGGCGATGAGGGGGGCGTCGCCGTGGAAGCCCAGCTCGGCCAGCAGTGCCGTGCGGCAGGCCTCCTTCCCTGCCGGCCGGTCGGCGTCGTAGTGCGCGGCAATGTGGGGATCGGTGGCGGGGTCCCAGCGGCGGGCGTCCACGCCGTTGAGGATGCCGCGCAGGTCCCGCCTGCGGAAGCGCAACATGCCGTCCATGCCTGCCCCGGCCTCGGGCCGCTGGATCTCCCGGGCGTAGGTGGGCGACACGGTCACCAGCCGGTCGCTGAGCGCCAGGGCGCCCTTCATGAACGACGCCGTGCCGTAGAACTCCACGCCGTTCTCCGTGCGGAGCAGGTCGTGAGGCAGGCCCACATCGGCGAGGATCGACGGTGCGAAGTTGCCCTGGTAGCCCAGGTTGTGGATGGCGAAGACCGTCGCCGGCCGGTCGTCGTCCAGCAGGCCGTACACCGGCACCCAGCCGGTCTGCCAGTCGTTCAGGTGGACGACGTCGGCGCCCCAGCGTCGTGCGCGCTCGAGCACGGCGCGGCAAAAGAACGCGAACCGGCGACCCGGGGCAGCCCGGTCGTTCTCGGGCCAGCCGTAGGGGTCGTCCAGGTCGAAAAAGCCGTCCTGCTCCACGAACAGCGTACGGGCGCCGTTGGCGGGCTCGTGGGCCAGGAACCGGACCCGCAGCCGCCTGCCCGACCAGGGCACGGACGCCATGCCCGCCGCATGCAGCTGCAGTTCGGCCTGGCGCACCGCCCGGTAGAACGGGAGGATGAGGCGGACGTCGTGGCCCCGCGCGGCCAGGGCGTCGGGCAGTGCGCGGGCCACATTGCCCAGGCCTCCGGTTTTGAAGTACGGTGTCGCTTCCGGCGTTGCGAACAGGATCTTCACGTCGTCTCGCGGGCTACGGGCTCGTTGCTCCTCGGTCCGGTCGGGGAATATACTGGACGCAGCGTTTCGGCGCGTGCGTCGTAGCGCGAATCCGGACGAGCTGAATCAACACGTGGGGCCATGACGCGAACGACGGCGCTGCTGGTGTGTCTGTTGTGCCTCGCGGCGCTCTGCCCGGCGCGACCCGCGGCCGCGCAGCAGGCGCGCGGCGTGATCACGGGGGTGGTCAAGGACACCACCACCGGCGGGGGCATCCGTTACGCCACCGTGGAAGCGCGCGGGGCGGGCGGCACGGCCGCGGCCGAGACGAACGCCGACGGGCGTTATCGTCTCCAGGTCGCACCCGGTACGTACACGATAGCCGTCTCCGCGGTCGGCTACGTGGCTCGCCGCGTCGCCGACGTGCGCGTGACGTCGGGCGCAGTGCGCACGCTCGACGTGGTGCTGGAACCATCGACGTTCCAGCTGAACCCGCTGGTGGTGACCGCGTCGCGACGGAAGGAGAAGGCGCTGGCAGCGCCGGCCCATGTGCAGACGGTGCGGTCCGGCGACATCCAGGCGCAGCCGGCCGTCAGCCCGGTGGACTACCTGCGGGGGGAGGCGGGCCTGGACGTGGCAAGCGCCGGGCTGGTGACCAGCGACGTGGTGGCCCGGGGCTTCAACAACATCTTCTCGGGCTCGCTGCTGACCCTTGTCGACCACCGCATCGCGGCGGTGCCGTCCCTGCGTCTGAACGCGTTCTACCTGATCCCGCCCTCCTCTCCCGACATCGACCGCATGGAGCTGGTGCTGGGCCCGGCGTCGGCGCTCTACGGACCCAACAGCGCAGACGGCGTGCTGCAGATCGTGACGAAGTCGCCGTTCGACTCGCCCGGCACCGAGGTGAGCCTGGCGGCCGGGGCGCGCGCCGCATCATGCCCGGAGCGGACGACGGCGGGCGCCTGCACGCGCAAGCGGACCACCGACCTGCCAGCGCCCGCCGACGGCCGGGGGATCCTCCAGGGCACGTTCCGCACGGCGGGTGTGCTGTCCCGCCACTGGGCCTACAGGGTGTCGGGCCAGGTGCTGACGGGCGGCGACTGGCAGCACTTCGACAGCTTCGAAGACTCCACGCGCTCCCTGATCCTGGCCGGCGTGAGCCCGGCGCAGCGGGCGGCGGTGGCGGACACGCTGAACGTGGCGCGGCGGTCGTTCGCGGTGCAGCGCTGGTCCGGCGACGCACGCGTCGACTACCGGCCGGGGGATGACGCGGAGCTCATCTTCTCCGGCGGGTTGAGCGACCTGGGCAATGGTGTGCAGCTGACGCCGCTGGGCGCCGCCCAGGCGCGACGCTGGGGCTACCGGTACTACCAAACCCGTTTCCGGAGCGGACGCCTGTTCGCCCAGGTGTACCTGAACACGACGGACGCCGGCCACAGCTACCTGCTGCGAACGGGCGAGCCGGTGGTGGACCATTCCCGCATGCTGGTCGGCCAGGTGCAGGACGGACTCGACCTGGGGCCGCGCCAGAGCTTCACGTACGGGCTCGACGCGTTGTGGACCAACCCGCGCACCGGCGGCACCATCGACGGGCGCAACGAGAGCCACGACGACATCCTGGAGCTGGGTGGCTACGTGCAATCGGAGACCCACATCACGCCGCTCGTGGACCTGGTAGCCGCCCTGCGTCTGGACCACCACAGCCGGCTGCCCGGTTCCGTTCTGTCGCCGCGACTGGGCGTGGTGCTGCGACCGACGCCCACGCAGAGCTTCCGGCTGACGTACAACCGCGCCTTCTCCACGCCCACGCCCAGCGACCTGTTCCTGGACATCAAGGCCGCCGACCTCGCCGATGGGCGCTTCCAGATTCGCGCCCTGGGCGTGCCGTCGGATGGACTCACCTTCCGGCGCGACTGCTCGGAGGGCCTGGACGACTACTGCATGCGCTCACCCTTCGTGACGCCCACGGACTTCGTGCCGGCGAACGCGGGCTTCGCCAGCCAGGATCTGGCGGTGTGGGACAGCGTCGTGGCGCTGGTGCGGGGGCCCTTGCTGGCGGCCACCGGGTTCGACATCGCCGCCGCCGGCATCCCGGCGCCCGGCCCCGGCGACGTGGGCACCGTGTTCCGTACGTTCGACCAGGCCACGCTCACCTTCCGGGACGTGTCGCCGGCCGCTCTACGACCCGTCGACCCGCTCCGGCCCACCATCACCAGCACGCTCGAGGCCGGCTACAAGGGCATCCTGAACCAGCGACTGCTGCTGGCGGTGGACCTGTACTACACCCGCAAGACGGACTTTATCGGCCCGCTCATCGTCGAGACGCCCGCCGTGTTCTTCGACGCGACCAGCCTGGCGGCGTACCTCCGCAACTACATCTCCGATCCAACGATGGCTCTGCTGGTGGCGAACGCAATCGCCGGCGTGCCGGGCTCCGGGCTCACGGGCGTGCCGCTGGGTGTGGTGAACTGGGACAACCCGCTAGTGAACGGGCCCAACATGTACCTGACGTTCCGGAACTTCGGGAAGGTGGACCTGTGGGGCAGTGATGTCACCGTGGACGCGCTGTTGACCGATCGGATCTCGGTGCAGCTGGATTACTCGCACGTGAGCGACAACTTCTTCCCCAAACAGAAGATCGGCGGGCTGAGCGACGTGCCGCTGAACGCGCCCCGGGACAAGGGCGCGGCGACGGTCCGGTACCGGGATGAGCTACGCGGGCTCCAGGCACAGGCGCGTGTACGCTACGTGGGTGCGTTCCCCATGAACTCCGGCGCCTTCATCGGCGACATCGCCGCGTACACGCTGCTGGACCTGGATGCCGCCGCGCGCCTGCCCTTCCGCAACGCCGAGCTGTCGCTCAGCGTACAGAACGTCCTGAACCACCTGCACCGGGAATTCGTGGGCGCGCCGGAGCTCGGTACCGTGGCCCTGCTCCGGCTACGCTACGCCTTCTAACCCTCCGACGCAGCGCTCCGCGCGCCACGTTTCCACGCTCCACGCTCCACGCTTCCACGACGGCTCAGACCGCCAGTGCTTCGGCCGCCCGCTGGTAGTCCTCGGGCCGCACGTAGACCAGGTACCCGTAATTGCCCCGGCCGTCACTCACGGAATTGGACGCATACACGTTTACGTGGGCGCGGTACAACTTCTCGTGAATGCCCGCCAGGGCGCCCAGCTCGTCATCGCCCTGCACCAGCAGGGCACGGTGCGGCCCGTCGATCTGCATGCCGGCCTTCCGAGCCGCCTCGACGAAGCCGGGCGCATCCTCCGGGAACAGGCTCAGCTGGGTCCGTGCCGGCCCCATGGGCACAGCGGTGAATGCCAGCAGGTTGATGCCCATGCCTGCCAGGCTGGAGAGCAGCTTGTAAGCCTCTCCCGGCTGGTCCTCCACCATATGGTAGTAGTAGTCGACGCGACGGATCCGGAAGGACATGGCTACCTCCTCTCACTCGTACGGATCTTCCCGGCACGACCGGCACAAGCAATGACAAGCGGCGCCGGACCGGACACCGGCGTTACGTTCCCAGCAGCTCCCGGGCATGCTGGATGCTCGTGGCGCTCTCCGGGTCCCCACCCAACATGCGGGCCAGCTCGCGCACGCGCTCCTCCGCTTCCAGCTCCGTCAGGCGCGTGAGCGTCGTGCCCTCGTGCTCCATCTTCTCCACCAGCACGTGGTGGTGCGCGCGGGCCGCGATCTGCGGCAGGTGTGTGATGACGAACACCTGGTGATGCGCCGCCACCTGGCGCAGCTTGGCGCCGATCTGCACGCCCACGCGCCCGCCGATGCCCACATCGATCTCGTCGAACACCAGGGTCGGCACCCGGTCGACGCGCGCGAGGATGGTCTTCAGCGCCAGCATGACACGCGACAGCTCGCCGCCCGACGCGACCCGCGCCAGCGGCCGCGCGTCCAGTCCCACGTTCAACGCGACCAGGAACGTGGCGCGCTCCGCGCCATGGGCCGTGATGCCATCGTCGTCGTCCAGGCGGACCTCGAAGCGCCCGGCGGCCAGGCCGACCTCCGGCAACACGTCCATCACGTCCGCTGCCAGGCGCTCCGCCGCGTCACGCCGCTTCTCGCTCAGCTCGGCCGCCAGGGTGTGCAACGCCTCGCGGGTCTGCGTCACCTCCTCTTCCAGCCGTCGCCTCTCGAACGACGCGCCGTCCAGCGTGTCCAGCTCTTCGCGCGCGCGGCGGCCCGTCTCCACGATCTCTTCGATCGTCTCGCCGTATTTCGTCTTCAGCCGGAAGATCAGGTCCTGGCGACGCCGGATCTCCTCCAACCGCGCCGGGTCGTGCTCCACGCCCGCAGCGTAATCGCCCATCTGGCGGCCGAGCTCCTCCAGGGCGTAGTACGCGCTGTCCGCCAGCTCCCGGGCGCTCCCCTGCGACGGGTCGATGCGCAGCAGCTGCTCCAGGTCCCGCCGCAGGCGGCCCAGCTGCTCGATCACCGACGACTCGTTCGCGTACAGACCTCCGTGCAGCGTCTCCGACAGCCGCGCCAGATCTTCCGAATGCTCCAGCCGGTTCGCCTCCTCCTCCAGCCGCTCGTCCTCGCCCGCCCGCAACGCCGCTTTCTCGATCTCGTCCGCCTGGAACCGCAGGAAGTCCGCACGCTGCTCGATCTCGCGGCGCCGCCGATCCAGCGCCTGCAGCCGGTCCTCGGCCTCCCGCACACGACCGTACGCGGCTGCGACGTCCTCCGCCAGCTCCGAATGGCCGCCGTACGCGTCCAGGATCACCCGCTGGTCCTCCGGCCGCAGCAGCGTCTGGTGTTCATGCTGGCCGTGCAGGTCCACCAGCCGGCCACCAAGTTCCCCCACGAAGCCGGCCGTCGTCGCCGACCCGTTCACCCACGCCCGGTTGCGACCCTCCACCGCCACCTCACGCCGCAGGATCAACAGGCCGTTCTCGTCCGCAATGCCCTGCTCCGCCAGCAACGCCAGCACGTCCGGCCGCGCCGCCACGTCGAACACCCCCTCCACCACCGCCCGGTCCGCACCGGTGCGCACCGACTCTGCCGACGCCCGCTCCCCCAGGAGTAGCGACAGCGCGTCCACGATGATGGACTTGCCCGCACCCGTCTCCCCCGTGAGCGCGTTCAGCCCCGGCTCCAGTCGCACCGAGAGCCGCTCGATGATGGCGAAGTTCTCCACGCGCAGTTCAATGAGCATATGGAGATGATGCTACGGGATTGCGGCACGATGCAATGGGAGGATGGGCTCGTCGTCTTCGTGGTCGTCTTCGTTGCCTGGCCGGGTGACCG
>JARRJS010000154.1:0-6592 GCA_037388885.1 Gemmatimonadota bacterium
GCAGCCGCCGGTGCCGGGCGCGGTGCACGTGCCGCACACGTTGCGGGACCTGTTCGAGCGGCCGATCGAGGATCTGGCGGAGCTGTCGGTCCGGTCGGTGAACTCGCTCAAGAAGGAGAACATCATCACGCTCGCCGACCTCGTACAGCGGACGGAAGAGCAGATGCTCGGGATCGAGAATTTCGGCATCAAGTCGCTGGAAGAGATCCGTGATTTCCTGAGCGAGCACGACCTGCGCTTCGGCATGAAGCTGGAGGCGGGTGAAGATGGCGAGTTGTATCTGATCGACGAGGCTGCGGCCGAAGACGCGGCCGTGGTAGAAGAGGACCAGTAGCATGAGGCACCGCAAAAAGGGGCGGCACCTGAACCGGACGGCGGAGCACCGCAACGCGATGCTCGGCAATCTGGCCACGTCGTTGTTCCTGCACGGCCGGATCGAGACGACGCTGGCGAAGGCGAAGGAGTTGCGTGGATACGCAGAGCCGCTTATCACGAAGGCGAAGCGCGGGGATCTGCATGCCCGCCGGCTCGTGGCTCGCAGGGTTCACGATCCGGCAGCGCTGTCGAAGCTGTTCGAAGACATCGCACCGCGCTTTGCGGACCGGCCGGGTGGGTACACCCGGGTGATCAAGGTGGGGCATCGGGCCGGCGACGCCGCCGATCTCGCCATCATCGAGCTCGTGGAGTAGAGAACCCATGGAGCAAGTCGAACGCAGCAAGCCGCGGCGCAGTCTCGGGTGGCTCTGGATGATCCTGTCGCTGATACTCATTGCGGCGTTCATGACGTGGCTCGGTCTGGAGAGCAAGCCGACCGAGGTGACGGTGCAGACGAACGAGGAGGGGGCGCCCGAGGGAGCCGCTGCGCCGGTCGTCCCGCTGGACAGCTTCTCGCTGCACCCGGACCAGTACGTCGGCCAGGAGATCCAGCTTCAGAACGTCCAGGCGCAGAGCAGCATGGGGCCGCAGGCCTACTGGCTGGACATGCCGACGAATGTCCCGTTCCTGCTGAAGGCGGATTCGTCCCTCGCCGCCAGCGGCGATTTCGCCATGGAGTCGGGCACGCGCTACAACGTGCTTGGCCGGGTGATCGCCATGAGCGACTCGGTGCTCAACGCCTGGCAGCAGTCAGGCGCGATCGGGAGTGAAGGCGAGCGGATGCAGGCGGAGTTCGCGACGGCGTTCATCGAAGCGAGTCAGGTGCAGCGCACCGGCGGGGCGTCGGGCACCGGCGGGCCGTCGTCGGGCGCCGGGGGCACGGGCCAGAGCAGCGGCCCGGGCCAGGGGCAGTAACGGTAGAAAGGCGATAAAATGGCGCGCGAATGTTACGTCTGCGGCAAGAAGCCGCGATTCGGCAACAACGTCAGTCACGCGAACAACAAGACCAGGCGGCGGTGGAACCCGAACCTGCAGCGTGTCCGGATCGTCACGGAGGACGGTTCGGTCCAGCGGGTCCGCGTGTGCACGCGCTGCATCTCCGCCGGCAAGGTCCGCAAGGCCGGCTGAGCAACGCAGCGCGGACCGGTTGGCGATGGCCCGCCCGCTCGGTCCGCCCGTTCGGGAAGGGAGCCGGCGCTGCCAGCGCCGGCTCCTTTCGTGGTATCCACCGCAGAGAACGCAGAGAACGCCGAGGGCGGACGTGCGCGTGAGGCTGACAGACAGGAGGGTTTTGCGGATTTCGAGTCGCGTCATCGAGCCCGCCAGCCGCGAAAACCGTTGTAGATCCGTGTCGGCGCAGCCGTGATGGATGCCCTCCGCGACCTCTGCGTCTCTGTGGTGAAACGAATGTCCCTGATCCGTGTTAGCGAAACGATGAACGCTGCCCTCGGCGTCCTCTGTGTGCTCTGCGGTGAGCGGATGGCGTCCGACGGAACGGAGACCGCATGACTGAACGCCAGCCGTTGGCCGGCAAGCGTGTCGTCGTGACCCGGGCGCGGCACCAGGCGGCGGAGTTCGTCGAGGCGCTGGAAGCGCTGGGCGCGGAGGTGGTTGCGTTCCCGACGATCCGGATCGTGGCGCCCGAGGACCCGGAGCCGTTGCGGCGCGCGGTGGCCGATCTGGCGTCGTACGACTGGCTGGTGCTGACGTCGTCCAACGGTGTGGCGCGCTTCTGGAACGAGCTGCAGCGTGCCGGCGTGGACGCGGCCGCGTTGAGCGGGTTGCGCATCGCGTGTGTGGGCACGTCGACGGCGGCGGCGGTGGAAGCCCACGGTGCGCGGGTGTCGGTGGTGCCGGCGAAGCACGTGGGCGAGGGTTTGCTGGAGGCGATGGTGGCGACGGGTGCCGTGGCCGGCGCCCGTATCCTGCTGCCGCGGGCGGCGGAGGCGCGGGACGTATTGCCGGACGGGCTGCGTGCCGAGGGGGCGCTGGTGGACGACGTGGCGGCCTACCGCACGGTGCCGGACACCGAGGGTGCCGCGGCCATGCGATCGTGGCTGGCGGCGGGTGAGATCGACGTGCTGACGTTCACGTCGTCGTCCTCGGTGCGCAACTTCGTGGAAACGGTGGGCGGCGACGTGGGTGGGGCGTGCGTGGCGGTGATCGGGCCTGTCACGGGCGATACGGCGCGGGAGCTGGGGCTCGATGTGCAGGTGCAGGCGGAGCCGCACACGGTGCCGGGACTGGTGCAGGCCCTGGCGGCATGGTACGATCGTGGCGCGGCCGATGCGCGCTGAAGGCGCGCGGCACCGGCCGCTCAACCAGAACACAGGGAGGCGACGTTGACGCCGCAGGATGGCGAGTTGCTCGAGCGCATCGAGTCGAAGGAAGCGGTTTGCGGCATCATCGGGCTGGGCTACGTCGGGTTGCCGCTGGCCATGACCGCGTGCCGCGCGGGGTACCGGGTCCTGGGCTTCGATTTGAACCCGGCCGTGGTGAACGCGGTGAACGGGGGCAAGTCGCACGTGCTGGACGTGAAGGACGAGGAGCTGTCGGGCCACGTGTCCGGCGGCCTCATGGAGGCGACCACGGAGCTGTCGCGGATGGGCGAGTGCGACGCGTTGATCATCTGCGTGCCGACGCCCCTGTCCAAGACGCGGGACCCGGACGTGAGCTTCGTGGTGGCGGCCACGGAAGCGGTGCGGGACACGCTGCGCGCCGGTCAGCTGGTGATCCTGGAATCCACCACGTACCCGGGCACGACGCGGGAGCTGATGCAGCCGATCCTGGAGAAGAGCGGGCTCCGGGCCGGGGAGGACTTCCACCTGTGCTTCAGCCCGGAGCGGGTAGATCCCGGCAACCCGGACTGGCACGTGCAGAACACGCCGAAGGTGATCGGCGGTCTCACGCCCGCTTGCCAGGCGGTGGGCGTGGCCTTGTACTCGCGCATCATGGACACGGTGGTGCCGGTGAGCTCGCCGGAGGCGGCCGAACTGACGAAGCTGCTGGAGAACACGTTCCGGGCCATCAACATCGCGCTGGTCAACGAGATGGCACAGGCGGCGGACCGGCTGGGCGTCGACATCTGGGAGGTCATCGACGCGGCCTCCACGAAGCCGTTCGGCTACATGAAGTTCGTGCCCGGGCCCGGCATCGGCGGCCACTGCATCCCGCTGGATCCCCATTACCTGGCGTGGAAGATGAAGACGCTGCGGTACCGGATGCGCCTGGTGGAGCTGGCCAGCGAGATCAACGCGGACATGCCTGCGTACGTCGTCATGAAGGTGCAGGACGCGCTCAACCACCTGCACAAGTCGCTGGCCGGCGCGCGCGTCCTGGTCCTGGGCGTGGCGTACAAGCGCGACATCGACGATGTCCGGGAAAGCCCGGCCATCGACATCGTCCAGTTGCTGAAGGAGAAGGGCGCGGACGTGGTGTACCACGACCCGTACGTCGCGGAGTTGCGGGCGGAGGGTCTGCGCCTCACCCGTGTCGAGCTGACCGACGCCGAGCTGGAAGCCGCCGACTGCGTGCTCCTGGCCACCGACCACCGTGTCATCGATTACGCGTACGTGGCCGAGCACGCCGCGCTGGTCGTCGACACGCGCAACGTCATGGCCGATCTGGACGGCGAGCACATCGTCGGGCTGAGCGGGCGAGTGACGCATGCCTGATCGGCCGGCGCCCGCAGCCTGAGGCGGGGGCTTGTACGAGGAATTCTACGGCCTGCGCGAGAAGCCCTTCTCGCTGAACCCGAGCCCGAAGTACGTCTACCGTTCGGACCGCTACCGCGGCACGCTGGAGCGCCTGTTGGTCGGGCTGGAGCAGCGGCAGGGGCTCCTGCTGCTGATGGGCACGGTGGGCAGCGGCAAAACGACACTGTGCCGCGATCTCCTCGAGCAGCTGGATCCGACCCGGTACCGCACGGCTCTCATCTTCGACCCCTTCCTGGACGTGGAGCAGATGCTCGGCGCGCTGCTGACGGAGTTCGGCGGCTCGTACCCGGAAGGCGCGTCCAGGGAGGAGCTGCTGGAACGCCTCCACCGGTTCCTGCGGGCCCGGTGCACGGACGGCCTGACGTGTGTGGCGGTCTTCGACGAGGCGCAGCGACTGGCTCCGGAATTCCTGGAGCAGGTCGAAGCCCTGTCGAGCCTGGAGGCGGAGGGCGAGAAGCTGCTTCAGATCGCCCTGGTGGGAGAGCCCGAGCTGCGGGAGCACCTCCGGCGGCCGTCCCTGGCGCAGCTGGACCGGCGCGTGTCGGTGTCCTGTACCCTGGCCAACCTGGATCCGGACGAGCTGGAGCGCTACGTTCAGCATCGGCTGAAGGTGGCGGGCGCACAGGATCGGGTGCAGTTCACCCCTGATGCATTGCGTCGCGTCTTCGAGGCGACCGAAGGCCTCCCGCGGCTGGTCAACCTGACGTGTGACGGGGCGCTGCTGGCCGGTTACGTGGAGCAGGCCACCCGCATCAACCGCCGGCATGTCGAGCAAGGACTCGCTTCCTTGAAGGGACACGACACGGCCGACGCCGGTGCCCGGCCCCGGGCGGGCGGCTGAGCTTTCCTGCTGTCGCACTTCGACTTGCCCGAACCCGCGCGTCCGGTTATCCATTTGTCATCGTGGGTCGTGGCAAAGCCGGGACCCGGGCTTGGCCGCTGCCGGACTACCCGCACGGAAGGGTGGTGAAGTCGATGTTCGAGGTCGACCCGAAAAACGGGCGCGCGATTCCCCCCGAGCTGTACGACGAGCCCCGGTGGTATGCATGCTACACGCGGGCGCGCCATGAAAAGCGGGTCGAACGGGCGCTGGCCGAACGGCGTGTCGATAGCTACCTGCCCCTGGTGCAGCGGGAGCGCCAGTGGAAGGACCGGCGCAAGCTCGTGGCGTTCCCCCTGTTCCCCAGCTACGTGTTCGCGCGCTTCGCCTGGCGGCACGTCCACGACGTGCTGACGACGCCCGGCGTCAGCACCGTCGTGCGCATGGACGGCCGCCCGGCACCCATCCCCGACGAGGACCTGGAGAACGTGCGCCGCTTCACGAAGGCGCTCGTCGAGACCGGCCTGGAGCCCGAGCCCCGGCCGTTCGTGCGCGAGGGCCAGCGTGTGCGGGTGACGAACGGGCCGTTCCAGGGCGTGGAGGGCGTCGTCGCGGAACAGCGCGGCACACGACGTGTGCTGGTGGGCCTGCCCGTTATCCGCCAGGGCTTCGAGGTGGACCTGGACCTCAGCGTGCTCCAGCCGCTCCGGTAGCCGTCAGCGCGGCCGCCAGGCCGCGCCCAGCGTCAGGCTGATGTTGTTGTCCTGCGGCAGGTTGGTGCCGTTCAGCATGCCCACGAACCCCCGGTCCCAGCGGTGGCTGTAGCCCAGCTCCCCGACCAGCTGCAGGCCGCCCACGTCCATCGCACCGTGCACCGACGCCGTCAGCTCCAGGTCGTGGCCGCGATGGCCGTACTGCGCCGCCAGCCGCTGGTAATAGACGTCGTTGTCGAAGCGGATCCGCTCCAACGCGACGCCCAGCACCCGGTCCGCGGGCCCCAGCACGTCCACGCCCAGGTACCACGAGTCCGAACCGGGGCCGATAGGCGCACCAAGCAGCTGCCCGTCGTGCGTGTAGCCCTGGTGGATCTGGCCGTGGGTGTAGAAGTTGATGGCGCCGCCGCGGCCGCTCTCCCACGTCGGCGACGCGTTCAGGTTCGTCACCTCGCCCGCGATGCGCAGCCGCCGGCCCGGCCCCGGCAGGTCCGTGTAGATCTTCTGGAAGCCGACCGTGTAGGCCCGGGAATGGTCGGGCTCCATGGCCAGGTCCAGCAGGTCGTGCCAGTGGTCCTCGCGGGCGTATTCCAGGTACGCCTCGAAGCCCGAGGCCGGGAACGCCCAGCGCGCGAACACGGAGACCAGCTGGTCGTCCTCGTAGCCGGACCCCGGTCCCGAGTTCACGCCGACGCTCCGGTACGGATCGAAGAACTGGTGCCACAGGGACAGGCCGGCGGTGGGGATGGTGCGCTGGTAGGCCCGGGCGAACCCCAGGGTGAGCCCGTCCAGCACCCGCGGCTGCAGCGCGAACACGACGCCGGCGAACAGGCGCCGGTTGTCGGTGGAGACGCTGTCGAAGTAGGCCGACTCGCCCAGGTGTCCCCAGAGGGCCTCGGCCTGGAGCCGCCCGATGCCGATGTCCGTGGCGTGCGCCGTGCCCGCGTACACGTGCGGGAACCCGGCCG
>JARRJS010000155.1:0-6542 GCA_037388885.1 Gemmatimonadota bacterium
ACATCGACGACGTCATCGCCATCATCCGTGCCGCCAGGAACCGCGACGACGCCGGCGCCCAGCTGATGAAACGGTTCCGCCTGTCCCAGCGCCAGGCCGACGCCATCCTCAATATGCGCCTGCACCGGCTCACCGAGCTGGAGACGAAGGAGCTCAAGGACTGGCTCCGCGAGCTGCGCCGCCAGATCAAGGAGCTGGAAGCCCTCCTCGCCTCCGACGAGATGCAGATGGCGCTCCTGCTGGCCGAGCTGGACGAGGTCGTCGACAAGTACGGCGACGCACGCCGCACCACCATCGTCAAGGGCGACGCGGACTTCTCCGTCGAGGACATGATCGCCCAGGAAGACGTCGTCATCACCCTCTCCCACGAAGGCTACATCAAGCGCATTCCCGTCCAGCTCTACCGCCGCCGCGTCACCTCCGGCAAGGCCCTCGCCGGCATGGAGAAGTACGACGACTTCCTCGAGCACGTCTTCATCGCCGACACCCACGACGTGCTCCTGGTCATCACCCGCGATGGCCAGGCCCACGAGCTGCCCGTCCTCGATGTGCCCGAGGGCTCCCGCGCCTCACGCGGCCGGTCCCTCGCCCAGCTCCTCGAACTCCGGAAGGACGCCGGCATCGCCGCCCTGCTGCCCATCTCCGAATACGACGACCAGCGATCCCTCGTCTTCCTGACGAAGGGCGGCCTGGTCAAACGCACCACCCTGGACCAGTTCTCCAACATCCGCGCCGGCGGCATCATCGCCGCCAGCCTGCGGAAGGACGACACGCTACTGGACGTGCGCCTGTCCGACGGGACGAACGACGTCGTCGTCGTCACGCGCCAGGGCCGCGCCATCCGCTTCCCCGAGACCGACGTGCCCCAGGTCGGCCGCACCGCCCGGGGCGTCAAGGGCATCTCGCTCCGCAAGGACGACAAGGTCGTCGGCATGGTCGTCGTCCGCCGCGACGCCACTCTTGCCACCGTCACCACCCAGGGCTTCGGCAAGCGCACCCCCATCGCCGATTACCCCGTCCAGAAACGCGGCGGCCTCGGCACCATCACCCTCCAGATCAACGAGCGCACCGGCCCCGTCGTCACCGCCAAGGAGCTGCTCCCCGGCGACGAGCTCATGATCATCGCCGCGGGCGGCGCCGCCGCCCGCGTCAAGGCCGGCGACGTCCCCGTCCAGGGCCGCAACACCCAGGGCAAAGCTCTGGTCAAGCTGGAACCCGGCGACAGGGTGGTGGAAGTCTCCCGCGCCGCCAAGGAACGCGAGGACGAGGCAAAAGCCCGCGACAAGGAGGCCCGCGCTCACGACCCCGAGGGCCAGCTGGAGCTTGTGGCGGACGCGGGGGAGTAGGCGCGCCGACTGCCGTTTCTGGTCTGGACGCCGGTCGGCTTCCGGACGCTGACGGGGCGACCCCAACCTCTCCACCACCACCCCGCCGGGGAGACGGGGAGCGTCCGGCTCCTCCGTGGCCCGGCTGCCCTCCGTGGCGCGGCTGCCTTCCGTGGCCCGCCTGCCCTCTTTGGCCCGCCTGCCCTTCTGCCCTCGCGCCCTCCCACACTCCTATTGACCGTCTACAGTAAAGCCGCCATATTACTGTAGATCACCTAAAGGAGGGGCCGTGCCGCACCAGGAGAAGTCGGACCTGCTGCAGGGGACGCTCGAGATGCTGGTGCTGAAGGTGTTGTCGCTGGGCGCCATGCACGGCTGGGGCATCTCGGAGCGGATCCAGCAGATGTCGAAGGACGTGTTCCAGGTGAACCAGGGGTCGTTGTACCCGGCGCTTCAGCGAATGAAGCGGAAGGGCTGGGTGCGCTCGGAGTGGCGTGTGACGGAGAACAACCGGCGTGCGCGGTACTACGAGCTGACGGCGACGGGGGAGCGGCAGCTGGATCGTGAGCTGGCGGCGTGGCGTCGTTCATCGGGCGCGGTGGAGCGGATCCTGGCGGTAGCGTACTGAGCGACGCGGGCAGGTGCGACATCTTCGCCCTGCTCGCGTTCCGGAGGACGCATGCTGGATCGGTTGAGGGGTCGACTGGAGGTGCTGATCTCCGTCTTCCGGCGAGGGCGGGAGAGGCGCGAGCTGGACGAAGAGGTCCAGTTCCACATCGCCATGGAAACGGACAAGCTGATCTCGGCGGGTGTGGATCCCGCCGAGGCGAGCCGGCGGGCGAACGTGCGCTTCGGCGGTGTGGAGCGCACGAAGCAGGAAGTGCGGGACGTGATGGGCTTCCGCTGGCTGGACGACCTGGTGCTGGACGTGCGGCACGGCATCCGCACGCTGGCAAAGACGCCGGTCGTGGCCGTGGTGACGATCCTGTCGCTGGGGCTGGGCATCGGCGCGTCGACGGCCGTGTTCACCATTGGCAACGCGTTCCTGTTCGCGGATCCAGGGGGCCTGGCGCACCCGGAAACCCTCGTGGCAGTCTACACCAGCTCGGACGAGGGCAGGCTGTACGACGAGACGTCGTTCCAGGACTATCTCGACATCGCGGCCGACTCCCGTACCCTGGAGGACGTGGCAGCGTACCGCATCGGGGTGCTGAACGCGGGCGACGCCCGGCGGCGGGACCGCATCGTCACGGAGCTGGTGACGGGCAACTACTTCGCGGTGCTGGGCGTGACTCCGGCTCTGGGTCGGTTCTTCGATGCGGACGAGACGGTCATCGGGAGCGCGCACCGGGTCATGGTCCTGAGCTATCGGGCCTGGCAGGACCGGTTCGGCGGGGCGCCCGACATGGTGGGCCGGGAGTGGCGGCTGGACGGCGAGGTGTTCACGGTGGTGGGCGTGGCGCCGGAGGGTCTTCGCGGCCGGTTCCTGCGGCTGGATGTCGCCGGCTGGATCCCGCTGGGCATCCCCGGGGGCACGTACCACGCCACGCCCGAGGAGCTGGCGGACCGCGGCGACCGTGACTACCAGGTGATCGGCCGGCTGCGGCCCGGTGCCACCCGTGCGGACGCCGGCGCCGAGATGGCAGTGCTGGCGCAGCGGCTGCACGCGGCCTATCCGGACCAGTGGGAGGACGCGCGCGGTCGACCGTACGTCTTCACGGTCCTATCGGAGAAGGACAGCCGGGTCCCGCCGGACGCCCGGGTCGCGCTGGCCGCCGCCGCGGCTTTCCTGCTGGCGGGTGCGCTGATGATCCTGCTGCTGGTTTGCGCGAACGTCGGCGGTGTGCTCCTTGCCCGAGCCGGACGCCGGGCAAGAGAGCTGGCGGTCCGCTCCTCCCTCGGCGCGAGCCGGGGCCGGCTGGTCCGGCTGCTGCTTACGGAGAGCGCGCTGCTGGCCGCCGCCGGCGGCGCACTGGGCATCTACCTGGCCTACCTGGCCACGCGCATGTTCCGCTCGCTCCCGCTGCCCGTCGACATCCCCCTGCGCTTCGACATCACGCTGGACCACCGGGTCGTGCTCTTCGCCGCCGTGGTAAGCATAGGCGCTGCGCTGGCCGCCGGGCTGGCGCCCGCGCTGCAGGCGTCCGGTCCCGGCCTGATGGCGGCCATGAAGACGGAGCCGGGCGGCGCGGTGAAGCCTGGCCGGAAGTCGCGCCTGCGGAGCTTCCTCGTGGTGTTCCAGGTAGCCGTGGCCGTGGTCATCCTGGTGAGCGCCGGCCTGATGTTCCGCAGCCTGCGCGCCGGCCTTGCCGCCGACCCGGGCATGGACCTCCGAGGCGTGGCCCTGACCTGGGTCTCACCGCCGCACCAGGACATGGACCCCGCCGCGTTGCGGCGGTACTTCCTCGACATCGAGGAACGACTGCAGGCCCGCCCTGAAGTCCGCCAGGTTGCGCTTTCGCGCATGGCGGAAGCCCACCTCATGATGGACGGCAGCGCGCTCCTCCAGGTCGAGGACGGGGGCGAGACGCCCCAGGTCCGGTTCAACGCCGTCACGCCCGGTTATCTGGAGATGTTCGGCTTGAACGTGATCCGCGGTCGCACGCTCCGCATGACCGATGGTCCGGGCGCGCCCCTCGTCGCCGTGGTCAACGAGGCGTTCCTCCGCCGCTACCAGCCAAGCACGCCGGGCCCCGGCGGTCGCATCCGCGTGGCCCGCTGGATCGATTTCGGCCAGGCTCTGCCCCGCCCCGCGGCAACACTGGAGATCGTCGGCGTGGCGGCGGACCGCGCATTCCCCGGCGAGTCTGCCGTGCCGCGCGTGTGGACCTCGTTCCTCCAGGACGACCCGGTCCGCGCCATCGTCTACATTCGCGGGCGCGGCTCGGCGGCGTCCCTGGTGCCGGTGCTGCGCCAGGAGATCGAGCCGAGGCCGGACGATGTCACGCTCATCGACCCCATGCCCTACGTCGATCTGCTGGACATGCGGTTCATGGGGCACCGTCTGTTCGCCCGCATCACCGCGCTGGCGGGACTGTTCGCCCTGATCCTGGCCGTCATGGGCGTCTACGGCGTCGTGTCGTTCGCCGTCGCGCAACGACTGCGCGAGATGGCCATCCGCCAGGCCATGGGCGCCCGCCGGCGCCAGGTCGTCACCGCCATGCTGTCCGGCGGCATGCGCATGACGGCCATCGGCCTCCTGGTCGGTCTCGGCCTCGCCGTGCCTCTCGCCTTCCTCAGCCGAAGCCTGCTCTTCGGCGTCAGCACCCTCGACCCGCTCGCCTTCGGCGGACCGATCCTGGTCCTGGCCACCGCCGCCGGCCTGGCCAGCCTTGTGCCCGCCCGCCGCCTGCTCCGCACCACGCCCATGGACGTCCTGCGGGCCGAATGAGCCGGGCGCGTTGCGCCCTGCCGCGCGCTCCCGCCCCCGCCCCCGCCCCCGCCTGCCTGACCACTGGCCCGGGACCTGCACATGCCAATACCGCCATGACATTCGTCGCCGTCATTGTCGGTTTCGTTTCCTTCGCCGCGGGCGTCGCGTCCGCGTTCGTCGAGCAGATCGCCGCCGTGCGACTGGGCGCCGTGCTCAAGATGATCGCTGCCTCGGCGTACGTCGCGTTCGCCGTCCTGCTCGGTGCCACCGCGTCGCTCTACGGTTGCCTCATCCTCATCGCCCTCGGCCTCTCCTGGATCGGCGACCTGCTGCTCATTCCCCGCGGCCGGCCCAGAGCCCTGCAAACGGGCATCGCCAGCTTCCTCCTCGCCCACCTGGTCTACGCCGGCGCCTTCATCGTGCGCGGACCACGGCTGGTGCCGACCCTGATCGGCGGTGCCGTCATGCTCGTCGTCGGCATCGTCGTCTGGCGCTGGCTCGCCCACAGCGACGTCGCCGCCCGCATGAGCACGGCCATCCAGCTCTACATCCTGGGCATCGGCATCATGGCCGCCTTCGCCGCCGGCACCGCCTTCAACAGCGTCCACTCCGGACCGTTCCGCATCGGCGCACCGGCCGCCACCCCCGCCTTCCGCATCATCATCGGCGCCGCCGCGTTCGTCATCTCCGACCTCTTCGTCGCCCGTGAGCGATTCGTCGACCACAACGTCGCCAACCGCATCGTCGGACTGCCCCTCTACTTCGCCGCCCAGATCCTCATCGCGTCCTCCATCTGAGGCCGTCCGCCGCGACGAGTCGAGCCGCCGAGCGCCCGGCGCGGGCGTTGCGGCTGCGTTTCCGTGCACCGCAGCTGGACCTACCGCAAGCGTTTGCGTGCACAGGTGCCTCGCGTCATCATCACGAAGGTCTTTCAAGCCAACAAAACCCGGAACACGCAAAGCCGCGAGCCGCGCCCCCTGGGCGTCCGCTCCGGCATCGAGGAATTGCAGCATGGAACCGTTTCATCATCACATCTACGCCTGCACCCAACAGAAACCCGAAGGCGCGCCGTCGTGCACCGCCAACGGCGCCGCCGAGACCATCGCGGCCCTGCGCCGTGAGCTCGCCCGCCAGGGCCTCGCCGATACCGTACAGGTGACCACCTGCGGCTCCCTCGGCCTGTGCGGGCGCGGGCCCAACATGGTCGTGTATCCCGAAGGGGTGTGGTACTCCGGTGTGAAGCCCGGCGACGTGGAGGAGATCGTCCGGGAGCATCTGGCCGGCGGCCGCGTCGTCGAGCGCCTGTCCAGCGGCCCCAAGCCGGCGCTGCGCGACGAGATCGACGACAATAAGAAGAAGATGCTCGCCGCCTTCGCGGCCCGCGACGAGGCCGGCGCGCTACCCGACGATCTGCGCCAGTCCTTCAACGGCTTCCGCGAGAGCCGGGTGCTGCTCACCGCCATCGAGCTGGACGTCTTCACCGCCGTGGGCGACGGAGCCGACGCCGCCACCGTGGCCGGCGAGCTGGGCGCCGATCCGCGCGCCACCGAGGCCCTGCTCAACGCGCTAGCGTCGCTCGATATCCTGCACAAGGAAGGCACGACGTTCACCAACGCACCGGTCGCGGCCCGCTACTTCGTCGCCGGCGCCCGGGACGACTCCCGCGCCGCCGTCATGCACACCGCCTACCTGTGGCCCCGCTGGTCCACGCTCACCGACTGCGTGCGCCAGGGCACGTCGGTCACCACCCGCCAGTCCGGCCGCGGCGACGACGAGTGGACCGAGGCGTTCATCGCCGCCATGCACAAGAACGCCTCCGTGCGCGCACCGGCCGTGGCCCGGGC
>JARRJS010000155.1:6552-8792 GCA_037388885.1 Gemmatimonadota bacterium
GCGGATCCGGCGCCTACTCCATCACCTTCGCCCGCGCCAAGGACGACATCGAGGCCGACATCCTCGACGTAGCCGCCGTCGTCCCCATCGCCCAACGCCACATCAAGGAGGCCGGCCTCGCCGACCGCGTGAAGACCCGCGTCGGCAGCCTCCACGACGACGCCTACGGCACCGGCTACGACCTGGTGCTTCTCTCCGCCATCTGCCACATGCTCGGCCCCGACGACAACCGCGCCATGCTCCGCAAGGTGTTCGACGCCCTCGCCCCCAACGGCCGCGTCGTCATCCAGGATTTCATCATGAACGCCCACAAGACCGGCCCCCGCACCGGCGCCCTCTTCGCCCTCAACATGCTGGTCGGCACCCGCGCCGGCAGCACTTACAGCGAGGACGAGTACGGCCAGTGGCTGCAAGACGCCGGCTTCGACGACGTCCACCGCGCCCGCCTGCCCGGCCCCACCGACCTCGTCATCGGCAGACGCCCGTCAACCGGCTAACAACTTCCCGGTTCCGACACTTTTTCCCCTACGGGTCAGGAATTGGGAGGCGGGAAACGAGGAGCGGAAAACGGGAGGCGTGAATCGAGAAGCGGGAACCGAGAAGCGTGAACCGAGAAGCGGGAAGGCATCCTCCTGGCGCGTCGAACGGCGGCCTCCTAGCGGCGCCAACGGCGCCGCGTCCTACCCGCGCCGAAGGCGCGGTTCCTGGCGCGCCAACCGGCACGCCCTCAGAAATACTGGTTGACGATCCGCTTCCCCACGTACAACCCGAACCCCGTCCCGATCATGCTCACGATCACCGCCATCGTCATGCCGCCCATTTGCGCGCCGATCGCCCAGCCGGCGTAGCCGCCGGCCGTCATGCCGAGCCAGCCGATCCACTTCGAAAGCGAAGACATTTCCTGCTGTTCCTGCCCGAGGAATCCCGACGATCTCCGGCCTGTTCAAGGCATGGCCCATGCCAGAAACCGATTTCGAGTCCAAGCTCGATTTCCAGGTCGGAAAACCACCCCCCGCAAGCCGACCCTCTCCGCTGTCCCCGCTCTCGCCGCTCTCAAGCGTCTCCCACTCTCCCGCTCTCCCCGTCCCCCCGTCCGTGGAAGAGCGCCGCCAGAACGCCCTCCACGACCCGCCGAGCCCGTGCTACTCCCCGCCCGGCCACGAGCCGTACATCGGGTTCGGCAGGATGAAGTAGATGCGGCCGAAGTCCCGGAACGCGCCATCGGGCTGCTGTAGGATCGATTGCGACAGGTGCGGGAAATCCCGGATGTTGTCTCCCAACCACATGAGCACGTGCAACGCCGGGATGTCAGGCGAGGCGGTGCCGTTCTGGACGGCCTCGAAACGCGGGTTCTTGTCCGACGTCTCACGCCGGCACAGGACGAGGTCGACGTCCAGCCCCTCCTTGCGCAGGTTGGCCCGCGTCACGGGGCAGAGCGCCTCGCGGCGGTTCGTCACGACGACGACGCGACCGCCCAGCGCGTGTACCCGCTCGAGGAACGCCCGCGCCCCGGGCAACGCCGGCGCGGCCGCCCGGCGGACCCAGACGCTCCAACTCTCCTCCGTGAACCCGAGCCCGCGCTCGGCACGCCCTGCCTCGTACTCCGAGTTGTCTATGATGGTCTCGTCCCCATCCGTGATGATGCCCCACGGCCCGGCCGGGCGGCCGGCCGCCAGGCTGTCCAGGCGGACCGTGGCGGATCGGAAGACCTCGAGGTAGATGGCCCGGTGCTCCGCCGAGCCGCGCACCCACTCGAACGCAAGGAGCGGATCGGCCCGTGGGGCGGTCGTCGCCGCCCCCGGCGCGGGAGCGGCCGCAGGGGCAGGCGCAGGCGTCGCTGGCACCTGCGCGGCCGGCGCACACCCAGTGAAGGCCACCGCGGCCATGGCGGTGAGGACAGCGGTGCGGCCAGCGCGGAGGGCTGCGGTGCGGCCAGCGCGGAGGGCTGCGGTGCGGCCAGCGCCCAGGTCCGCGGTGGGGGCAGCACCGCGGTTCGCGCTGAACAAGGTGGCGTGACGCACGGCGAACCCCGTGACGGGGCGGAAGGCGGGCGGGGTGGTGTCCATCTCGCAGTCCTTGCGGCAGGTGGATCGTTGCTCGCCGGCATTCGACGATTCGATACCGCATCGTAGCGCGAACGTGTCAGGAAAACCACGACTACGCGCCCTGGCCCACCGAACGCCCAAAACCGACCACACGTGGCCGTCCAAAACAAAGGATGGTCGATTTTCGGCGCCAGG
>JARRJS010000156.1:0-10115 GCA_037388885.1 Gemmatimonadota bacterium
CCCACAGCTCATCCGAGCGGTTTTCAACCCACAACGGTTCGGCCCTCCACTGGGCTTTACCCCAGCTTCAGCCTGGCCATAGGTAGATCGCTTCGGTTTCGGGTCTGCCCCCATGGACTCTTCGCCCTCTTCAGACTCGCTTTCGCTCCGGCTCCGGCCCTGAAGACCTTAGCCTCGCCCATGAGGTGCAACTCGCCGGATCATAATGCAAAAGGCACGCAGTCACCCCGCACGCTTCCGAAGAAACACGCAAGGCTCCCACCGCTTGTAGACACACGGTTTCAGGTTCTCTTTCACTCGCCTCTCGGCGTTCTTTTCACCTTTCCCTCACGGTACTCGTTCACTATCGGTCGCAATCAGTCTTTAGCCTTGGAGGGTGGTCCCCCCTGATTCAGTCAGGGCTCCTCGGACCCCAACCTACTCGGGTATCCAGACCATCCAGACCGCAGATCGTTCGCCTACAGGGCTCTCACCTTGTCCCGCGGACCGTTCCAGGTCGCTTCGGCTCCCACCTGCGCTCCCGACGGGCACCAGCCCCGTCCGGACCCCACAACCCCGAGCCCCGCTAAGAGCTCGGTTTGGGCTCTTCCCCTTTCGCTCGCCGCTACTCCGGGAATCTCTCTTGATTTCTCTTCCTCCGGGTACTGAGATGTTTCAGTTCCCCGGGTCGGCCTCCGCTGTTTAGGCGGATGACGGGGTACCAGCCCCGCCGGGTTCCCCCATTCGGACACCCCGGGATCTACAGATGCGTGCTCCTCCCCCGGGCTTTTCGCAGCTTGCCACGTCCTTCCTCGCCTGATTGCGCCTAGGCATCCCCCGTGTGCCCTTCCTCGCTTGGCCTGTCCCTTACTCCCTGAACAGACCCACCTTCCTTCCAGCCTCAGGCACTCGACCTTCCCTCACACTACCCCTGTTGTCAAAAAGCGGACGGCGCTCCCGCGCCGAGCAAAGAATACTAGCGGTCGGATTTGCCTTCGTCAATCCCCGAAAGACCGTGGACGGCCGATCATCGACCGGGGTCGTCGTCACCGCTCGCAGCCACCAACTGCGACGCGCCGACCGCGACGCGCAATCTCAACGCCGACAATCACTTCCGCGATGCCGGATCGCTCCCCTGCGGTCGCTCCCCCGCGGTCGGTTGTCGGTTGTCGGTCAACGACGGGCGGTCTCGGGCCGCGGGCTACAGCCCGTGGGCCGTGGGTGGGTGGTCGTCGGTCGTCGGTCGTCGGTCGTCGGTCAACGGTCCTGGGTCGATCCCCCCGCGCTCGAGAAACTCGGGGATGTCCGTCGGTTCGAGGAAGAACGCGCCCAGCTCGCCGCTCCAGGGTCCGTGCCAGTCGGATCCGCCGGTGGGCAGGAGGTTGTGCTCCTGGGCGATGCGCAGGGCGCGGTCGGTCTCGCTGCGGGTCATGCGTGGGCGGCGGCACTCGATGCCGTCCAGGCCCAGCCGGGCGAATTCGCCGGTGCGGGTTTCGAGGAGTGGCGTGGGCGGGTGGGCCCAGACGGCGAGGCCGCCGGCATCGTGGATCATGCGGATGGCGTCTGCGGGTGGGGGGAGGTAGGTGGGCAGGAAGGCGGGCCCGCCGTCGCCGATGAAGGTTTCGAAGGCATCGTTGATGGAACGGACGGCGTCCGAATCCACCATTGCGCGGGCCAGGTGCGGCCGGGCGAGAGCCGCCTCGCCGGCCGCCTGGCGGACGGCATCGAGGGGCACGTGCACCCCGTGGCGTTCCAGCAGGTCGAGCATGCCGCGGATGCGTTCCTCGCGGCGCTGGGCAGCTGCACGTTCGTGGCGCAACAGGCCCGGTGCCTCGGGATCCACGAAGTACCCGAGAATATGGAGGTCGATGTCCCCGAACGTGGTGGAAACCTCAATGGCGGGAACGACGACCAGTGCGCCCGCGGCCTCGGCGGCCCGGGCAACGCCAGCGGTGGTGTCGTGGTCCGCGAGGGCGATCATGTCGAGGCCGCCATCGCATGCCGCACGCACGACAGCCTCCGGCGGCAGGGCGCCGTCGGAGGCCGTCGAATGGACGTGCAGGTCTATGCGCACGGGTGCATTTGTGGGCGTGTGTGCCTCAACGCACCGACACGCCGCGGGAGAGGTGGTAGGCAGCGCCGATGCCTATGGCACCGTAGTCGCCGACGTCGAACGCAAAGCGGAAGGTCCAGTCCCTGTTGACGTAGATGTCGCTGCCGAACTCCACGACGGCGTTCAGGTCGGCGTTCGACGTGCCATTGAACCAGTTCGCGCTCAGGCCGATGCGCGGATGGACGTACGGCTGGACCGATATACGCTCAAGCTGGAACGTGCGACCGATGGAGACGCCGACTGGGATCCACAGGCTCGTCCGGCCGTGACCCACGATGATCCCGCCCGCGGCCGTCCATGTGACGTCCACCGGGAAGTCGGGTCCCGCGGCCAGCAACGGCCCGTGCGTTTCCGCACCGAGGCCCAACCGAGTGCCAATGTTGGTGTCGAATAGGTCGACGCGTACGCCGAGGTTGCCGCTGCGCCAGAGGCCTGCGAGGCCCAGGTCGTAGCCGTCCCCGTTGGTCAGATACAGGCCCGCGTCATTGCCAGGCCGTGGCGGGAGGAACGAAGGCGTTTCCCACGCCTGTGCCGCCACGCCGACCGGTGCGCAGAACAACACCAAACCCACAACGATCGCCACGAAATGTTTCATGTCCGTTCCTCTCCCTCTCGGGTATGTTTCGACGAACCGGGGAGTAGTGGGCGATTCCGCAATTTCAATTCCAACGAATGCACGATGGCCGGCGCGCGCTGGCGCGCCGGCCTCAGCATATGTACGCGACCGTTCGCGGCCGTGTCAATCCCCGTCAGCGAGGGAACGGGCGTGCTCGCTGAGCACGCTCACGACGTTGTCCGCCACTTGGAGGAACCCGCCGGAAACGAATAACCGGCGTTCCTCGCGGCCCTGGCGGATGCGCAGCTCGCCTTCGCCCAGCAACGCCATCATGGGCGCGTGGTTCCGCAGGATGCCGACCTTCCCGTCCCATGCGGGGGCCACGACCATCTCGGCATCACCTTCGAAGATGGTGCGTTCCGGCGTCGTCACGGCTACCGACAGGTTCTCCGCCGCCATGTCCCTAGACCTCCACGCCCATTTCCTTGGCCTGCGCCACGACCTCCTCGATGCCCCCGACCATGTAGAACGCCTGCTCCGGCAGGTGGTCGAACTCGCCGGACACCACACGCTCGAAGGACTCGATGGTGTCTTCCAGCTTGACGTACTTGCCGGGCCGGCCCGTGAAGACTTCCGCCACGAAGAACGGCTGAGACAGGAAGCGCTGAATGCGCCGGGCGCGGCTGACGATGATCTTGTCCTCTTCCGACAATTCGTCCATCCCCAGGATGGCAATGATATCCTGGAGGTCCTTGTTTCGCTGCAGGATCTCCTGGACGCGGGTGGCCACGTTGTAGTGGCGCTGGCCGAGGAACTGGGGGTCCATGATGCGCGACGTGGAATCGAGCGGGTCCACGGCGGGGTAAATGCCCATCTCGGTGATGGCCCGCGAGAGCACGGTGGTGGCATCCAGGTGCGCGAATGCGGTGGCCGGTGCCGGGTCCGTGAGGTCGTCGGCGGGCACGTAGATCGCCTGCACCGAGGTGATGGAACCGTCGCGGGTGGAGGTGATGCGCTCCTGCAGCTCGCCCAGAGCCCGCCTGCGTGAAACGGAAGATGTTGTCGATGAAGAGCAGCACGTCCTGCTTCTCGACGTCGCGGAAGTATTCGGCGACCGTCAGGCCACTGAGGCCCACCCTCAGGCGGGCACCGGGCGGCTCGTTCATCTGGCCGTACACCAGCGCCGTGGCCTCGAGCACGCCCGACTCCTTCATCTCGAGCCACAGGTCGTTGCCTTCGCGCGTGCGTTCGCCCACGCCGCTGAACACGGAACGGCCGCCATGCTCCGCGGCGATGTTGCGGATCAACTCCATGATGATCACGGTCTTGCCGACGCCGGCGCCGCCGAACAGGCCCGTCTTGCCGCCCTTCACGTACGGAGCGATCAGGTCCACGACCTTGATACCGGTCTCGAAGATCTCCGTCTTCGGTTCCAGGGCAGTGAATCGCGGGGACTCGCGGTGGATGGGCCAGCGCTCCGCGCCGTCCGGGATGGGGCCCTGCTCGTCCACGGGCCTGCCAATGACGTTCAGGATGCGCCCCAGCGCAACTTCGCCCACCGGCACGGTAATGGGGTTGCCGGTGTCCACGACCGGCATGCCGCGCACGACACCGTCCGTGGAAGACATGGCCACCGCGCGCACCTGGTTGCGCCCGATGTGCTGCTGGACCTCGGCGACCACATTGATCTCCGGCCCACCGTTGTCGGGCGTGGAGGTCAGCTCGAGCGCCGTGTAGATCTCCGGCAGGTGCTCGCCATCGAATTCCACATCGAGCACCGGCCCGATCACCTGGACCACGCGGCCCGTCCGCTCCTCGTTCGCTGCCATCTCCGTCTCCGTCTCGTGTCGACCTTCGTATCGTTGACCGGCCACCAGCCACCGTGGCCTGCGATCATTTTCGTCTCTGCGCGCCGCGCTCACTCCAGCGCGGCCGCACCACCCACGATCTCGGCGATCTCCTGCGTGATCTGCGCCTGTCGCGCCCGGTTGAAGCTGCGCCGCAGGTTGTCCAGCATCTCACCGGCGTTGTCCGTGGCGTTCTTCATGGCGGTGCGACGCGCACCCTGCTCCGACGCCGCCGTTTCAACCAATGCCCGGTAAACCCGATTGCGCACGTACAGCGGGACCAGCTGGTTGAGGATCTCGTCCGGGCCGGGCGACAGGATGTAGTCCAACTCCCGGCCGCCCTCCCGTTCCTTGGTCTCCACCGGCAGCACCTTCATGATGCGCGGGGGCGTGGACACCGGAGAGCGGAACTGGGCGTACACCACATAGACGGCATCCAGCCGGTCCTCCTCGAAAGCAACGCTCAGGTCGTCGATCAGAGAGGCCGCATCGTCCGTCGTCGGCCGGTCGCCGATGTCTGTGCGCTGGCTCACCATGGGCACTTCACGGAACCGGAAGAACGCGATGCCCTTGCGACCCACCACGTGCAGGTCGACCTCGACGCCTTCCGCCTCGAGGCGATCCCGTAGCTCGCGCGCCTCCCGGATCAGGTTCACGTTGAACGCGCCGGCAAGGCCCCGATTCGAGGTCAGCAGGATGATCGCGACATGCCGCTCGGCTTCCGGTTGGCGAAGCAGGGGGTAGCGGCTGCGCAGATCCGGATCGGTGAGCCGGGCGATGACGTCGGCGAGGCGGTCGGCATACGTGCGACCCGCCGTCACCCGGTTCGTCGCCCGCTTCAACTTCGACGTCGCCACCATCTCCATCGTCCGGGTGATCTGCCGGATCTTGTCAATGGAGTGGAGGCGCCGCTTGATCTCGCGTGTCTTCGCCATGCTCAGTCCCCGGCCGTCGCTGCGACCTCGGCCGGTTTCTCGGCCTTCGGCGCAGGTGCAGCGGTTGCCGTTTCTTCTCCGCCCACGAACGTGCCTGCGTACGCCTTTATCGCGTCCAGAAGGGACTGCTCCACGTCCTCGTCGAGCTTGCCCGAACTGCGGATCGCGTTGCCGATTGCCGGGTGGTTGCTCTTCATGTACTCGTGGAACCCTTCTTCCCAGCCCCGGATGTCCTCCAGCGACACGTCGTCCAGGTGGCCCTGCGTGACGGCGTAGATGATCATCACCTGCTGCTCCACCGGCATCGGCGAGTACTGCGGCTGCTTCAGCACCTCCACCGTGCGCTCGCCGCGTGCCAGCTGCTTGAGCGTGGCCTGGTCCAGATCGGACCCGAACTGTGCGAACGCCTCCATCTCCCGGTACTGCGCCAGGTCCAGGCGCAGCCGGCCGGCGACCTTGCGCATCGCCTTCACCTGGGCCGACCCGCCGACGCGGGACACCGAAATACCGACGTCCACCGCCGGCCGCACACCCGAATAGAACAGGTCCGGCAGCAGGTAGATCTGGCCGTCGGTGATGGAAATCACATTCGTCGGAATGTAGGCCGAGACGTCACCCGCCTGCGTCTCGATGAGGGGCAGCGCCGTCAAGGAGCCACCGCCGTGCTCGTCGGACAGCTTCGCCGCCCGCTCCAGCAGGCGCGAGTGCAGATAGAAGACGTCACCCGGGTACGCCTCACGGCCCGGCGGACGCCTCAGCACCAGCGAAAGCTGGCGGTACGCCTGCGCCTGCTTCGTCAGGTCGTCGTAGACGACCAGGGTGTGCTTGCCCTGCCACATGAAGTGCTCGGCCAGAGCGCACGCCGCGTATGGCGCGATATACTGCATGGGCGCGGGGTCGCTGGCGTTGGCCGCGACGACGATCGTGTAGTCCAGCGCGTCGTACTGCCGCAGCGTCTCGACCACCGCCGCCACCTTGCCTGCGCGCTGCCCGATCGCGCAGTAGATGCAGATCACGTCCGTGTCACGCTGATTGATGATCGTGTCCACCGCGATCGCCGACTTGCCCGTGCCCCGGTCACCGATGATGAGCTCGCGCTGGCCCCGGCCGATGGGGATCATCGAGTCGATGGCCTTGAGCCCCGTCTGCAGGGGTTCCTTCACCGGCTGCCGCAGCACGATGCCGGGCGCCACGATGTCGATCTGCCGCCGGGCTTCCGGCGTGATCTCCGCGCCGCCGTCCAGCGGGTGGCCCAACGGGTTCACGACGCGCCCGAGGTAGCCATCGCCGACGCCAATGTCCAGCACGCGGCCGGTCCGGCGTACGACATCGCCTTCCTCCAGCACCGTCCACTCCCCCATGATCACGGCGCCGATGTTGTCCTCTTCCAGGTTGAGCGCCAGCGCCGAGACCGCGTCCCCCTTCTCGGAGGACGTGATCTCCAGCATCTCGCTGGCCATGGCCCGGGTCAGGCCGTAGATGCGGGCGACACCATCCTTCACCTCCAGGACTTCGCCCACCTCCTCGACCTCGAGCTCTTCCTCGTAGTTCTCGATCTGACGAAGAAGAACGTCTTTGATCTCGCTCGCGCGGAGCTGCCCCTCGTTGCTTGCCATCTCAGCCGTCGTTCCGGTTGGAGCCGTCTAGTCCGCCGACGCTGCCGCCTTCGGCAGATCTGCATCCAGCATCCGTCGCCGCAGCGACGAGAGCCGGCGCTTCAATGAGCCATCCAGCACCCGGTCGCCGAAGCGAACCACGATGCCGCCAATGATGTTCGGATTCACCCGGACGTGGGGCACTACCTCCTTGCCCAGCGTCCGCGAAAGGTCGGCCGCGATGTTCCGGCGTTGCGCATCGTCCGGCGCACGCGCCAGCATCACGTTCACTTCGAGCCGCCCTTCGTGCTCGTCTGCCATGGTCCGGTACTCGCGTTCCACGAAGCGCAGCAGTCGCTGCCGTCCGTGGTCGACCACGACCTGCAGGAAATTCACAAAGATGTCGGGCGCACGGCCCTCGAACGCCTTGCGGAGCACCGCCTTCTTTTCGCGCGCCGACAACTTCGGCGTCTCCAGGAAGGTCCGGATCTCCGGCTCTTCGTCCAGCAGCTTGCGCAGGGCCGCGAAGGCGGACAGCACCGCATCGTGCTCGCCCCGCCGGGATGCGAGGTCGAACAGCGCTTCCGCGTAGTTGCGGGCGATCGTGCTCTCCCGCACCGCCTAAGCCTCCGGTCCGCCCATCGTGGCACGCTCCAGGTACTCGCGCACCAGCCGATGGTCCTGTTCCGTGTCCAGGTTGCGCTCCACCAGCTTCGACGCCGCCGCGATGGACAGCTCCACGGCCTCGTGGCGCAACGTCTCCACGGCGCGCACCCGTTCGTGCTCGATCTCCTCACGCGCACGCGTCAGGATCTGCTCCTGTTCCGTGCGCGCCTGGCTCAGCATGTCCTCCCGGATGCGGTCCGCAGCCTGGCGGCCTTCCACCATCAGCTGCTGCGCTTCGTGGCGCGCCTCCGCCAGCTCCCTGCGCTGCTCTTCCAGGAGCTTCTCGGCCTCCGCACGGCTTTCCTCCGCCGCCCGGATCGCTTCGTCGATGCGCTGCTCACGCGCTTCGACGGCGCCCAGGATGTGCGGATACGCATAGCGGTACAGAACGACCAACAGAACCACGAAGATCAGAACCGTCCAGAACGAAACGCCCAGATCGATGCTGAACAGGTTCGGCTGCTTCGCAGCCTCGCCAGCTTGCTCCTGCAGAATCCAGAGGAAATTCATTCCGCTTTTCCCAGCGTTCTTGGCAAAAGGAGACGCCGGGGACCGCGGCCGCGGTCCCCGGACCGTCCCGTCAGCCGACCTTGAGCCAGACCAGGAACGTGATCACCAGTGCGAACAGCCCGACCCCCTCGATCAGGGCCGCCAGAATGATGCCCGCCGTCTGGATCGTGCCGCCCTCCTCGGGTTGCCGTGCGATGCCTTCCGCCACCGAGCCACCGATGCGCCCGATGCCCAGGCCCACGCCCAGCGGCACCAGACCCGCGCCGATTCCCGCGCCCAGCAGTGCCTGGTAGTTGCGGGCGACTTCCGTCGTCATCCCGCCCATCTCCTGCGCGAGCACCAGCAAAGGATGTAGCATTGTTCCTCCGTCCCGTTGTCGGGGGTCTCATCGTCGCTCGCTCCGCGCCGTCCGGGCCACAGCCCCCTCCGTGGCACGCCGACGTCACCGCTACCCGGCCCCGCGGGCCGCACGGCTCTCCCCGGACCTCCGCCCGGGTACGTTACGACGGTCGGCCTGGAGCCGGCCTCCCGAAGGCGCGCCTCGCCGGGCGGACGCGCTCGCCCCGTACTTCGCTTTTTCTCCGGCTCGCTCCCTAATGCGCGTGTCGGATCAATCCGATGAAGACCGCCGTCAGCATGGCGAAGATATACGCCTGGATCACCGCGATCACGATCTCCAGGATCATGTCCGCCACCGCCATGACAATGGGACCGGGAATCACCACCAGCGAGCCCGCACCCATGGGCAGCGCGATCAGCACCAGCGCGATGAGGGACAGGATCACCAGGTGGCCCGCTGTCATGTTCGCGAACAGCCGCACCGCCAACGCGAACGGCTTCGCCAGCTTCCCCAGGAACTCGACCGGCGTCATGATCACCATCATCACCGCCGCCGTCGCCGGATGCAGGCCGGGCGGCGCATAGAAGATCGTCCGCAGATACTTCTTCGGGCCCAGCACCGCGAAACCCGACACCTCGATGGCGATGAACGACAGCAGCGCCAGCGCTCCCGTCACCGATATGTTGCTGGTCGGCGTCGAGCCCCAGGGCAGCAGTCCCAGCAGATTCGCGAACAGGATGAAGAAGAACAGCGTCACGATGTAGGGCACGTACCGCTGCGCACCGTCCCCGATCGTCTTGATCACCACTTCGTCACGGATGTAGAGCGTCATCGCTTCGATCACGCTCGCGAATCCCTTCGGCGTGCCCGGACCCACCCGCTTCATGCGACGCGCCGTCAGCAGCATCACGAGCAGCACCAGCACGGCTGCAAGCAGCAGGAAGACCACGTGTTTGGTCAGGGAAAAATCGATGGTCAGCGGACCCAGGTGGACCGGCGGCCACTGAGGCAGCGTAATCGTCTTCCCGGGCAGGTCGAGCTGGCGCGAGTTCACCATGTGATGCATGATGATCTCTTCCAGGTTCAGCCGCCCCCCCTGCTGACCTGCCGCCGTCGGTTCCTGCAGCAGCGCCAACCATGCCATGATGCTTCCGCTCATCGCTTCTCGCGTCGTTGCCGTAAGAACAGTGGTTCAATGAGAACCAGGACCACCAGGACGCCCACCAGCGTCAACAGCAGCAGCGCGGGGTGCCCCGGCCCGGCCAGCACCACCCAGGCCACCAGCCCCAGCAATGCACAAAACCGTATCACGGTTCCGAGCACCCACCCCAGAACGAAGGGACGTCCCCGTCCGTACACCAGGACCAGCACCAGGAACGCGACCAGCTGTGCGCCGTACGCCACACCGGCCGCCAACCACGACAGACTCCAGATCCCGCTCAGAGCCCCCACACCAGCCGCCAGCCCCGCCGCGACCACGGCCGAGAAGACCGCGTACCACCCGAAGCGTCGGAGGCGATCCGCTATGTCGCCACCCACCGTTACCTCTCGCCCCCGTGCGATCCCTTCCCGCG
>JARRJS010000157.1:0-6466 GCA_037388885.1 Gemmatimonadota bacterium
TCAGAACACTATGCCGCCGTCCGTACCACACGTACAGCGTCAGTCCCAGGGCCAGCCATATGACGAACCGCGCCCACGTCACGCCGGGCAGCTTGTACAGCAGATAGAAGCAGGACAGCACCGCGGCAGGCGCCACGAACCAGATGGCGGGCGCGCGGAACGGCCGCTCGCGGTGAGGCTCGCGCAGGCGTAGCACCATGACGCCGATGGACACCAGCACGAAGGCGAAGAGCGTGCCGATGTTGGTCAGCTCGATCACCTCGTTGATGTTGGCGAACGCGGCGAAGAACGCCACGAACACGCCGGTCAGGATCGTCGTGATGTGGGGTGTGCGATACTTGGGGTGCACCTTCGCGGCCCACGGTGGCAGCAGTCCGTCGCGGGCCATGGAGAAGAAGATACGCGGCTGGCCCAGCTGGAAGACCAGCAGCACGGATGCCATGGAAACGACGGCGCCCAGCGAAATCAGGCCGGCGGCCCAGCCTTGGCCTCGCTCGACGAACGCGCTGGCCAGCGGGTCGGCGACGCCCAGCTTGTTCCAGGGCGTCAGGCCGGTCATGATCACCGTCACCACCACGTAGATGACGGACGTGATGAGCAGGGAGTAGATCATGGCCCGCGGCATGTCCTTCTGTGGATTCTTCGCTTCCTCGGCCGCCGTGGACACCGCGTCGAAGCCGATGTAGGCGAAGAAGATGAGCGCCGCGCCCGTCGCGATGCCGCTCCAGCCGTTGGGGGCGAACGGCGTCCAGTTGGCCGGCTTCACCCAGAAGGCCCCGATGGCGATGAACACGCCCAGGATGGTGAGCTTCAGGATCACCATGGCCGTGTTGGCCCACGCGCTCTCCCGGATGCCGATGACCAGGATCCAGGTGATGGCGGCGACGATGAGCACGGCCGGCAGGTTGAAGATGATCGGTATACCGAAAATGTGCGGTGCCGTGGTCCAGGCCTCGGAGGCGTACTGCGCCACGGCGCCTGCGGCCTGTGCGCCCTGGGTCTGCACTGCCTGGAACCCCTGGAACGCCGTCCGGTAGTCGGTGGCGAGCCATTCCGGGATGTGGATGCCGAACCCTTCCATGAGCGTCTTGAAGTAGGCGCCCCAGGACACGGCCACGGCGATGTTGCCGACGGCGTATTCGATGATCAGGTCCCAGCCGATGATCCAGGCGATGAGCTCGCCGAACGCGGCGTATGCGTATGTGTACGCGCTCCCTGCCTGGGGAATCATGGAGGCGAACTCCGCATAGCAGAGCGCCGCGAAGCCGCAGGCCGTGGCCACCAGGATGTAGGAGATGACCAGGGCCGGACCGGCGCCCGGGTGGTTCGGGCCGCCGGCCACGGCGGTACCGGCAGCGGTAAAGATGCCGGCGCCGATGATGGCGCCCACGCCCAGAGCGGTGAGCTGCCAGACGCCCAGCGTACGACGCAGCGAGGTGTCCATCGCGCCTTCCTCGTACGACGCGATGGTCTTGCGGCGGAACAGGTCGCTCATCGGGAACCGTCCAGGCCGCGCCCGCCTTTCAGGATCCGATAGTACGACCAGCCCGCAAGCCCGAGCACCACGGCCCAGCTGCCCGCCATGAAGGCGATTGCACCGAAGGTCATCGTCATACCTCCTGCGAAATGGGACTGTCCGGCCCCGCGTCCGGCTCCGGCATATCGAAGCCGCGCCGGTCATCATAGCCGTTGCGCTTCCACGCCGCTCGGATGAGCACCAGGAAGCCCACGGCCAGCCCGACCAGGATCAAGCGCGAGGCCAAGATGTAGCCATGGGAACCCGTCGGCGGCAAGCCGCCGCCTGCACCCTTCTTCATTTCGAGGATCGGGATGGCGTCCGTGACGCCCCACCAGCCAAGGATGAACAGCAGGTAGAGGGGCGTCGCGATGGTCATGATCCACTTGAAGATCACCGGGATCCGGATCTCCGCCCCCATGTGGATGGACCGCCACGCGTTCTTCGGCCCGAAGACCCAGACGAAGATCACCACTTCGGCGACGGAGAACACCACCAGCCCGAACGTGCCGGCCCAGTAGTCCCACTCGTCCAGGAACCCGTGGCCGAGCCATGCTACGTGCATGAGCCCCAGCAGGAACACGACGCCGCCCAGGACCGCCGCCACGCGTTCCCGCTTCATCTGGAACTCCTCGCGGAAGAACGCCATAATGGGCGTCGCCATGGCCACCGACGACGTGATGCCCGCGAAGAACAACAGGCCGAACCACATGAAGCCCAGCAGGTGGCCGAGAGGCATTTTCTGGAAGATCACCGGCATGGTGGCGAAGCCCAGGTTGAACGACCCTGACCGGGCGATGGCCATGGCGCCGCTCACACCGAAGAACGTCACGGCCGCCGGAATGGCGATGGTGCCGCCCAGCACCACCTCCGCCGTCTCGTTGGTGGCGGCGGTTGCCAGGCCCGACAGGGCGATGTCGTCCTTCTCCGACAGGTACGACGCGTAGGCCTGCAGCGTGCCCATGCCCACGGACAGCGTGAAGAAGATCTGGCCCGCCGATGCCAGCCAGACCGATGCGTGGGTCAGCTGGTGGAAGTCTGGCCCGTAGATGAACTCGAGTCCTTTCGCCGGTGAGCCGCCCCCCGGCACGCCATGCTGCATCAGCACGACCACCGCCAGGACCGCCGCGAACAGGAACAGGATCGGCATGCCGATACGCGCCAGCTTCTCGATGCCCCGGGAGATGCCGCGGGATACCACCCAGATGTTCACGCCCAGGGTGACAGCGAAGAAGAAATAGGGCACCCACCACCCGAACAGGTGTTCGGTGCCGACACCCTGAAAGGCCTGGAGGTACCCCACCATGGCGGCCTCCGTGACGCGACCCCAGTAGCCCTTCGTCACGCTGAAAAGCGTGAACGCCAGCGTCCAGCTCTCGATGTAGGTGTAGTACGTGAGCACGGCCAGCGGCACGACCAGCCCCAGCACGCCCACGTACTTCGCTGCAGGATGCTTCCAGATGGAAGCGAACATGCCCGGGATATGGCCCTTGCCCACCCGGCCACCGTGCCGGCCCAGACCCCACTCGATCCACATGAGCGGGATGCCCAGCAGCAGCAGCGCGACGAAGTACGTGATCATGAACGCACCGCCGCCGTTCACCGCCGCCTGCCGTGGAAATCGCAGAAAATTGCCCAGACCTACCGCGTTCCCCGCCATCGCCAGGATCAAGCCGATTCGGCTCGTCCACATCTCACGCGTCTGTCCGTTCTGCGGCACGGAAGCTGCCCCGCCTCGTTTCATGGCATCCTCGAAGGGAAAGGCCGGACCACGGACCGCGGTCCGGCGGGTCAAGCATGCCCCGGTGACGATCGCTCTTGCCTTTCGGAGAGTGCGACGCAGTCGGAGCCAATCATTTTCGGAGGTAACAGCGTGAGCAGTGCTATTCTCGTGCCACTCGATGGCTCGGTCTTCGCCGAGCAGGCCCTTCCATTCGCTCTGAGCCTCGCCCATCAGACCAACTCGCCGTTGCATCCCGTGATGGTCCATGCGGAACCGCAGTTCCACGACATCGGCGAGTGGACGGCCACGATCGACGCGGAAAACCTCGAAGAGAAGCTGCGAGAGCGCGAGACGGCCTACCTGGAATCCGTGGCCGAACGACTCACCTCAGAACACGTGCCCGTGCATGACCCGGTGCTGCTAGAAGGCGACGTGGTGGTCGCCCTCACGGACCACGTTCGGACGCATGCCATCGGGCGCGCCGTCCTGTCGACGCACGGGCGCGGCGGGCTGGAACGGCTCTGGCTGCCCAGCGTGGCGGAGGCGCTCCTTCACAGGCTGACCATCCCGCTGCTGTTCGTTCGGCCGGAGCCCGATGCCAGCGAGGCGGATGTCGTGCACGCCGCCCCGCCGTTCCGGACCGTGCTGGTCACCCTCGACGGGTCACAGGACGCGGAGGCCGTTCTGAACGATGCCTTCGACTTCGCCGACGCCGACGACGCGCGCTTCATCCTCCTGCGGGTGGTGCCGCCGCCCCCGCTGCTCGCATCCGCGTACCTGCCCCATGCAGCGCTCATGCAGCGGGAGGAGTCGGAGCATCGGCGCGCGCAGGCACGGGCGTACATGGACGCCGTGGAACAGAGCATGGAAGGTCGTGCGGCGGCGATCGACACGCGCATCGTGCTGCACGGTCGGCCGGCGACGGTCATCCAGCGCGTTGCGGACGACGAACAGGTGGACCTGATCGGCATGGGCACACACGGGCATAGTGGACTGCGCGAGATGCTGCTGGGCAGCGTGACGCGGGACGTGGTACGCTCATCGGCCGTGCCCGTGCTCGTGCACCGGGTCGCCGATTGACCGACGACGGGCAACACGGGCGGTCGTGGGTCAACGGTCGTCGGTCGTCATGCAGTGCTTCACTCCACGACCAGGACCTCCAGCGTCCGCGGGCCGTGCACGCCTTCGATGCGGTTCAGCTCGATATCGGAGGTGGCAGACGGGCCCGACACGAGGGTGAGGGGGCGGTGCTCCGCGTGCACGCGGTCGCGCAGCTCGTCGAACGCCTCCGGTAGCAGGCCGCGGATCAGGGATGCGCGTACGACACACAGGTGGTAGTCGGGGACTAGAGTAAGGGCGCGCCTGCCTTGGGCCGGACCGCTGTCGAGGACGAACGTGCCCGTGTCGGCCACGGCCAGGGCGCACGCCGTCAACACGCCGTCCACGGTATCCAGCGCCTCGACGGACAGTCGACCGTCGTTGCGCGTCGCGCCGTGTGCCGGTGCAGCCGGGGCCGGGCCACCGTCCAGGTGCGTGGGCCCCGGCTCGCCATCCCGCAGCACGCGCACGCCATCCTCTTCCAGTGCCCGCACCCACTCCCACGGCAGGTCCACCGGCACGGCCAGCGTGCGCACGCCCCGTTCCCGGCAAGCCTCCCGGATGGTGTCCGCCAGTGCCCGTGCCGGGGTGCGTCGCACCCGAGCCCGGTGCTCGCGGACACGCTCCACGAACCGCGTCGTCAAGGCGGCCGACCCGTCCTCGGCGAACCGGTAGTCCCGCGGCACGCGCACGGTCGCCGCAGCGGTCCCGGCCCGGGCCGCCCGGATACGCGCCAGCACGGCGGACCGTGCGGCCTGCTCAACCTCGCCGATGTCCTCCGGCGAGGCGTCGTGCTCCGTGGGACTGTGGTCCGCCGGGCCCGGTCCCCCGGAGGTGATATGCGTTCCGGGCGTCTTCTCCCGCCGCGGGGCACGCGTCGCGCCTGGTGCTGCCTCCCGCGGCGAACCGGCCTCCGCCGCGAATGCCCGTCGATCGTCGGTCGTCGATCGTCGATCATCCTGGTAGAGCTCCCGGAACGTCTTCGCCGGGGCGGCGGGCAGATCGCGAATGGCCGTCCATCGGCCCGGCCAGCCCGGCAGCTTGCGGATGACGCCGTCGCGCGCGAACGGCCGCTGCAGAATGCGCAGCGCACGCTGCGCGCGCTCATAGCTCCGCGGCGTGGCCAGCAGCCGCCCCAGCACCCGCATGACGAGCGTCTCCACCGACCAGCGTTTGCGCACGGGGGCATCCTGGCGAAGCGTGTGGATGGCCCGGGCCCGCAGATGTACCAGCACGCGAGGGATGTCGATCTTCACCGGACACACGTCGCCGCACGCCCCGCACAGCGTAGAGGCGAACGGCAGCGAATCGGCGCGCCCGGGACCCAGCAGCTGGGGTCCCAGGATGGCGCCGATGGGGCCCTGGTAGACGGATCCGTAGGCGTGCCCGCCCACGCGCTCATAGACGGGGCACACGTTCAGGCACGCGCTGCAACGGATGCAGCGAAGCGCCTGCCGCCCCAGCCCGTCCGCCAGCACACGTGTCCGCCCGTTGTCCAGCAGCACCAGGTGGAACGCCTGCGGACCATCGCCCGGGCTCACACCCGTCCACAACGAGTTGTACGGGTTCATGCGCTCGCCCGTCGCCGAGCGGGGCAGCAGCTGTAGCAGCACCGCCAGGTCGCGCCACTCCGGCACCACCTTCTCGATGCCCATGACGGTGATGAGCACGTCAGGCAGCGTGGTGCACATGCGCCCGTTGCCCTCCGACTCCACCACGCCCACCGTGCCCGTCTCCGCCACGGCGAAGTTGGCGCCGCTGATGCCGACGCGCGCCGACAGGAACGCCTTCCGCAGGTGGAGCCGCGCCGCTTCCGCAAGCTCCGCCGGCTCGTCCGACAGGTCCGCCGGCCCGATGGTGCGCCGGAACAGGTCCCGGATCTCCGTCCGGTTCTTGTGGATGGCCGGCACCAGGATGTGGGACGACGACTCGCCCGCCAGCTGGATGATGAGCTCCGCCAGGTCCGTCTCGATGGCCTGCACGCCCGCCGCCGCCAGGGCTTTTGCAGAAGACGAACTGAAGAGCATCATGCTCTTGAACCCGAGACTGCCGTCGGATATCTCCTTGAAAAGATCCAGCATCTTGTCCATGGCGAAACTATGGATCAGGGCGTCGCAGATTGTCCAGAC
>JARRJS010000158.1:0-9787 GCA_037388885.1 Gemmatimonadota bacterium
GTTCCGGATCTGACGGAAGCGTCAGATCCGGAACTCCGACGACCGGCGCCGCGCACAGCGCGGCCCCTCGGCGCAACGTGCCAACGACCCTGACGAACCCGGCGCACGCCTCGAACCCCGTCGCGCAGCGCCGCGCCGCACGCGTCCCCCGCGAACCAACGACGGTCGACGGTCGACGGTCGGCGCGCCCCGTCAGGGGGCGGTTGACCGGCCCGGCCCGCCCGAGCCTTGAAACCCGCTGCGCGCCTCAGGCCACGGCGCGCCGGAACCGCCACACCGCCGCTCGCAGCGCCACGGCGGCCATGACAGCCAGCGCGAGGTACTGGGGCCACAGGTCGCGCAAGCCATCGCCCTTCAGGAAGATGCCGCGCACGATCTCCAAGAAGTAGCGGATGGGGTTGAGCAGGGTCAGCCACTGGAAGACGCGTGGCATGGTGAAGATGGGGAACATGAACCCGGACAGGATGATGGCGGGCATGAACAGGAGAAACAGCGCCATGAACGCTTCCTGCTGGGTCCGGGACACGGTGGAAATGAGGAGGCCGAAGGACAGACCGGCGAGGATGTAGACGAGGGCGGCCAGCAAGAGGGCAAGGGCCGAGCCTTCGAATGGGATGCCGAACCACAGCACGGCCACCAGGGTGATGATGACCAGGTCGATGAACGCGACGACGGCCACCGGCAGCGTCTTGCCCAGCATGAGCTCCGTGGGCGTGAGCGGGGTCACGGTGAGCTGCTCCAGTGTGCCGATCTCGCGCTCCCGCACCACGGCCAGCGACGTGAGCACCAGGCTCATGAGCATCAGGATCACGCCGATGACCGCGGGCACGTTGTAGACCCGGCTGGCCAGGTCCGGGTTGTACCAGGCCCGCGTGCGCAGATCGACGCCGGGCGGCGGTGCCGTGGCACCCGCCGCCGTCGCGCTCGCCCCACCCACCCCGCCCCCGCCCATGCCCCCGCCTGCAGTCTGTCCGCCCCCGCCCCCGCCCGCGCCTGCAGCAAATTGTTGGATGATGCGCAGCGCGTTGCCCTGCGCCACCGTCGCCGTGTTGGAGTTCGTGCCGTCCACCACCAGCTGCACGTTCGCGCGCCGCGCCGCCACGTCCTTCGCGAAGCCGGCGGGGATCTCCAGGCCCAGGATCGCGTGGCCCTTGTTTAGCGCCTCGGTCATGTCCCCAGGCCGGTCGGAGCGGGCGGTCACGCGGAAGTAGCCGGATGCCGTGAGCGCATCGATGAGCGCGCGGGATTCCATGGTGTGGTCCAGGTCCACGACGAACGTGGACGCGTTGCGCACGTCGGTGTTTACCGCGTACCCGAACACCACCAGTTGGACGATCGGCGCCACGAAGATGAGGCGCTTCAGGCGCGGGTCCCGGAACATCTGCCGGAACTCCTTGCGCACCATGTGCCCGATGCGGCGGAACGACGCTCGCAGGCCGTTGCCCGGCGCGCTGCTGCCGCCGTCTCCGGTCGCCTGCTGCTCGGCCTGCGCGCCTCGGCGCGACCCGGCGTCGCCGGCCCGCTGGTTTCCCGTCTCCCGGCTCACTGGATCTCCTTGTGGAACGCCCGTGTGGCCAAACCGATGCCCACGGCCGCGAACGCGATCATGAAGAGGCTCTGGATCCAGAGCGTCTCGGGACCGACGCCTTTCAGCATGATCCCGCGCGTGACCACGATGTAGTAGCGCGCCGGCACCAGGAACGTGACCGCCTGGAGCACCTTCGGCATGTTGGCGATCTCGAACAGGAAACCGGACAGCAGCAGCGCGGGCAGGAACGTAGCGATGAGCGCGATCTGGGTGGCCAGCACCTGGCTGCGCGCCACGGCCGATATGAAGATGCCCAGCCCCAGCGCGCCGATGAGGAAGAACGTGGTCAGCACCAGGAAGAGCAGGACGTTGCCGCGGAACGGGACGCCGAACACCAGCACGCCCGCAACGGCCGTGAGCACCACGTCGAACAGGCCGATGGCGATGTACGGCAGCAGCTTGCCGAAGATGACCTCCAGCCGGTGCACGGGCGTCGCCGCAAGCTGCTCCATGGTGCCGCGCTCCCACTCCCGCGCAACGGTCAGCGCCGTCAGCATGGCGGCGATCACCATCATGATGACGGCGATCAGGCCCGGCACGATCATCTCCCGGCTGTCCAGCGTCGGGTTGTACCACACTCGCAGCTGCGGATCCACGGCCGGGCGCACCTTCCGGCCCTGCAGGAGCACATCACTGGACCAGCGTGCCACGATGGCGCCGGCGTAGTTCAACGCGATGGTGGCCGTGTTGGCATCGCTGCCGTCCAGCAGCAGCTGCACCGGCGCGGACCCGCCCGCCAGGTTCTTCGAGAAGTCGGGCGGGATGACGAGCACGGCCGCGACCCGTCCGCGCCCGAGCGCCTCGTCCACCTCCCCGTAGCGGGACAGGTGCGCCTGCACGATGAAGTAGCCGCTGCTGCGGAAGCTCTCCACCAGCTCGCGGCTCTTCTGCGATTGGTCGTGATCCAGCACCGCGAGCTTCAGGTCCTTCACGTCCCAGCTGATGGCGTAGCCGAAGAACAGGATCAACGCCACCGGCAGCAGAAACGCCATCGCCAGGCTGCGCGGATCGCGCCGCAGCTGGATGGTCTCCTTCCGTGCCATGGCCAGCAGTCGCGTGCGGCTCAGCATGTCAGTCCTCCACCGCGCCGCCTTCGCGGCGGATCAGTGCGACGAACACGTCCTCCAGCGCCGGCGCGATCTGCTCCACCGACGTCGCGGTCACGTCCACGTCCGCCAGCGTGGCGCGGATCGATGCCTCGGCGCCACCGGTCTCCTTCATGACGACGTGCACGGCCCGGCCGAACAGGGACGCTTCCATCACGTCCGGGCTCTTCGCCAGAGCTTCCACCGCGTGGGGCGCGTCCGGTGTCTGCACCTGGTACAGCGGCTCCGACATGGACGCCCGCAGCGCTGACGGCGAGTCCAGCGCGATCAGGCGGCCGCGGTTCATGAGGGCCAACCGGCGGCAGTGCTCCGCCTCTTCCATGTAGTGGGTCGTCACCAGGACCGTCGTGCCGCCCTCCGCCAGCTGGTTGATGAGGTCCCAGAACGCCCGGCGCGCCACCGGGTCCACGCCCGACGTGGGCTCGTCCAGGAACAGGATGGGCGGCTCGTGGATGACGGCGCAGCCCAGTGCCAGCCGCTGCTTCCAGCCCAGGGGCAGGTCGGCGGTGAGCAGGTCCTCCCGTCCCTCCAGCCCCGCCATCTGGAGCACCCAGCTCCGGCGGGCGCGGTAGCGCTCGCCTTCCACGCCGTACAGGCCGGAGAACAGCTCGATGTTCTCCGCGACGGTAAGGTCGCCGTAGAGGGAGAACCGCTGCGACATGTAGCCGATGACCTGCGCGATCTCCCGCGCGCCCGTGCGGATCTCCAGACCCGCCACCCGGCCGTCCCCCGAAGTCGGCCGCAGCAGGCCCGTCAGCATCTTGATCGTCGTCGTCTTGCCCGCGCCGTTGGGGCCCAGGAAGCCGAAGATCTCACCCTCGCGAACCGCGAAGCTGACCCGGTCCACGGCGGTGAAGTCACCGAAGCGGCGCGTCAGGTCCTGCACTTCGACGGGGTCAGCCATGGCGGGCCAGGTCGATGAACAGGTCTTCCAGCGACGGCTCGCTGCGCTCCAGCGCCGTCACGTCGATGCCCGCGTCGTCCAGCGCGGCGCGCACGTCGGCCTCCGATCCGCCTTCCAGCAGCACGTGCACCGTCTCGCCGAACAGGGCCGCATGGCGGACGCCCGGGACCGAGCGCAGCCGTTCGCGTGCCTGGCGTGCTTCCGATGTCCACACGACCAGCAGCTCGCCCTTGAGGCCGGCCTGGAGCGCGGCGGGCGAGTCCAGTGCCATCACCCGTCCTTCCTCAAGCAGCGCCACCCGGTCGCACCGTTCCGCCTCGTCCAGGTACGACGTGGACACGATGATGGTCACGCCTTCGGCCACCATCTCGTGCAGGATCAGCCACAGGTCCCTGCGGGAGATGGGGTCCACGCCGAACGTCGGCTCGTCCAGCAGCAGCAGGCGCGGCGTGTGGATCAGGGAGCAGGACAGCGCCAGCTTCTGCTTCATGCCCCCCGAGAGGTTGCCCGCCAGGCGGTCCTCGAACGCTCCCAGGTTGGAGAAGTGGTACAGGCGCGCCAGGCGTGCAGGCCGCTCCGGGCGCGGCACCTGGAACAGGTCCGCGTAGAACTCGATGTTCTCCCGGACCGTCAGGTCCTCGTACAGGCCGAACCGCTGCGCCATGTAGGCCAGCTGCGGCTTCACGCCCTCCGGGTCCTTGGCCACGCTCGTGCCGAACACCAGCGCGTCGCCCGACGAGGGGCGGAGCACGCCGGCCAGCATGCGCAGCGTCGTCGTCTTGCCGGCGCCGTCCGGGCCCACCACGCCGAACAGCTCGCCTTCCTCCACGTCCAGGCTCAGGCCGTCCACGGCGACGACGTCGCCGAAGCGCCGGGTCAGCTCCCGGATCGAGACCGCCGCGCTCACGGCGTCACGAGCCCACGGACAGCGTTACGTCCGCAGGCAGGCCCGGCTTCAGGTCCTGCCGCGCGTCGCCGGTGATGCGCACCTTCACCGCGTACACCAGCTTCACCCGCTCCTCCGGCGTCTGCACGTTGCGCGGCGTGAACTCCGCCTGGCTGGCGATGAAGGTCACGACGCCGTCGTACTCCCGGTCCGGGTACGAGTCGGACCGGATCACCGCCTTCTGGCCAATGGACACGCGGCCCACCTGGTTCTCGGGCACGTAGATGCGAATCCAGCGGTCGCTCGGGTTCATGACGGTCACCACGGGCAGGCCCGGGCTCACCGTCTCGCCCTCCTCCCGGTGCTTCACCGTGACCACGCCGTCGAACGGCGCCTCCACGACGGCGTGCGCCAGGTTCGCGTCCACCTGGCGAACCGCCGCCCGCGCCTGGCGCAGCACGGCGCGCTGCGCGGCGATGCGCTCCGGCCGCGGCCCGGCCTGCACCAGCTGACGCTGTTCGCGCGCCTGGTCGTATGCAGACTGCGCAACGTCGAACGCCGTTTGCGCCCTGTCGTGGGCTTCCTGGCTGATGGCGCCGCCATCGAACAGGCGGTTGGCCCGCTGCAGGTCCCGCGTCGCCTCTGTGAAGCGCTGCTGCGCCGCGCGCTCCGCCGCCTTCGCCTGGGCAAGCTCCTCCGGCCGGGCGCCTCGCTCCAGCTCCTGCAACACCGCCTGCGCCGCCTGCGCCTGCGCTTCCGCCGCCGCGCGCCGTGCTTCCAGCTCCGACGTGTCCAGCGCCGCCAGCTGCTGGCCCGCCTTCACCGCATCGCCCTCCTGCACCCCGATGGACGCAATCCGGCCCGCCAGGTTGAACCCCAGGTCCGCCTGCGTCGCTTCCACCGTGCCCGAGGCGGTCAGCGCGCCCGAGCGCTGGCCATCCCGCAGCAGCAGCCACGCCACCACTCCTCCCACCACCAACACGACCGCGATCGGAATGAGCCGCTTCCTGTTCATCAGTTGGACTCCATGTTGCGTTCGATCCAGCCGGATGACAGCTCACCCAGCGCCTGCGCCAGCTCCACGTGGGCCGCGATCACCGCGTGGCGTGCCTGCGCCAGCGACGCCCGGGCCTGCAGCAACTCCGCCTCGGCTGTCAGATAGTCCGTCTGCACACCGGCGCCCGCCTCCAGGGACAGGTGCTCGATGCGAGCCACCTCCTCGAACTGTGCAACGCCGGCTGTGAGCGCCCGCACCCTCGCCTGCGCCGACGCCAACGACGTCAGTGCCGCGTCCACGTCGTGCTGGACGCTCAGCTCCTGCAACGACAGGGCGTCCTGCGCCGCGCGGCGGTCCGCCGCCGCTCGGTCCAGCGCCTTCAACCGCGCGCCGCCACTGAACAGCGCGTACGAGACCTGCACTCCCGCGTTCCATTCACCGGTGAAGTCGCCCGCCCCGCTGCCGTATTCCGTCTGTCGGGCCGCCAGCCCGATGCTGGGGAAGAAGCGGGCGCGCGCCTCGGCGGTGCCGGCTCGCGCCGCTTGCAGCGACTGCCGCGCCCGTGCCAGCACCGGATTCGCGGAACGCGCCCGCTCCAGGAGTGCGCTCCGTGAGGGGGGCGCCCCGCCGGACCAGTCGACTGCCCGCAGGCCCGCCGCACGCACCTGCTCCGGAGACAGCCCGATCAAACGTCCCAGGTCCCGCACCGCCAGCTCCAGCTGGCTCGCCGTCGTCTCCCGCTCCGCCGCCGCCTGGCTCAGGGCCGCCTCCGCTCGCAGAAGCTGCACCCGCGCCGCCTTCCCCTGGTCCAGCAGCTGAGTCACCCGCTGCCGTTCCGACTCCAGCGCCCGTCTCCGCAGGTCGTGCGCCCGCAGCACCTCCCGCAGCGTAAGCACGCGCAGGTACGCCAGCGTCGCCCGCGCCGTCACGTCCTGCTCCGTCGCGTTCACGCCGGCTTCCGCACCCGCCGCGCGTTCACGCCGGCATCCGCACCCGCCGCCGCCTCCGCCCCGCCATGGACCCGGGCCCCCCGCGCCCCGCCGTCCCACAACGTGTAGCCCAGCGATACGCCCCCCTGGACCAGCGTGTTGTCGAACGACGGCAGCGTGCCCGGCGTGAACCCGTGGATCGGCGCCACCACCATCGCCTTCTGGAACCGCGTCACCATGGCGTCCAGCGATGCCGCCGGCAGCCAGGCCGACCGCGCTTCGCCCGCCGCCGCGCGCGCCCGGTCCCGACGCGCACGCGCCGCCGCCACCGCCGGGTAACGCTCCAACGCCCGCCTCACCACGTCCGCCAGGTCCAGCGAATCCGGCACCTGCCCACCCGGCCCCGCATCCGCTGCCTCACCCTGCAGCGCCGCCGTCGCCACACCGGCCACGGGGACCGCATCCACCGGCCACCCCTGCGCCATCGCCGGCCCCGCGCCCGCCACCACCACGCTCAACCCGAGCGCCAGCCCGCGCACCCCCGACACCGGCATGCTCCGTTTTCCAGTCGTCACGTTGCCTCCCTCTCCAGCCCGGCCCGTACGAACCGGACGATGTCCTCCAGCGCGTCCGGAGACGCGCGCAGAGCCCGGATGACCGGCGGTGCCACGGACCCCTCCGGCGCCATCGCCGATATCCGCCGCGCAATCGTCAGGTGCACCGGCAGCGCAATCACCCCCAACGCCAGCGGCACCGGCGACCCCGCTCGGATCGTGCCGTCGTCGTGCCCTTCCTCGATGACGCCCGCGATCCCCGCCAGGATCCGCCGGACCTGCGCGAATCCCCCTTCCGGCGGCGTACGACCCGCCGCGACCTCGTGCAACAGCAGCGGCGGCATCTCCGGGTGCTCCGACAGGTGCCCGAAGATCAACCGCAGAATCGACTCGATCCGGTCCAGGGCGCTGCCCCCAGCCTCCGCCTCCGCCTCCACCGCTTCGGCCAGCGGCACGAACAGGCTGCACAGCACCGCCGCGTACAACTTCTCCTTCGTCCCGAAGTGGTACGTCACGGCGCCCAGGTTCGCCCCCGCCTCCGCCGTGATGGCGCGGATCGAGGTGCCCGCGTACCCTCGCTCGGCGAACAGCCGGGTCGCAGCCTGGACCAGATCGGTGGCGGTGTCCGTTTCATTCATACGTCTGTATGAATACGCCCGCAGGCGCAACCGCGCAAGGCCCGGTCTCACACGAGACACGAAGAACACGAAGATGCGACCCGTTCCTTCGTGTCTTCTATGAGATGGTGGGCCTCTGAAACTGCGTTTCCGCCGTGCGCGTACAGAAGAGAAACCGTGCGTCTGCAGGGGCGAATCTAACCGACGGAAGGCTCATCATGTGGAAGGTCGTCGGACTCTGTGTATCGGTGTTGCTGGCCGTCGATTCCGTTCCGCTGTCTGCCCAATCGGCGGCGCAGCCAGACCACTCGAACCGATTGTACGGCCGGGTGACGACAGAGGACGGGCAGACATACGAGGGTTTCATCCGCTGGGACCGGAACGAGGCGAGCTGGAGCGACATCCTCTCGGGGACGAAACAGCTTCCGGAAGCGAACAAGCGCCAAGCGGAGGAGATGGGCTATTACGACCGGAGCGGCCGGAAGGAGAAGGGCACGATCGACGTCTTCGGGCTGAAGATCCAGTACGATCGCGGAGACGATTTCCCTTCGTCGGCGGAGTCGGGCGTTCGTTTCGGGCACGTCAGCAGCATCGAGGTATTGAACAGCCGTCGTGCGCGTGTGATGCTGAAATCCGGCCGGGAGGTGGAGCTGAGTGGTGGTGACCTGGGCACGTCGGTGCGGGACATCGTGGTGTCGGATGCGCGGCATGGCGAAGTGCGGTTGAAGTGGCGGGACGTGCGCGCTGTGGATTTCATGGGCGCACGCTGGGAAGCGGAGCCGGCAGCGGGTCGTCGTCTGTACGGGACCCTGACGACGCGCGACGGTCGGCAGTTCACGGGCTTCGTGGCCTGGGATGTGGACGAAGCGCTGGGCTCGGACATTCTGGACGGAGACGAAGGAAGTCATCGCCGGAAGATCCCGTTCCACGACATCGTCACCATCACACGGGACGGCTCGCGGGCCGCGCGTGTGTCCCTTCGGGATGGGCGCGATGTCGTGCTCCGGGGCACCAACGACGTGAATCACTCCAACAACGGCATCATCGTGGCGGACACTTCACTGGGAGAGGTCCGGGTGGACTGGGACGCGTTCGGGCGACTCGACCTCCAGCCGCCTCCGCCGCTGAGCTACGATGCGTTCGATGGTGGCCATCCGATTCACGGCACCGTGTTCACGCGCTCGGGGCAGAGCTACACCGGCGACATCCGTTGGGACAACGACGAGCAGTACACCTGGGAAATCCTGAACGGCGACCTGGACGATGATGTCCATATGGAGATCGAGTTTGGCGATGTCGCCAAGATCGATGCGATCTCCTACCGTGGGTGCCGGGTCACGCTCCGGGACGGGCGCAGTTTCCAGCTGCGAGGTTCCAACGATGTGGACGAGGACAACAAGGGTGTTTTCATCCATCTGGACGATGGCAGAACGGAAGCGGTCTGGTGGGAGGATCTGGCGCGCGTGGAATTTACGCACTGAGAGTGTGCTTGATTCACCATCTGTTTCCATTTATCTTCTCCGAGTCCTGCCGAGGCGGCAGGGAGGGCCGCTCCCCGAAGCCCCAGGTGGCCCGGGCAGCGGACTGCGGGATGGAAAAACCCGCTGGCGTCAACGCCCGATGTTTCCCTGAACGAAGGAGGTGATCCTTGTCTAGTCCCAGTACTGTTCGCAACCTGACATGGGCAAGCGATCGCCACCTCGGCATCCAGCCGGAGTGATTCGCGAATAGCTGTCCTGCTTGGCGGATGCTGATCGCGGCATTGCGTCAGGTTTGCGACAGAACCCTGCGGCGCCGTCGGACTCGAGTCCGACGGCGTCGTCGTTTTCGCGGCCGAAGGGATCGCTCAGAGGCCGATGCTGAAGCCGAGAGAGGCGCACCAGTGGTCGAAATCAGCCGGCATGGCGGGCAGGTCGTGTCGGTTTGTGGCGGTGGGCAGGGCCACGGGTCCCACCGTGATGGTGCCCACGGAACGATACTGGAAATCGAAGCCGACGAGCACGTTTCTGTCCACGGGCACCTCGAATCCGGCGCGACCGAGCAGGCCCGTGGCACGCTGGTGCCCGGTGAAGAGGGTCTTCTGGTCTTCGACGGGCGTCCAAAAGGCGTCGTACCATGCGGGTCCCGCGGCCACCCCCAGGCGCGGCGTGGTGGGCAGCGGCAGGCGGACGGTAACCCCTGCCGTGGCTGCGAACAGGGTGACCCC
>JARRJS010000159.1:0-7012 GCA_037388885.1 Gemmatimonadota bacterium
ATCAAGACTAACGGTCAATCGGTTTTGAACATTTCGTAGGTCAATTGTCTGTGTGCCATGACTGAGATCGGGTTCAGATGAGATCACTTGCCAGGCGGCTTGGTAGACGAGGTGGCGGGCCGCCTGGATCTCCGTGGCCATGTCGGCCAGGGGAAACTGGACGCCCTGGAAGCTGCGTAGAGGCCGGCCGAATTGCCTGCGCTGGTTGGTAAAACGCAGTGCTTGTTCGAACGCGCCCTGGGCCACGCCCAGCGACAGCGCGCCGACACCGATCCGCCCGGAATCCAGCGTCTTCATGAAGTTCGTGAAGCCCTCGCCTTCCCCGCCCAACCTGTTCTCAGCAGGTACGAATACGTCCTCGAGCACCAACTCCCGGGTGTCCGAGGCACGCCAACCCATCTTGTTTTCCTTTTTGCCTGCGCGCACGCCGTCCATGAACGGCTCCAGCTCCGGCGCATGGCCGATGCCGGCGCGGTCCGCAGCTTCGCGGTCCGCCGTTTCCTTCGTCACGATGAAGCTCGTGATGCCACGGGTGCCCTGTTCACGGTCCGTCACCGCGGTGATCACGAAGATCTCGCCCACACCGGCGTGCGTTATGAATATCTTGCTGCCGTTGACGCGGTACCCATCGCCCTCCCGGACGGCCACGGTGCGGGTCGCGCTGGCGTCGGAGCCTGCACCCGGCTCCGTCAGACCGAACCCTCCCAGCACACGACCCCGCGAGAGCAGGGGAATATACCGATCTCTCTGCTGATCGGTTCCAAAATTGAGGATCGGCGACTCACCCAGCGTGGAGTGCGCGCTTACTGTGATGGAATGGCTGGCATCCACACGCGCCAACTCCTCGACAGCCAGGATATAACTGAGATAGTCCCGGCCCAGGCCGCCCAGAGTCTCGGGAACGTCGATCCCGAACCAGCCCCGCTCCGCCATCTCCCGCACGTTGTCCCACGGGAAGCGAGCCTGCTCGTCGAGTTCCCCGGCGATGGGGGCGATCACGGTTTCGGCGAAATCCCGGACCTCTGCCCGGAACGCCTCGTGCTCTGAAGTCAGGTACGGCTCCATCCGCCCTCCAGCCCATTACCCGTTTTGCTGCCGTCCAAATGTACCGGCCCGTCGTTGCCTTCGAAAGTGTGTCGTGCCCATGTCCTTTGGGCACAATCGTTTGCGGAGGGGCGGCCGTGGCGCAGGGGTCGGCTCAGATCCGGCGGCGGCGGCGAGGAGCGGGCCAGCCGGGCAGGATGCCGGCGGGGCGCATGCAATGGTCGCAGGCGCCGCATTTGGGCGGAGCTTGCTCCCCGAAATAATGCAGGATGAACGCGCGACGGCAGGCGCGCTTGTAGGCGTAGGCCTGCATCGTCTTCAGCTTCTGGAGGTCCAGCAGACGACGGCGGCGCAGCTCATCCCAGGGCACCGGAAGTCGTGCGGCGGGGGCGTCGATCAGCAACTCGGGCGCCCGGCGCGGCGCCGGCGGACGCCAGTCCAGCAAGGCGCGGGCGCGGAGGTCGTCGAGCATCGCGCTGGTCTCTTCCGCAGAGCCGGTGACGCGATCCAGCCAGTGGGCGTTGAACTCCCGGCCACGATAGAGCTGAACGCCGGCGGAGTGCCACAGTGCGCGCAGCAGTGTCAGCTCGGCGCGGTGTCCCGCCAGCTCGTGTCGGATCCGCTCCGGTCGGGCGATGAGCCGGATCCAGGGCCGGAGGCCCGGCTGAATGACACCACGGATCACGCCGTGCGTCTCCAGGACCCGCAACACGGCATCGGCCCGGTCCGGCCCGCCGGCCAGGCGTTCCATGTCGCGCCGCAGATCACCCTCCAGCGGAACGGAGTGGTCCGGCCGCACGGCCTGCCGCATGCGCGTGTAGACGCGCTCGATGGTCGCGCGGTCCGGGTTCGCCCTGTCGATGAGGAACTCGTGGGTGAACCGGTCCGCGTAGGCGTGAAGCAGCACACAATCGGCATCGCCGCCGTCCCGACCGGCGCGGCCGGCCTCCTGGTAGTAGTCCTCGAGCGACGACGGCGTGTGGTAGTGCACCACGAGCCGCACGTCGGGTTTGTCTATGCCCATGCCGAACGCGTTCGTCGCCACGACCACCCGGATGGCGCCATCCATGAACGACTCCTGCAGCCGTCGGCGCTCCGCCCCTTTCACGCCGGCGTGGTAGCCGGCCGCCGGGTAACCGGCGCGGATGAGCAGGTCGGCGACCGAGTCCACGGTGCGGCGCGTGGCGGCGTAGACGATGGCCACGCCGGGCGCATCGGCCCGGAACGGCCGCAGCAGCCTGCGCAGAAGATGGTCCTTCTCCGCGTCGTTGTGTGCGGCGAGCACGTGCCAACGCAGATTCGGGCGGTCGAAGCCCTTGGCGACCACCACCGGTTTGCGCAGACGCAGCTGGGCGACGATATCGCGGCGCACCTCGGGCGTCGCGGTGGCGGTCAATCCGATGACCGGGCAGCCCAGCCGCTCCCGCAGGCGGCCGAGGCCCAGGTAAGCAGGTCGGAAATCGTGACCCCACGTGGAGATGCAGTGCGCTTCGTCCACCGCCAGCAGCGAGACGCGCAGAACGTCCAACCGCGCACGGAACGTCCGGCTCTGGAACCGTTCCGGCGCCACGTAGAGCAGCCGCACGCGACCCGCCTGAACCGCTACCAGTCGCTCTTCGATCTCCGAGGACCGCAGCGTGGAGTTCACGAACGTGGCCGCGATCCCGTGTCGGGCCAGGCCGTCCACCTGGTCCTTCATCAGGGAGATGAGGGGGGACACGACGAGCGTCGTGCCCGGCAGGATCTGGGACGGGATCTGGTAGCAGAGGCTCTTCCCACCCCCCGTGGGCATGAGCACGAGCGCATCGCGACCGGCGAGCACCGCGTCCACGGCCTGCCGCTGGCCGGCGCGGAACGCGTCGTACCCGTAATGACGGCGCAGCAGGTCCCGGGCACGGTCGGTCCGGGCGCCCGGCGTCGGCAAGGATTCGGAGACATGGATCGGCAGCGACACGCCTCAGCATGCCGCCGCCGGTGGGGCAAGCGAATGGTCGTACGGGACGCATGCGCGATCCGGCCCCATGCACCCCTGGCGGGGAAGCTGTCCTTGCTGTATCATTCGCCGCCTTCCGCAACCCGTACCGCCCCCTCCCCGCTGTGACGGAGACCCGAAGACGATGCGTTCGACGTTCGCCGATGCTTTCGCCGCAAACTTCCTCGGGCGTTCCCCTGCGTGGTACAAGCAGACGATCGTGGCCTTCCTGGTCGCCAATCCGCTGATCTTGCTGTTGGGGGGCGCGCACGCCGGTTTCCTCGCCGGCTGGGCCCTGGTGGCGGAGTTCATCTTCACACTGGCCATGGCGCTCCGGTGTTACCCGCTCCAGCCCGGGGGGCTGCTGGCCATCGAGGCCGTGGCGATCGGCATGACCAGTCCTGAGGTGGTGTACCGGGAAACGGTCAACAACTTCCCGGTGATCCTGCTGTTGATCTTCATGGTGGCGGGCATCTACTTCCTGCGGGACATGCTGCTATACGTGTTCACGAAGCTCCTGGTCGGGGTTCGCTCCAAGGTGAAGCTGTCTCTTGCATTCACCTTTGTCGCCGCCCTGCTCTCCGCCTTTCTCGATGCGCTCACGGTGACGGCCGTGATCATCACCGTGGCGGTGGGTTTCTATTCCGTGTATCACAAGGTGGCCTCGGGCAAGGGATTCGATGATGAGCACGACCATTCGGACGACGTGCTCGTGCACGATCCCCGGCGCGGCGACCTGACGCGCTTCCGGGCATTCCTGCGCAGCCTGATGATGCACGCGGCGGTCGGGACCGCGCTGGGTGGCGTGACTACGCTGGTGGGGGAGCCGCAGAACCTGCTCATTGGACACGTGGCCGGCTGGAGCTTCGGAGAGTTCGCCGTGCGTGTCGCGCCGGTGTCCATGCCGGTGCTCGTCGTGGGGCTCCTGACATGCTTCCTGCTCGAGAAGCTGAAATGGTTCGGCTACGGGGAGCCACTCCCCGAATCGGTTCGTGAGATCATGGAACGTTACGAGCTGCGTCAGACCGAGCGGCGGGACACGGCGGGGATACTACGGATCGTGTCGCAAGGCGTGGTGGCGGTGTTCCTGGTCCTCGCGCTGGCGTTCCACCTGGCCGAGGTGGGTTTGGTCGGGCTCGCGGTGATCGTCCTCGCAACGGCCTTCACTGGCGTCACCGAAGAGGGCCGCCTGGGCCACGCTTTTCACGAGGCGCTCCCGTTCACCGCGCTGCTGGTCGTGTTCTTCGCGATCGTGGCGGTGATCCACGAGCGGCACCTGTTCGACCCGGTGCTCCACGCCGTCCTGGCCATGCACGGCCACGCCCAGGCTGGCACCATGTTCGCCGCCAACGGGTTGCTCTCGATGATCAGTGACAACGTCTTCGTAGCCACGGTCTACATCACGGGCATCAAGACGGCACTTGATTCGGGGCTGATCACGCTCACGCAGTTCAACCACCTGGCCGTGGCGATCAACACCGGCACCAACATCCCCAGCGTCGCGACGCCCAACGGTCAGGCGGCCTTCCTGTTTCTGCTCACGTCCGGTTTGGCGCCACTCATCCGGCTCGGCTACGGCCGCATGGTCTGGATGGCGCTGCCGTACACCGTCACTCTTTCCCTTACGGGGCTGACGGCGACGTTGATGTCGCTTTAGTGCAGCACCCCGCAGCCGATGACCACGTTCGATTCCTGGGCCGACTTGCGGATGTTGACGTGGTAGGTCCGGCTCGGGTCCAGTCCCACGGCCAGCGTCGCGCGCGCGGTCCCGGTGCCGTCGGGCCCCACCTGCAGAGCCGGGTAGACGTCCGCCGACCCGATGACGGTGCCCGCGCCACAGGCGCCTTCATTCAACTGCCACGGCAGCATGGCGCCCGGCTGCGCGTCCTTCACCGTGATGGCCACGGCGGTCCCGTTGGGGACGGTGTTCACGATGGCGGCCGCACGCACATCGGAGCCCTGCTGGCCGCGGATGCTCGTTTCCAGGGTCCGGACGGGCATGTTGCCCGCGCCGCCCGTCGTGCACCCGGCGAGCAGCAGCCCTGCCAGTGCCATTCCAACGATTCGCATCGGTCCTCCCGGAACAGGTGAATCTGCAGAACGATTCAATATACGGGACGCCTTGCGTGCTCTCACGCAGGTTGCAGGCCGCCGGAACCGGCGCGCCTCATTCGGGACTCTCCTCCTCGCGCCGTCCGGCCCGCGCAGGCAGAAAGCGAACGGCGAAGGCTACCACCAGCACGACCATGGCCGTCACCACGAGCCACGTGCGCGCCAGCAGCATGCCCGCGAGTGCCAGCGCGGCGCCCAGGGCGAACAGCAGCATCTTGAGCCCCACGTACGGGTCGGGGCCCTCACGCCTGGACCTGCGAATGAACAGGATCATCGGTTCCTCTTCAGGAACCGGCGGACCCCGTCCCGCGCGTCGTCGGTCAGGCGCGCCAGCACGTTCACCTCGGCGCCACGCGCGATGGCCTCTTCGAACGACAGTCCGTCCATGCCGTAAAGCAGTCGCTTGATCAGACGTACGGCCGACGACGAGCGCGCCGCGAGACCTGCGCCGTACTCCCGCACCTCCCCCTCGAAGTCCTCGTGCCCCAGCACCCGGTTCACGAGGCCCAGGCGCTCGGCCTCTGCCGCGCTGATCCGGTCTCCGCGCACCACCAGCTCGAACGCCACCTTCTCGCTCACCGACCGCCTGAGGATCGCCATGACCATCGCCGGCACGAATCCCAGGTGCACCTCCGGGTACCCGAATACGGCATCGTCACGCGCCAGTATCAGATCGCACGCCGTCGCGAGGCCGGCGCCGCCCGCGATGGCGTTGCCGTGCACAGCCGCCACGATGGGGAGCGGATGCCGCCGCATCTCGATGAACAGGTCGCCCAGTGCCCGCGCGTCCGCCAGGTTGCGCAGCGGATCGCCATCTCCCGCCATGCGCTCCAGCTCCGCCAGGTCGGCGCCCGCACAGAAGTCCGGACCCGCACCCCGCAGCATCACGACACGCACGTGCTCTGCACCGTCCGCCACCGCCAGCGCCTCGCGCAGCTCTGCCACTGTCCTGGCGTCCAGGGCGTTACGCTTCTCCGGACGGTCCAGCGTGATCGTCGCGACACCGGCATCGTCCGTTTCGTAGCGAATGCGGTCGAATGACATGGGATCGTTTTCGTCTTCGGGGTCGTTTTCGTCTTCGGGGTCGTCTTCGTCTTCGTTCGCGTTCCGGCTTCGTCGGCTCTTCACACTCGCGGTGCGTAAGCGTTCCCGGCTCGGGATCAGGGCGCGCTACCGGCTGGACGCCGGCTGCCGGAACCCTGCCACCTTCATCCTTCGCTCAGCGCGAGGCGTGCCGCAAGCTCGTCCGGCACGTCCAGCTCCATGCGCAGCATGGCCGTGCTGAACGTCTTGCCCTGGGCATCCGTCATGAGCGACACCGTGCCTTCACCCGCGCCGCCGTCAGCCGCTTCGCCAGTAGATCATAATACGCCGGTTCCAACGCGATGACGCCAACGTTCACGGTGTCACCCTTGTCGCCGGAGCGGGCGTGGGCAAGGCGGTAGAGAGGGATGCGCATGGCTGTTTCGGGTTCGGGTTCGCATTCGAGTTCGAATCATGGTGCCGGCAGCCCCACGCCGCCAGCGGATTCGTCTTCGGGGTCGTCTTCGTCTTCGTTCCAGCGCCCGCTTACCGGCGCCGCGCTTCACGCATCACGTTTCACGCTTCCACCACCTCCACCTGCAGTCCGTCCTCGATCTGGCGCCGGTCGATGAGCGCGGGCCAGAAGGCCATGATTTCCTGGACGTGCGGGCGGCCGCCTGCGAAGCCGGTGACGGAAGGCGGACCACTCAGGATGAGGGGCGCGATCTCGCGGGTGAAGCGCTCGACCGGTGCCCGGTCGCGGGCGCGCACGGCGATACGCAGCTGCACCTCGGGCAGATCCGGGGGGTGTCCGGCCAGAGGTCCGTGGGCGGCGTCCCAGCCGACGAACTCGGTGCGCAC
>JARRJS010000160.1:0-6359 GCA_037388885.1 Gemmatimonadota bacterium
TAAAGCTGGATCACCTCCAGCGCGAACTTGTTGCCGGCCGCGTCGTGATGATCCACGTCCAGCTCGATCAGGCTGGCATCCAGGTCCCGTGCCACCCGTGCGATCGTGGCGGCCGGGTGTCCGACCTCCAGTCCCACCTGCCAATCGACGGCCAACGGCACGTTCTCCTCGATGCGCCGGGTCACTCGCGCCAGCAGCTCCTCGGCCCGCGCCCGCTCGATCTCCGTGCGATGCGGGAACTCCACCATGAACCCCGCGTCGGCGGCCAGCGGCTCGACGACGGTCAGGACGTCGACGTCGAGACCATCGCGCTCGGCGAGGCTGGCGGCTACGCCGAACGCGCCGTGCGCGTCGTCGCGGCCATCAGTGGCAACCAGCAGTCGCCCGCTCAACTCGACCTCCTTGGCTCAACACGCCGGGGCACTCGCCACCAAGGTAGTGCTCAAGCCCGCCACGGGTCTGTCGGGAGAGGTGTGTAAACTGGCGTCGGGGGATGTCGGAAAATCCTGTGGGGAAATCCCGCGCCTTGCCGCCACCCCAGTGCACACCCACCTTTCGCTCCAACCCCCGGTTCGGGCCCCCGAACCGGACCGGCGCACCAGCAGTCTTAGTGAACGGGAAACCCACGCATTGGAGTGAGTGGCGAGTGGCCAGTGATGACCGGACCCGACTGAAGTCCGTCCTGCTCGAGCGGTCGCTGCGAAGGGGCGACTTCACGCTCGCCGGTGGCGCACATTCGTCGTACTACGTGGACGCCCGCACCACGACCATGTCGGGCGTCGGCCAGGTCCTGATCGGCCGCCTCGGCCTGGCGGCGCTGGACGAAGCCGGGTGGCGACCCAGGGCGATCGGCGGGCTCACGCTGGGGGCCGATCCGGTGGCCTACGCCATTGCGCACGCGGCGACGCTGGACGACCGGCAGCTGGACGCGTTCACGGTGCGCAAGCAGGCGAAGGATCACGGGACCGGACGCCGCATCGAAGGGGGCCTGGCGGCCGGCTCGACGGTCGTCGTGACGGAAGACGTTGTCACGACCGGCGGCAGCGCGTTGCAGGCCATCGAAGCTCTGGAACGCGCCGGCGCGACCGTGCTAGGTGTTTTGGCGGTGGTGGATCGGGAACAGGGCGGCCGCCAGCGCCTGGCGGACGCCGGCTATGGCCTGGTCGCGCTGTTCACCGCGTCGGAGCTGCTGGCGGATCAGGGCGGCGAGGAACCCGCGAACCGGACCGGGTAGATCGCTCGCAGCGCGGCGCTCATGCTGTCCACCTGGGCCCGGGCGATCTGCACGCTCTGCTTGCTGGAGCCCAGTGCGTCCTTGGCGGCCTTGCGAACGGACTTCGGGCTCTGGCCCTGGTGGAAGCCTATGCTGCTGGCCCAGTCCGCCACGCGGCTCTGCCACCGTTCCGCCGCGCCCGCCTGCTCGGCCGGCGTCAGCGTCACGCCCATCTGGCTCGCTCGCTGCGCCAGCAGCCGGTTGCGCGCCACCGAGCTCACCACGCGATGGAACCGAGCATTGTCCAGGCTCTCCAGCCGAGCCTGCTCGTCGATACTCAACGTCAACATGTACTGGTTCAGGTCCGTGCCCTCCAGGCGCCCGCCCGGCCAACTGGCCAGCGTCAGGGAATCCGGGCCGCCCTCACGCCAGTTCGAGATCGCCGTAGGGTGCAGCTTCACCGCTCGGCCCTGGCGCACCGCCCACGCCTGGGCCTTGCCACTCGCCGCTTCCAGATCCACCAGGCGCGGCAACACCGAGCTTCGCACCTCGTCGAACGGGATCGGCCGGCGCGCGATGAGCTTGATGACGTGGAACCCGTACTGTGTCTCCACCACGCCGCTCACCTGGCCTACCTTCAACGCCGACGCCGCTGCCCAGAATTCAGGGACCCAGTCTCCCTTGCGGGCCGGCTTGAGCAACCCGCCACTTTCAGCAGCGCCCGGCTCCTGCGACACCTCCGACGCCACCTTCGCGAAGTCCTCGCCTGCGCGGATTCTGGCCAGGGCCGCGGCCGCTTCGGCGCGTGCCGAATCCCGCTGCGCCTGAGGCCGCCAGCGTTCCGAGACGATCACCAGGTGACGGACCGTCAGCTCGTATTCGGGATGCTGTTGATACATGCGACGCAACTGGTCCTCGTCCTGCCCTGACTGCCGCACGGCGACCTCCGTGGCCAGCTTCTGGAGCAGCAGCGCCTGCACATCTGCCTGAACGTACGGCTTCGTGACCGCCTCCGTCCGGCCCTGCGCCACGGCCAGCCCGAACGCAGTCAGGTCGGCGAGCCGGGACTGTTGCGCTCCATCCAGCATGCCCAGCTCGGTCACGGTGAAGCCGGTGCCGTCGACCTGGAGGGCGTACTCCACCTTCCCGTGGCAGCCGGTGGCGGCCCATAGCAACAAGCCGATGATGACGAGCCGCCAGGCACCTGCTGAGTACCCGGCGGCTCTCGGCTCGGACCGATTGCAGAAAACGGACAGCTTCATCTCTTTCTACTCCAGCAGGCGAAGCGGCATCACCAGGCAGATGTACTGTAATGGATCATCCCCCTCCGCCGCGACCGGCTCGATCGTCGCGGCCCGCTCAGGCGCCTTGAATGACAGGAGCACATCCTCCGTGGGCATGTACCGCAGGACCTCGAGCAGGTAGTTGGCGTTGAAACCGATATCCAATGGCTCCCCGTCGTATTCGGCCTCCATCTCTTCCTGCGCTTCGCCCAGATCCGGCGTCTCCACCGTGAACCGGATGGCGTTCCCGGAGAACGAGAGCCTCACCCGGTGCGTCTGCTCGCTCGCCACGACGGCCATACGCCGTAGCGCCTGCGTCAGCGTGTCCTTCGATACCGTTGCATGCTTGTCATTGTCCTTCGGAATGACCTGTTCGTAGTTGGGGTACGGACCCTCGATGAGCCGTGTATAGACCTGCGTGCCACCCTGGCGGAACCCGAGGTGGTTCTCAGACCGTGCGACCTCGATGTCCTCGTCGCCATTGAACAGGCGTTCGACCTGGGCGAGGGCCTTGGGTGGCACGATCAGGTCCGCATGCGGCGCACCTGCCACGGCTTCCACGGGAAGGGACATCTTCGCGAGCCGATGGCCGTTCGTCGCCACCATGCGCATGTCCTGGTCTGTCAGCTGCCACAACACTCCGTTCAGGATCGGCCGGCTCTCCTCCGTGGACACCGCGAAGGACGTGTGCGAGATCAGCCGCGACAGCATCGTCCCGCCCAACGTCCAGCTGTCACCGAAATCCACCGCTGGGAAGGCAGGAAACTCGTCCCGCGGCATGCCGTTCAGCCGGAACATGGCCTTTCCGCACGCCAGCTCGAGGCGGTCCCCCTTCACCGTCACCCGTGCCGGCTGCTCCGGCAGCTCCCTGGCCAATTCCTGGAGCTTCTTCGCCGGCACCGTCAAGGCACCTTCCTCCTCTACCTCGGCCGGCACCCGCAGGGTCACGGCGATGTCCAGATCCGTCCCGCTCATCCTCACGCCGTCGGCATCCGCCTCCACGAGGATGTTCGAGAGGACGGGCAACGTTGTGCGCGTCGGGACACTCGCGCCAACCGCCGCGAGACCCTGGGTCAGGTTTTCCCGCGTGATCGTGAATTTCATGCGCGCCTCATGTTTGCTCGTTCAAGGGCCGGATTTCCACGAGGAATCAACACGATGACTTCCGTATACTCTATAACTCGTCGTAGTAGTAGGCGATGTGGATTGGTGGAAACATGCGTTGCCATACCCATAACATCCTCGTGCCCAACGGGTTGCAGAGATGCCGGTGCTGTGCATTTTGTGTGCTCGACGGCATCACCCTTCCACCGTGATGAACACATCCACAGTTGTTGCGGATGCTTCGACCTGTTGTCCACGCGGCATCCACGGACCTTTCCACATCAGCCCGTGAGCTCCTGTCTCAGACCCTCGATGAGCTCACGTGTGGCCATGTCTTCCCTGATTTCCTGCTCCACCTTCTGGATGGAGTGAATGACTGTCGAGTGGTCCCGGTTGCCAAAGTGTGCCCCGATCTCGACGAGGGGCAGGTCCAGGAGCTCTCGGATCAGGAACATGGCGATCTGTCGTGGCCGGGTCACATCCTTGGTACGCCGTTTCGAGGTGAGGGCATCCACCGACACGTTGCAGCGCTCCGCAACGGCGGCCCGGATGCCGTCGGGTGACAGCTCGTGGGCGAGTCCTCCGGTGAGGACTCCGCCGAGCGCCTCGCGCGCCAGGTCTACGGTGATCTCCCGGCGTGTGAGGGAGGAGTATGCCAGCAGCTTGATGATGGCGCCTTCGAGCTCACGCACGTTGGACCGGCAGTTCCGGGCCATGAAGTCGAGGACATCGTCATCGAGCACGAGGTCGTCCTCGTTCGCCTTGGTGCGCAGGATAGCGATGCGCGTCTCGAAGTCGGGCGGCTTGATGTCCGTCACCAGGCCCCATTCGAAGCGTGAAACCAGGCGCTCCTCGAGACCCGGAATCTCCTTCGGCGGTCGGTCGCTGGTGAGCACGATCTGGCGGTGCGCTTCGTAGAGCGCATTGAACGTGTGGAAGAACTCCTCCTGGGTCCGCTCCTTCTCGCCCAGGAAGTGTACGTCGTCAATCAGCAACAGGTCGATCTCACGGTAGCGGCGGCGGAAATCCGCCATGTGCCCTTCCTGGATCGACGCGATGAGGTCGTTCGTGAACCGCTCGCTCGACACGTACGCCGTCCGCCGTCCTGGATCCCGCTCGAGAATGGCATGGCCGATGGCGTGCATCAGGTGCGTCTTGCCCAGGCCGACACCGCCGTAAATGAACAGCGGGTTGTACATGCGCGCGGGAGCTTCCGCCACGGCGTGACAGGCGGCGGACGCCAGCTGGTTGTTGCTGCCCACCACGAACCGCTCGAACGTGTAACGCTCGTTCAGCGGCGCGCCCAGGGTCCGGACCGGGTGGGAGGGGGCGGGCGACGGAGGCTCGGTCTGCGCCGGAACGGGCGGTGGCGCAGGCGTCGCCGGCTCCGGCCGGTTGTTCGCCGCATGGTGCTGAAAGGAGATGGTCAGTCGCCGACCCAGCGCCCGTTCCGCCAGGTCCGCCAGCATGGCACCGTACTTGTCCTCCACCCATTCCGCCGCGAATTCGCTACGCGTCCCGACGGCCAGCAGGTCCTGGGAAAGGGCGAGCGGCTCGGCCTCGGCGAACCAGATCCGGTACGTCGAGTCCGGCAGCTTTGAGCGAACCTGTTCCAAGATGCGTGACCACGCCTCAGCGGCGGTCAGCTCCATTTGCGACCATTCAGGTGACTGCGGACAGGCAGGGACCGTGCCTCGGTGGATGTCCGCGCAACCTAGAAGGCCGTTGTGGATAAGTCAACAACAGGCAGTCAGGACGCGGCTTCGCGCGGTTTCCACGCGCCGGCTTGACCCTCTCTGGACCTTTCGGTATACTGTCAAGCTCGGCAGGATCTCGCAGAACCGAGAATCGGGAAGATCGAGGATGGGCAAGCCGACCTACAACCCGCGCAACCGCAAGCGCAAGAACAAGCATGGTTTCCTCAAGCGCATGCGCACGCGCGGCGGCCGAAAGACGCTGAACCGGCGGCGCCAGAAGGGCCGCAAGCGCTTGTCGGTCGTCACCGGGTCCAAGTAGCCGGGGGGGTGTGGCACGCGCGCCGGGCGGGGGCAGCGAGAAGCTGCCACGGGCGCGCCGTATCACGCGTGGGGGCGAGATCCGTAGTCTCTTTCGGCGGGGGAAGAGGAGCAGGACGGTCCACCTGGACGTCTTCGACTCCGCTTCCCCTTTTTCGTACGCGCGTGTGGGACTCGTCGTGCCGCGGCACGGCCGCACGGCGGTCGAGCGGAATCGGTTGAAGCGACGATTGCGGGAGATCACCCGCCGTCGCCTGCTACCGGGACTCGACGCGGCGGGCTTGGCGCTGGACGTGTTGATCCGGGCCCGCGCTCGCGGGTACGATGCGGCATATACGGAGCTGCGGCAGGAGTTGGACGAGTGGCTGGCAAGAAGGCGTTCACGCGGATGATGCTGGCAATCATCCGATTTTACAGGCGCGGCATCTCGCCGTTAACGCCGCCTTCGTGCCGATTCACGCCCACCTGCTCGGCGTACGCCGAAGAGGCCATTGGTCGGTACGGGGCAATGCGCGGCGGCTGGATGGCCTTGCGCCGGCTGCTCAAGTGTCACCCCTTCGGACCCAGCGGCTACGACCCGGTGCCGTGATGCCCCGCGTCGTCGGCCCTACACAACGACAAGAAATTCGAGCCTCCAACGACGCTCCATGAATACCGGCCGTTTTTTGATCGCCGTCATCCTCGCGATGGCCGTCGTCCTGCTGACGAACCTGCTCTTCCCGCCGCCGAAACCGCCGGCACGGG
>JARRJS010000161.1:0-6308 GCA_037388885.1 Gemmatimonadota bacterium
GCGGCAGCTCCACGTTCTCGTAGACGTTCAGGTCGCCGATCAGGTTGAACGCCTGGAAGATGAAGCCGATCGCCCGGTTACGGATATGCGCCCGCTGCGCCGCCGACAGGTTCGCCACCGGCTTGGCGTCGAGCAGGTACTCACCCGACGTGGGCGAGTCGAGCAGCCCGAGGATCGACAGCAGCGTCGTCTTGCCGCCGCCGGACGGGCCTGCCACCGCCACGTACTCACCCGGCTCGATCTCCAGGTGCACGTTCGACAGCGCGTGGGTCTCCACCTCTTCCGTGTAGAAGACCTTGCCCACGTCCGTCAGCTTGATGAGAGGTTCCACCGCTGTCGCCATGATTGCTCCTTCTGGCCTGGTTGCTGGGGTCCGTTTGTCTCACGTGCTCACTACGTTCTTCGCATCAGAGGGTGGAAAGCGGGAAACGGACAACGGGACTGGCCCGCTCGTAGGTTTCCGGTTCACCTTACTGGGTCACGCTTCCCGCTTTCCGTTTCCCCTTTCCTGCTTCCCCATTTCCGATCTCCGGTTTCCCGTCTCCAGTCTTTTGCTGACATGAGAAGCCGGGACCCGGAGGGCTCTCGTCACTTGGGCCGCGCTCGCCTCACTTCAGCCTCACCCGATCATGGGCGTCCCAGGCGGACATGTCGGACAGGATCACGACGTCGCCCTTCTTGAGCCCGTTCTTGATCTCGATTTCGTTGACCGAGCTGGCGCCGAGCTGGACCGTGACGCGCTCCGCCTCATCGTGGCCCACCATCTTGAAGAGGCCCACGGAGCTGTTGGCCTGGCCGTACGCCGGCCGGCCCACATACAGCACGTCTTCCAGCCGCTCCACTTCGATGGTGCCGTCCACGCTGAGGTCGGGGCGCGCACCCGGGGGCAGGGAGTCCACGTCCAGCGCCACATCCACGGTGACGGTACCGCCCGTGGCTGCCGGGTCGATGCGCATCACATGACCCGGTATGATGCCGTTGCGCGTATCGATCTTCGCCGATTGACCCAACGCCACATCCTTTGCCTGGACCTCAGGAATCCGCAACACGGCCTTCAGCTTCTCCGGTTGGACGACTCGCGCCAGCTCCTGGCCCGCCTGGACCCACTGGCCCGGCTCGAAGTTCAGCTCCTGTACCACGCCCTTCGTGGGGGACCGCACCACCAGCGAGTTGAGCCGCTCCCGCTGGAACTCCACGATGCTGCGCAGGCGCTTGATCTGTGACTCCTGTACGGAAAGCTGCTCGTCGATGTTTCGGGTCATCAGGTCGAGCCGCTTCTTCTCCACGTCGATGCGCGTGCTCAGCTCCTTGACGGCCTCCCGCGACTTCTCCAGCTCGAACCCCGAGATGAGCTGCTTCTTGGCCAGCTCCTCGTTGGCCTTGGCCTGGCGCACGGCGTCGTTGTATTGCGCCTGCACCGTCGCAACCGTGCCCTCCTGGTTCAGCCGCTGCGTGTTCAGGTTGGTCCGCACTTCCACCAGCGACGCCTGCGCCGCCGCCAGCTGGCGCTCCGCCTCCAGCAGCTGGAGCCGCACGTCCGGGTTCTCCAGGTCCATGAGCTCCGTGCCCGGCTCCACCTGCGCGCCCGCGTCCACCAACCGCTTTTCCACCCGACCCGCCGTGACGGCCGAGATGTAGCGGATATGCTCCGGTACCAGCGTCCCGGGGCCCCTGACCTGCCGGACCATCTCGCCTCGCTTTACCGTGTCCGTCCAGACCGTCGCGCGGTCCACCGTTGGCGCCGCCGGCTTCAGTCGCGCCAGGGCGACCGTGACCGCCACCAGCGCCAGGATGCCGATCGCCCCGTAGATGTATTTCTTGCGGTTTGTCTTCTGCTCGAGCAGAACGTCCATGCCGAGCCGACTGCCCGCCTGCCCACCGGACGGCGTGTTCTCAGCCATGGGGGCCTCCCGCTCTATGCAACCACATGTGGTTCGATCGTTCGAGTGTCGAAAACGTTGCGTCCTGCATCGGATTCGCCACCCTAACGATAAAGGATTCGTGCCACGTTTGCGACCGGCGTATCGCATGTGCCGGCAACGATTTGTGGCCCGGCCTCATGCACAGGTGCGGTCGTTGCCGGGACCGGGCGTCCCGGAACCGGACACCGGCGGCCGGCCTCATTGACCCGCCTCCGGACGCAACCGCTGGCCGACGGCGGCCTCCAGGTCGGTGAGGGCCGACTGGAAGTCGTAGACGGCGCTCAGGTAACTCTGATCCGCCTGAGTCTTCAGTGTCTCGGCCTGCGTGAGGTCGACGAAGGACGAGAGGCCGACCCGGTATTGTTCCCGGGCCTGTTCGAGCTGGTCCGCGGCGACCTGTCGGTTCTCGTCCTCCAGCTTGGCGGCGGCGTATGCCGTGCGCAGGGCCAGCAGCGCGGCGTCGGCATCGGCGCGCGCCTGCAGGGACTGGGAGCGGGCCTGATAACGGGCGTCGTCGGCCGCGGCGCGAGCCGTGGCCACCTGCTGCTGGCGTTGCAGGCCCTGGAATATGGGCAGGGATATCGACAGCGAGAGTTGGAACGGGTTCCGCTCGAACTGGAACGGGAATACTTCGTTCTGTTGGATATACTGGTTCTTGAGCGAGTCCGTGAGCTGGATCTGGGAGCAGTCCCCGCCGGTGCCCGGGAGGGGGGACGACAGGCGGCTGTTCAACTCGTTCTCAAATTCGCACTGGCTCCGCTGGGACGCGATGCTGCTCTGGAGCGAGCTGACGATCACGCTGTTGTTCGCGATCTGGCGCGTGAAGCCGGACCAGTAGGCTCCGATGGAAATGGTCGGGAGATACCGGCTGCTGGCGGCCCGGGCCGCCGCGGTCTGAGCGTCCGCCTGGGCCTCCAGGGCTCGCACCCGCGGCTGTTGCTTCTCGGCCATGGCCATGACGCTGGCTCGGGTCCACTGGGGGTCGAACACCTGGAACGTCGTCGTCAGTCGGATATCGCGGTCCAGCTCGACGCCCATCTGCTGCAGCAGCCGCAGCTTCTGCGTGGACAGGTCACCCTGCGCCCGCACCAACGCGACGCGGGCCCGGCCCACCTCCACCGACGCCTGTTTCGCTTCCAGCGGCGCGGCGGCCCCCACTTCCACACGCGCGTTCGCCAGATCCAGGTTCTCCTGCGCGCTTTGCAGCTGCTGCTTCGTCAGGTCCACCTGGTCCCGCGCACGCATCGCCGCCAGGTACTGCCGCGTCACCGCCGCGTCCAGGTCGGATGCCGCCGCGTGCGCGCCCGCAGCAGCCGCCCGGCGATTGGCACGTGCGCGCCCGATGTTGAAAATGTTGGCGGCACTCAGGCTGTAACCCACGCTCGCCGAATACGACGACCAGTAGTAGGCAGGCGCCTGCTGCAGCGTCACACTTCCCACATTCACAGGGCCGTTGGACACCCACCCGGCGTTCGAGCCGACCGAAGCCGTGGGCAACCAACTGGCGTACGCCGAGCGCACGGCCCAATCCGCCGTGCTCTCGTCGTTGCGCGTGGCCAGGAACGTCGGGTTGTTCTGCTTCGCGATCCGGATGGCGTCGTCCAGCGACAGGGTTGCGGCCGCGGTGTCTGGCGGCTGTTGCGCCTGCACCATGACCGGCGCCGCCATGATCGCCAACGCCAGGAGCATCAGCGAGGCGGTGCGTCGGGTCGACGAACGATATTCGGGCTGGGTCACGGGTGGGCCTCCGGGGTTCGGCTTCGTCGTCGTATTCGTGTTCGGCTTCGTTCGGGGCCGGCGTTCACTGCGTCGCGGCCGGCTGCCCGATTGGCCTTCGTTCCGTGTCGGTCCGCCGCAGCGGGCGCGGCTTCGCTTTCCTTTACGGGACCGACGAGCGCACGGATTCAGCGCCGTCCTTGCCGCTGCATTCGGAAAGTACCGTGCCCCGTTTGTGGCACGCACGTATCTCGTTGTTGTACAGTAACTTAATGTCTATTTCCAGATCGCTTCTGCGGCGTCGGGCGGGGCATTGGCGGGAAGGGGGTGTCCGGATCCGGACAGTCTCGGAGTACGGCGAGGAGGGGTCAGGTGGGCGGCGCGCCGTCCTGGGTGGCGCCGCCGGCGCCGGGCTTGCCCTCGTGGAGGTTGTCGTAGAACCGTTGGGTGGGGTAGGCGAAATCGATGTCGTCGTGCTCGGCGAAGGCCTCGAGGATGGCTTCCCACATGCCCTCGCTGAGGCCGCGGCGGTGGCGGGGCGGGGAGAGGAAGCGGAGAGTGAGCAGGACGCCGCTGTCCTGGACGCTGGTATAGACGATGGGACTGAGCTTGCGATAGAAGATCATGTACTTGTGGGCGGCCTCTGCCATGGTCTTCTCGGCCTCAATTGCTATGTCGCCGGCGAAGCGGTCCGCGATATCCTTGAGGATGCTCTTGGCCTCCTTCCAGTTGCTCTCGAAGGTGACGAGCACGGGAAGCTCGATCCAGATGTACTGCATGCCGCGGGTGTAGTTGGCGAGCGGGTCGCGGAACACGACGCCGTTGGGGATGTGGATGATGCGGCCGGTGCTCTGATCGGCGTTGACCCAGTTGCCGATCTCGAGGAGGGTGAAGGCGAAGATGCGCTGGTCGACGACATCGCCTGCGTGGCCGGCTACCTGGATGCGATCGCCGACGACGAAGGGTCTGCGCCAGATGATGAACGCCCAGCCGCCGAGATTGACGATGGGATCGCGCAGGGCGATGGCGAGGCCGGCGGAGACCAGGCCGAGGAAGGTGCCGAGTTTTGCGATACTTTCGGACCAGACGCCGCCGATGAGGAAAACGCCGACGACCACGACGATGTAGGTGATGATCTTGCGCCAGCGGTACCGCGTACGGATGTCCTCGACCTGGCCGCGCAGGATGCGATTTGCGATGGCGCGCACCAGCACGAGGAGGAGGATGATGACCAGGGAGAGCACCAGTCGGCGCTGGTCCGCCGACCCGAAGGACAGGACCTCCTTGACCTGGCTTGCCACCTGTCCGCTGGTCGGGTTCACGAGTATTCCGTTGAATGAGGGGCGCCCCGGCGGACGCATGCCGTGCGCGCTGCGAGGGCGCCTTCGCCTGTCACGGGTTCGGCCATGTTCCTGCCGGGGTAGCGGTGGGGTCACGCCTACGGTACGGTGGCAGACGACCGTGCGCAACGAGGTCGTTTCGTGCGTCGTGTGAGATTCGGGGCGCCTCAGGCAATTCTATGGTGGACGGCGAGCCGGGCCACGCGCCCGGGACACACGGAGGTCATGGCAACGCAACCGCTGCAGAGCGCGTCCAAGCAATGGCGACGGGGTCGTTCCACAGTCATTGAAGGGCGGGCGGCGTCGGGATAGCTTGCTTTTCAGGATGACCTACCCGCCGCGCGGCAGCCTGAGACCGCGCAGCAAGCGACTCACCTTCTATCCGGTTCGGCTACGACATGGCCAGACGCAAGCGCCTGTTGGGCATCGGAATCATTGTGATCCTGGCGGCTGTGCTGGGTGCGGGCATGTACCTGCGCATCCGCGGTCACGGAAACGACGCGGCGGCGGAAGCGCCCGAGGGGGACGCACCGGACGTGTCGGCGTCGAGCGCGTTCGCGACGGATGTCGCGATCCCGGTCTCGGGCGCGCCGGTGATCCGGGACACGCTGGTGTTGCGGGTGACGGCGTCGGGCGAGGCGGCGGCGTGGCGCCAGGCGGTGCTGACGGCGCAGGTGAAGGGTCGCGTGGAGTGGCTGCCGGTGCGGGAGGACCAGCGGGTGCGCGCGGGCGCGCTGCTGTTGGCGCTGGACTCGACGGAGTACGGGCTGAACGTGGAAGACGCGGCGGCGCAGCTGCGGCGGGTGCAGGCGGAGTACCAGGCGCTGACACTGTTCGACAGTCGCGCGATCCAGGACTCGGCGGTGCGGGCGGAGCGGGAGCGGAACGCCCGGGCGAAGAGCGGGCTGGACGCGGCGGAGGTGGCGCTCAAGCGTGCGCGTTTCGAGTTGCAGCAAACCCGGGTGCGAGCGCCGTTCCCCGGCCGCGTGGCGTCCGTGAACGTGGTGGTGGGGCAGATGGCCACCGCGGGCACCGAGCTGCTGACAGTCGTGGATCTGGACTCCATCAAGGTGGAAGTACAGGTGCTGGAGGGCGAGGTGGGCTACCTGGCGCCGGGCCGGCGCGCGCAGGTGCGGTTCTCGGCGTTTCCCGACACCGTCTTTGAAGGGCGGGTCGCGACGGTGAACCCGATGGTGGACGAGCAGACGCGCACCGCGAAAGTGACCGTGACCGTGCCCAACCACGACGGTCGCATCCTGCCGGGCATGTACGCCCGCGTGTCGCTGGATGCCCAGCGCCTGCCGGACCGCATCCTGGTTCCGCGCAGCGC
>JARRJS010000162.1:0-15935 GCA_037388885.1 Gemmatimonadota bacterium
TGCTTGGGCCGGTACACGTCCGTCGCCAGCCGTACGCCATCGCGCATGGGCACCATGAGCTTGCGGTCGATGACCGCGATGGACTCCAGCTGTCGCTCCACCTCCTGCCTGTGGGCGATCAGGGAATCCCGGTTCTGCGGGTTGAACCGCTGGGCCGCGGCCGGGGTCGCGACGACGAGGGCCAGGACAACCGGGACGACGAACGGGAAGGCGCGGCGTGTCGTACGCATGGTCGGGCTCCGGTAGGGTGTACGCACGGACGACGTGACGGGGAAACAATGACGCCCACGCCCACCCGGCGCCACCCCACCACACGAACCACAGATGCTTCGTGTGACCGCGGTTCCTTCGTGGCCTTCGTGTGACGCCCTTGCCCCCGCCCGGAACCGGTGGCATGCTGAATACAGGTCGTCTCCGCCGCTCACCGGAACCCGGGAGGTCGACCATGGTGCCTCTTCCCTTCCCTTCGCGCCGCCGCGCTCTGCGTGTCGACCACGCTGTCCAACCACGTCGGGCAACGATCCTGAACGGCGCCCTGGCGGGCGACACCGAGCTGGACCGACTGCACGACGAGCTGAGCGATGCGCTCACCGCCATGGGCCACGTCGTGCAGTCGTTCCAGCTCCGCGACATCCCTCTGGCCTACTGTCGTGGGTGCTTCGAATGCTGGACCAGGACGCCGGGGATCTGCCACACGAAGGACGACGGGCCGACCATCGCCGAGGCCATCATCGGGAGCGATATCACCGCGTGGCTCTCGACCGTCACGTTCGGCGGCTACGCCTCAGAGCTCAAGAAGGCGGTGGACCGCATCAACGGGCTGGTATCGCCGTTCTTCACGCGCAGGCGAGGCAGGGTGCGTCACCGGCGACGTTACGACCGTTACCCGTTCCTGTTGGTCTTCGGCGTGCTCCCGGAGCCCGATCCCGAGCAGGAACGGATTTTCCGCGCTCTGGCGGAGTGCAATGCCATCAATCTCCACGCGCCGGGTCACGCAGTGGAAATCGTGTACCGGGGCCATGACCCCCGCGACGTCTGGGCGGGTCTGGAGCGGTTGGCGGAGAGGAGGGTCGCATGAGCGCGCGAACCGTCCTGATGGTGGGCAGCGCCCGGCCCACGGGCACCAGCACGTCCGAGTCCCTGGGGCGTTACCTGCTCGACCGCCTGCAGGATCGCCAGGCGCGCGTCCTGCACGTAAACCGGCTGCGCAGCGATGCGTCCTGCGAGAGCCTGCTGCGCGACGTCGACCTGGCCGGCCTCGTGGTGCTGGCCGCCCCCGTGTACGTGGACAGCCTGCCGTACCTCGTCACCCGGGCGTTCGAGAAGATCGCCCGACACCGCGCCGCCGCGGCCGCGCGACACACGACTCGCCTCGTGGCCATCATCAACTGCGGATTCCCCGAAGCCTTCCACACCACGACGGCGCTGGAAATCTGCCGGGCGTTCGCAGGTGAAGCGCGCCTGGAATGGGCGGGCGGACTGGGGTTGGGTGGCGGCGAGGCCATTGCCGGAAAGCCGCTGCACGAGGCCGGCCTGCTGGTGCGCAACGTGCGCCGTGCCCTGGACCTGACAGCGGAGGCCTTGCTCGCCGGCCAGGCCGTCCCCGACGAGGCCGTGGCCCTCATGGCGCGGCCCTTGGTGCCGTCGCGGCTCTACACCCTGCTCGCCTCCATGCGCTGGAGACGGGAGGCCCGGGCGAACGGCGCCCGCAGGCGGCTCGCTGCGCGACCGTTCGACCGACCGACAGGGTCACCTCGACGCAGCGACCCTCGCCTGGTCAGCATGCCACCGGCGTGAGGGTGCCGGAACCGGCGGCGCGGAGGCGGGGCCTCAGCCCGCAGTCAAGGCGGTCCGGATGCGCCCGGGTGTCATGGGCAGCTCATACAGCCGGGCGCCGCAGGCGTCGAACACGGCGTTGGCCACTACCGCGCCCACCGTGGGGATGGCCGGCTCGCCGCCGCCCTGAGGCGTGAGGTCGCTCTCCAGCAGCACCACCTCGATCTTGGGCACCCAGGAGAACCGCGGGAGCTGGTATGAGTCGAAGTTCTCGTCCAGGACGGCGCCGCCCTGGAAGCGGATCTCCTCCCGCAACGCGTAGCCCAGGCCCATGGTCAGGCAGCTCTCCACCTGCAACTTGGCGCCCTCCGGGTTGATGACCTCGCCCATGTCCTGCACGCATACCATGCGCTCCACCTGCACGGTGCCGCGGTCCTGGTTTACGCTCGCCTGCGCGATGGTGGCGACCATCGTGCCGCAGTCGAGCGACATGGCGACGCCGATGCCCTTGCCCGACGGGCCCGGCGCGAAGCTGCCGCCGAACTTGTCCGCCGCCGCGCGCAGCACGCGCTTCGCCCGCTCGTCCTTCAGGTTCGCCAGCCTGAATGACACGGGATCCACGCCTGCAGCGGCGGCCATGATATCGATCTGCGACTCCGCCGCGAACCGGTTGGTGTTGGCGCCGGGCGCGCGCCATGGGCCCACCGCCAGCGGCTGGCCGTCGCCCTGGCGGTTCCAGCCGCCGGCCGACGTCACCCGGTGGTGCGGCGCCGCGTACATGGGCTCCGACGCGCCGTTGCCGGCGAAAAGCGTGTCGAGCTGCCACAAAACCAGCTTGCCCTTCGCGTCCACGCCGGAGCTGACGTGCACGACCGCCGCCGGGCGGAACCGGTCGTAGAAGAACTCCTCCTTGCGGCTCCACGCCAGCTGCACCGGCTTCTTCGACAGCATGGCCACTCGCGCGGCCTCCACCGCCTGCTGGTTGGCGTTCTTGCCGCCGAAGCCACCGCCGACGTACGGCGTGATGACCCGGACCGAGGCGGGCGGCAGGTTCAACGTGCGCGCCACTTCCGACTGCACGCCGAACGGCCCCTGGGTGGACGCCCAGACCGTCATGCGCCCGTCCTTGTACTGCGCCGCCGCCGTGTGCGGCTCGATGGGCGCGTGCGCCACATACTGGTTCAGGTAGCGGGACTTGGCCGTCTTGACCGACAGCCGCTCGCCTTCCGCCAGGTCGCCCGCTTCCGACACCACTCGCGCCTGCGACACATGCGCTTCCAGGTGTTCGAAGATGTTGTTGTGGTCCACCGTCGGCTTCGGCGTGTCCCAGCGGGCCTGGATCCGCTCGACCGCGTCCCTGGCCACGTCCGGGCGCTCGTGCAGCACGGCGATGAAGTCGCCGTCACGCACGATGGTCACACCGTCCATGGACTGCGCCCCGCTCACGTCCGCGTCCACCAGCTTCGACTCGTGCGACGGCGGCCGCAACAGCGCCGCGCACACCATGCCCGGCAAACGGATGTCGCCCGCATACTTGGCGGCGCCCGTCACCTTCGCGTGCGCGTCGATGCGCGGCGTGGCCACACCGCAGATCGTATGCTCCGAGCGCGGTTCCGGCTTCACGTCCTTCACGTGCCGCTCGATCTTGCGACCCTGGGTGAGCTGGCCGTAGGTGACTCGCTGGGCGGGATGACGCGTGTCGTAGACCACGCCGTCCTTCGTCGCCAGCCGGTCCACGGGCACGTCGAGCCGGTCCGAGGCCAGCTGGATCAGCACCGCCCGCGCCTCCGCGCCCGCCGCACGCAGTGGTGGGCCGAAGAACCGCGTCGTCATGGACCCGAACGTGCCCATGTCCCACGGACACAGGTCCGTGTCGCCCATCACCGGGTCCACGACGCTCAGCGGCACGTCCATCTCATCCGCCAGCATCTGGCACAACGACGTGTCCACACCCTGGCCCATCTCGATCTTGCCCGTGAACAGGCTCACGCGCCCGTCCTCGCCCACGCGCAGGTACGCGTTGAAGTCCGACGGATAGCCGCGGCGACGCTGCTGCGGCAGCAGCTTCGTCAGGTCCACCGTGAACGCCACCGTCAGCCCGCCCCCCAGCACGCCGATGAACTCACGCCGGTCCATGGTGCTCATCGAGTGCCCCCTTTCATCGCGCGCGCCGCCGTCTGCACCGCCTCCAGCACCCGCACGTGCGTGCCGCACCGGCAGAGATGGCCCTCCAGGCCGGCGCGGATCTCGTCCTCCGTCGGGTCCGGGGTGCGTTGCAGCAGCCCGTACGCCCCCACAATCATGCCCGACGTGCAGTACCCGCACTGCATCGCGTCGTGATCCACGAACGCCTGCTGTACCGGGTGCAGCTTGTCGCCGTCCGCCAGCCCCTCGATCGTCGTGACCTCCCGGCCGGCCACACCACTGACCGGCATCATGCACGAGTACGTCGGCTCGCCGTCGACCAGCACCGTGCACGCCGCACAGTGCGCCTCCCCGCACCCGTACTTCGTGCCTGTCATTCCCAGGTCCGAGCGCAGGACCCAGAGCAGCTTTCGCCGGGGATCCACGTTGATCTCCGTCGGTTTCCCGTTGAGTGTGAATTGGATGTCGAGCAGCATGGGAGGGCACCTCCTGTCACGGTGGTCGTCCTTTACATGACACATGAGATGAGGATTTCGCTGGCGCAAGTTTTCCACCCTTCCCGTCCACCACCTCGACACGCCGCCCGGCCCCACCACCCCGACGGGGAGACCTCCGCCACCCGCCAACCCCACCACCAGGGAGACGGGGCGACGGGGGGATTGGCATGACTCTACCGGCGCGCGCAGTCTGCACCCTTCCTTCGCCCCGGCTCCCTTTCTCCCTCTCTCCCCCTCTCCCCATCGCCCCGTCTCCCCCTCAGTCTCCAGGCACACCCAACCAGGCTCCCACCACGCACCCACCAGCCCCGGCAAATCTGATCACCGCCTTTGGGGTATTGTTTCAATAGTGGTATGTTGGAGGGCGTGAGGGGAGGGACTCGGTGACCAGCTAGGCCCCCGAATCGGAACGGAGGCAGGATATGGCGGATCACATCGTCGTAGCGGTGGACGACGCGAGCGCGTTCAAGGACAAGGGCTGCGCGTTGAACTGCGCCGGCACGCTGGCGCGGCACATCGGGGGCAAAGTCGCGCTGCTCCACGTGCAGCCGCCGGAGTCCAACGACCAGGCGACGATCACGCCGTACCAGTACGAGGGCGTGGTGGACGCGCGGCGGACCGAGCAGAAGGAGCACCTTTCGGACACCGCGGCCGCCATGGAGCAGATCGAAGAACGGGTCGAGGAGTCGTGGGGCGTGGATGCCGACGCCCGCGCCGAGCACGGCGATCTGCGACGCACGCTGCAACAGGCCGTCGAGTCCCTGGAGGGCGATCTCCTCATCGCCAGGACCGGTGAGGAACAATGCCCGTCCGCGTACCTCGCCAGACTGCCGGATGACGTGATCCGCGATGCAACCGTCCCGGTGCTGTTCGTGCCGGGTGGCCCGTGCCGGCTGATGCACGGCGTCGGCCGAGCGCTGGTGCCCCTGGATGGCTCGCCGGGCGCCGAGGAGGCGCTACCCTACGCGCTCCACCTCCTGGAAGACGACGGCACGCTGCACCTGCTCACCGTCGTGCCGCCGTCCACGCGTGTCGAGTCGCTGCGGCGGCCGGGCGCCGCCGCGCTGCGCTCGCCCGAAGCCGCCGAGCACTACCTGGATTCCGTCGCTTCGCGCCCCGACCTCCAGGGCGTCCACGTCGAGTGGAACGTCCTCACCGGCATGAGCGCCGAAGAGGGCATCCGGTCGGAAACCGGCCGTGTGGACGCGCACCTGCTGGCCATGAGCACCCGCGCCCACACGGGCCTGTCCGGCATCCTGTTCGGCAACGTCACCGGCGAGGTGCTGCGCACCTCGCACGTACCGATCCTCGTGCATCGGACGGGCTCGGCGTCAAAGGCAGCCTGAGGGGGCGTTTCCCTGCACATCCCGGACACAGGTCACCCGCTCGTACCCTCAAGCTCGAGCGCGACGTGGTAACCCCTGCCTACCCGTGTACCGCCATGCCCATCGCCGGCCAGATGACCCAGACGAACACTGCCAGCACGGCCATGAGCAGCAGGCTGGCGGGAATGCCAGCGATCAGGAACTCCCGGGAGGTGAACTGCTTGCTGGTGTATGCGATGGCGTTGTGGTGTAGGCGATGGCGTTGGGCGCGGCGCCGATGAGGAACAGGAACGGCATGCCGGCGGTGACCAGGCAGGCGAACAGGACGACTTCAGGTGCCACGCCCAGGTAGGGCGCCATGACCAGGGCGACGGGCATGGTGATGGCGATGGCCGCCACGTTCATGATCAGGTTGGTCATGATCAGCACGAAGAACGCAATGCCCAGAACGAACAGGATCCAGTGGGCGTGCTGGAACATGGCGAGCCATTTGACGGCGAGCCACGCGGCGGCGCCCGTCTGCCAGAGGCAGAAGCCGAGGCTCATGGCGCCGCCGAACAGCAGGATGATGTTCCAGGAGGTGCCTTCCAGGTCGTCCAGAGACACGATGCGCAGCACGAAGAAGAGCACGGCAGCAGCGAGGATGACGGCACTCTTGTCCACCGGGCTCAGCGCAGGCACGAAGGCGCGCAGGCTCAGGATGGTGATGGCGGACAGCACGATGACGAGGGCCAGGGCCTCGTTGCGGCTCATGGGGCCCAGGTTGGCGTACAGGCGTCGCGCGCGCTCCCGCAGGCCCGGGATGGTCTTCCGCTCCGGCGGATACCACACCATGAAGAAGGCCCACAGCAGTAGCGTCATGACGGCGCCCACCGGGACCATGAAGTAGCTGAGCTGGAAGAACCCGACGGGCGTTCCCACGATGTCGTTGTAGAAGCCGATGGCCACGGCGGCGCGGGCGGAGCCCAGCAGGGTGATGATGCTGCCGGCTCCCGCCACGAACGCCATGCCCATGAAGAGGCCCTTGCCGAACCGGGTCGGGGTGGAGTCCTCGGAGTAGAGGGCGTAGATGGCCAGGAGTAGCGGGAAGACGGTGGCGGCCACGGCCGTGTGTGCCATGATCAGCGTCAGGGCCGCCGTCATGGAGAAGCAGCCCAGGTAGATGATGCTGGTGCGCTCGCCCACGATGGACAGGATCTTGTACGCGAGCCGTCGTGTAAGCCCGGTCTTGGTGAAGGCCATGCCGAACATGAGGGACCCGAAGATGAACCAGACCGAGGGGTCCATGAAGTCGGTGAACGCGGTGCGTGCGGGCCGGATGAGGAGCAGCCCCTGGAGCACGCCAATGGCGATGCTGGTGACCCCGATGGGGATGACCTCGGTGATCCACCAGACGGCGGCGAACAGGAACAGGCCGAGCGCCGCCTTGCCTTCCGGCGTCAGGGCGAACGCCTTGCCCTGCGGATCCACGGCAGGACCCGGCACGGGCGCGAAGTAGACGCCGGCGAACAGGGTCAGGCCCAGGAGAGTCCAGGCCAGGCGGCGCCGGTCCCAGCGCGCCGTCTCCCGTCCACCGGGCAGAGACGGCTCCGGCCCTCCACCACCCACGCGGACGGTCGGTGTTTCGCGATCGGGGGCCATCACGGTATCGGCCATGCGCCCTCGCTGTTCGCCCGGCCACGGGCGTCTATAGCAGTTTCGCCACCTCGTGGAACACATCCACGGACCGCACCACGCCCGCCAGCCGGCCATCGTCGGTGACCGGCAGCAGGCTGACGTCGAGCGTGACCATCTCGTAGCTGGCCTTCATCACGAGGTCATCCGCATCGAGCACCGCCTCGATGGGCTGCATGACATCGCTCACCGGCCGGTCCGCCTGCTCCAGGATGCCGCTCACCACGCGGTCGTACGGCAGCTCCGTCAGGTTCGGGTCCACCGCTACATCGAACAGCTTCCTGCGGTAATCGAGGGGCTGGCCCAGCAGGAACCTGGGTTCCAGGCCCCGCATGAGGTCGCGCCGGCGCACGTAGCCCACCATGACGTTGATCTCGTCGAAAACGATGAGCGCGCGCGGCAGCGACCGCCGTCCGTTCACGTCCAGATGCGAAGCCTCCATCACACCCGCCGCTTCGCGCAGGGTGGCGCGGTCCCGGATGGACGGGTAGTCGGTCACCGGGATCATCACGTCGCGCACGCGCCGGTTCGATTCCACGTTCACCAACCCATTTTGCGGGTGATCTCATCGATGCGTCGCTGGACCCGCTGGTCGTCCAGCGACGACCGGCGCCGGGCCGCTTCCTCGATGCGCTCTACCAGCGAGTCGATGTCCGCCGGCTTCTCGATGAGGTCCAGGGCGCCCGATTTCATCGCCGCCACCGCCTGCGCCAGCGTCGCCCGGCCCGTCAACACGATGACCTGCAGGTCCGCGTTGATCTCGAGCAGCGCCTTCAGCGTCCCCAACCCGTCCAGCCCGGGCATGGCCATGTCCAACAGGATCGCGTCGTAGGTGCGTTGCCTCGCCTTCGCCAGCGCCGCATACCCCGTCGCCGCCGTGTCCACGGCCAGCTCACGCATCTCCAGCCGTGCCGCCAGCGCGGCGATGAACTCCTCCTCGTCGTCCACCAGCAGCACCGTCGTCTCGTTCATGACCCACTCTCCCGTGCGGAGCGCAGCACGCGCACCAGCTCATCGATAGGCACGGGCTTCACCAGGTAGTCGAACACGCCCAGGCCCATGCCCTCTTCCGCCTCCCGGACCGAGCTATGGCCCGTGATCAGCACGATGCGCACGTCCGGGAACGACGCCCGGATCTCGCGGACCAGCTCGAGCCCGCCCATACCCGGCATCTTCACGTCGACGATGACGACGTCCGGCCGGGCAGCGGCCCCGGACGCCTCACGCAGCCGGGCCAGCGCCGCGGGCCCGTCCGTCACGCCCTCCGCGTGGAAGCCGCGCAGCTGCAGCCGCTCGGTGAGCGCGCTGACCAGCTCCACCTCGTCGTCCACGATGAGCACGCGCATCGCCGCCATGACCTACCCCCTGTCTCCGCCGACCGGCAGCGTCACGGTGAACCGCGTGCCCACGCCCACATCGCTGCTCACGCCGATCTCGCCGCCCAGCTTCTGCACGATGCCGTATGTGATGGACAGGCCCAGGCCCGTGCCGGCGCCCTTCTTCGTCGTGAAGAAGGGGTCGAAGATCTGCTTCAGGTGCTCCGCCGGGATACCGACCCCGTTGTCCGCGATGGTCACGGCCACGCCCGTGTCGCCCTGCCGGCGGATGCCGATCTCGATCCGGCCGCCGTCGTCGACGGCCGCGAACGCGTTGTTGACGATGTTCAGGAACACCTGCTGGAGCTGGCCTCGATCGCTGATGATGGGCGGCACGTCGTCGTCCGCGGCCAGCTCCACGTGGATGGACCGGTAGTTCGCTTCCTTGTCAAGGAACCCCAGCACCTCCCGCAGCAGCGCCTCCAGGTTGATGGTCTCCCGCTCCACGTCCATGTGCTTGGCGAAGCCCAGCAGCCGGTGCGTGATGCCGCCGCAACGCTCCGCCGAACGCTGCACCGACTCCACCAGCTCCAGGATCTTCGACTTCGGCGGCAGCTCATCCGACATGGTCAGCAGGTCGTGCAGCAGTCCCGCTTTCTGCGTGATGATGGACAGCGGGTTGTTGATTTCGTGCGCCACGCCCGCACCCAGCCGCCCGATGGCCGCCAGCTTGTTCGTGTACTCCATCTTGTGGAATAGGGCCGCCCGCTTGTGGTCCGCCTCCCGCGCCCGGTTCACCACGTAGAGCGAGCCGCCGATGATCACGCCCAGGATGATGAGCCCGCTGATGAGCGGGAACAGCACCAGGTCGCGACGCAGCGGGCGCCAGCCGGCGTGCAGTGCGTCGCGCGGTGCCAGCAGGACCAGCGTGAACGGCGACCGGTCGATGTCGGCGAACGCCGCGGCCAGCGGTACGCCCGACGAGTCCGCGAGCTCGATGAACCGCGCCTCGCGGGCGGTGGGCAGCGGTGGGATGGGAGCCCGCTCCAGCACGGCGCCGTACAGCCGCGACGGCGTCTGCAGCACGCCTTCGCGGTTGATGATGAATGCGTCGCTGAACGCCGGCACACCCAGGGAGTGGCAGCGGTGGCACACCGAGCCCTGCTCCGGCCGGCGGCTGCCCCGGTCCCGCACCAGCCAGTGGAACACGTCGGTGTCCACGGTGGCCCGTAGCGCGAACCAGCGGCCCCCGCCCCGGTCGGACTGGATGGCAATCACGATGTGCGGCAGGTTCCGGTGCCCCATGAACACGTCGCTGACGTACGACCCGCGGGTCGCCACCTCCCGGAACCACGTCTGGTCCGCGTAGTTCCGCCCCGTCAGCGCATACGGGCCCGCATACGACACCTGCACGCCATCGTCCCGGACCACGCCCAGGTCTACGATGCCGTCGCCCATCGCCTTCATGTCGGACAGGATGACGTCCAGGCGCCGCGAATCCTGCAGCGTGTCATACGACGATTCCCGGGCCACACGGGCGAGCGCCGAGATGCGCTCCGCAAGGTAGGATTCCAGCGACTGCTTGCCCGCTTCGGCGAAGCGCAGCATAGGCCGCGTCATCTCGGAACGGAACGCCTGCCGGTACTGCCGGTAGCTCATCACCGCCATGATGGCCAGCGGCACCAGCGCCACCGCCGACACCGTCAACACGCCGACGAGGAACATCCGCCGGTAGCGGCTCCGGGAGATCAGCTGGTCCTGGTCCAGCTGCACGGCGGCGCGCTTCGTTGCGCCGTCTTCCATGGTCGTCGCCCGCTCAGGCGTTCGGGTCTGCGCCCGACCTCGCCGATCGGCCGGCACGCCCCGCTTTCCGCACCGTCTCCATCAGCACTGCCATGTCCACCGGCTTCTGCAGGTAGTCGAATGCACCCAGCCGCCGCGCCTCCGCCTCGTCCTGCACCGAGCCGTGGCCCGTCAGCACCACCACCTCCACCTCCGGGTGCTCCCGCTTCACCCGACGCAGCACTTCCATGCCGTCCATGCCCGGCATGCGCAGGTCCAGCACCATCACGTCCGGCTGCTCCTCCTCCACCATCGCCAGCGCTTGCGCACCGCTCAACGCGACATCGCCGCCCAGGTCCCGCATCTGCATCCGCTCGGCCATCGTGCGCACAAAGTCCTCTTCGTCGTCCACGAACAGCACCTTCAGGCCCACCGGCGCTACCGACGGCCGGCCCAGACGTTCCAGCGCCATGTCCGGCACGCCGGCCTCCGCCATCGCGGCCGCCTCCATGTGCCGGCTGAAACCTTCTTCCCCTTCCTTCAGCAGCTTCAGCGCCGTTTTCCAGGCCGCTCGTATCGTCTTGACCAGCTCCTGCGTGTCCGCCGGCTTCTCCAGGTACTCGAACGCACCCAGCCGCCGGGCTGCCCGCTCCTCGCGCTCCGAGCCATGGCCCGTCAGGATGATGACCTGCACGTGCGGATGCTCGCGTCGGACCCGCTCCAGCACCTCCATGCCGTCGATGCCATGCATGCGCAGGTCCTGCACCATCACGTCCGGCACCTCATCCGCCACCGCCCGCAGCGCGTCCTCACCACTCAGCGCAACCTGGCTCGACACATCCCGCATGGCCAGGCGCTCCGCCATCGTCCGGATGTACTCTTCCTCGTCGTCCACCAGCAGGAGCTTCATCTTCCGCATGGGACCCTCCGCAAAGGAGCGTCACGCCCGACCTTCCGGCACGCCCCGATTGTCACGCAAACAGAAGGCTGAACCACGCTCCGTCCCGCACCACTCGCCCCGGCAGACCGTCAAGCGACCCACCAGCGCCCGGTACACGTCCAGCGCGTTCGCCGTCACCATCGCCGTCGCGCCACCCTGCACGTCCAGTGCACGATCCCGCTGCCGCGCGCACCGACGACACAACACCGTCGCATGCGCCAACGCCTCTCCCAGGTCCACCGCCTCCTCGTCCCGGTCCAGACCGTGCGCCAGCCGGTTCAGCGACGTCAGCAGCTCCGCACCACGCCTCACCTGCGCCTCGATCCGCGCCAGCGCCGCGTCCGCACGGTCGTCCGCCGACGCGCCCATCGCCAACAGGTCCTGCACCAGGCCCGCCGACTCCTTCACAATGGCCAGCACGTTCCGCAATTCGTGGGTGGCTCCGGCGGTGAGTCGGGCGACGAACGCCGCCCGCGACGCCTCGGGTCCGCGCATGCTCGTCACCTGGATCGGCTCCGGCATGGTCTTCCCCCGACCGACAGGTGGGTGGTGTCGGACGAAACTGAGATTATTGTCACGATATACCGGACGACCGGCCGGGTCAAGGCGGTACAGGGAGCGGGGGGCGGGGGGTGCGTGACCGTGGGGAGGTACCGGGATGCGATAACACTTGAACCGGTACGGTTCCATTGAAGATATTGTGACACCGGTCGGCTTCTGCCGTCAGAGAGACGGACCCGCCTGGCACGGATGGTGAGCCGGCGGGGATCCGAAGTGGTTCCCAGATACCGGAGGCGTCAACGTGAGTACCGGCATTTCATTCCTGAGGCCCAGCCGCATGGTGGTGTGCGTGACGATGGTGACCTTGGCATTTTCGACAACGGCATGTGCGTCGCTCAATCGCAAGGAGAAGGGCGCGGCCATCGGCGCGGCAGCCGGCGCCGCGGTGGGCGGCGTGATCGGCAACCAAACCGGCTCGACGGCGCGCGGCGCGATCATCGGCGCGGTCGTGGGCGGCACGGCGGGAGCCATCATCGGACACCAGATGGACCAGCAGGCCAAGGAGCTCAAGGTGGCCATCCCTGGCGCGGAGGTGACGCGGGTCGGAGAGGGCATGGTGGTCACGTTCCCGTCGGGTCTGCTGTACGACTTCGACTCCGCGGCCATCCGGCCTGACGCGGCGCAGAACCTGAGGGTGCTGGCGCAGAGCCTGGAGAAGTACTCCAACGAGGACCTCCTCATCGTCGGTCACACCGACTCGACGGGCACTGCGGCGTACAATCAGCAGCTGTCGCTGCGCCGTGCGGATGCGGCCGCGCAGTACCTCGTGGCCCAGGGCGTCAACTCGAGCCGGATCCGCACCACCGGGAAAGGCGAGACGGAGCCGATCGCGACCAACGAAACGGCGGAAGGTCGGCAGTTGAACCGGCGCATCGAGGTGGCGATCTACGCCAGCGCGGCTGCGCGGGACGCAGGGGGGCGGTAACGGGTAGCAGGGCGGGCCTGCCCGGCCTTCGGCCACGCAGGCCCTGCAGGTAGCAGCTTCAGGCTCAGCGGCGGGGGCGGGTTGAGTGCCCGCCCTCGTCGCGTACGCTCTTCGGGCGTCGGGCGGTTACAATCTATCCACGCGCTCGCAGTTCATTCTCCACCTCCTCCCACTCCGCCGTCAGCCGCCCCACGTCTTCCTGGACCGTCTTCCGCTCCCGGTCCAGGTCGGCGATCTCGTCCGGCGCGGTGTGATCGAAGAAGCCCGGCTCGGCGAAGCGCGCATCGATGTCTGCGACCCGGGCCTCGGCTGCCCCTACGGCCTCGATGAGCTCGTCGGCGCGACGCTCGAGCCGGCGCAAGCGTTCGGGGTCGTGACGCCGACGTGCAGGGCGGGCGCCGTCGCCGCCGCCGTTCTCCCTGCCTCCCTCCACTCTCCTGCCACCACCCTGCCCCTCTCCAACGGCCGTCCCTCCGTTCGCCCCGGCCGCCTTCTTCTTCGCGTGCCGGTCCTTCGCCTTCTCCCGCGACCTGCGCACGACGGTGTCGGCGTCCAGGTGGTCGTCACCGGCCGCGTGCACGTACGCGTCGTAGGTCCCGGGGTAGTCCGTCACGCCCTCCGGCTCGATCTCCAGGATGCGGGTGGCGAGGCGGCCGACGAACCAGCGGTCGTGGGAGACCAGGATCAGGGTGCCGTCGTACGCCTTCAGGCCCTCCACCAGCGCCTCGATGGACTCCAGGTCCAGGTGGTTGGTGGGCTCGTCCAGCACCAGCACGTTCGGCCGCTCCAGCATGAGCCGGCTGAACACCAGCCGCGCCGCCTCGCCGCCGGACAGCGCTGCCAGCGGCTTCTCGCCGTCGTCGTCGGTGAAGAGCATGAGACCCATCTGGCCGCGCACGAAGCCGCGATCCTTGCCGGGGCAGAAGCCCCAGAGCCACGACTCGGCGGTCTGCGACGACGCGTCCAGCTGCTCGTGCTGGTCCTGGGCGAAGTAGCCCGGATGCGTCTCGTAGCCCCACTCCACGGTGCCTGCGTCGGGCGCCAGGTCGCCCACCACGATCTTGAGCAGCGTGGACTTGCCGATGCCGTTGGGGCCGATGATGGCCAGGCGGTCGCCGCGGCGCACCGACAGGTCGACACCATGCAGCACCTCATTGTCGCCGAACGACCTGCGGATGCCGGTGACGGTCAGGACTTCCCGCCCGCTGGGTCGCGCCTGCGAGAAGCGGAACTTCGGGTACTTGCGCGAGCTGCCGGGCAGCTCCGTCAGCTCCCCGGCGCGCTTCTCGATGAGCCGCAGCTTGCTCTGCGCCTGCCGCGCCTTGCTGGCCTTGGCCCGGAACCGGTCCACGAAGTCCTGATGGTGCGCGATCTCCTTCTCCCGCGTGGCAATCTCCTTCTCCCGCCGCTCCCGCTCCTCCCGCTTCGCCACGACGAACTCGCTGTAGGTCCCGTCATACAGCAGGATGGTCTCGTAGTCCACGTCGAGGATCTTCGTGGCAACGTTGTCCAGGAAGCGATGGTCGTGGGAGATCACGACGACGGGCCCCGCGAAGTCCTGAAGGAACTTCTCCAGCCAGCGGATGGACAGGATGTCCAGGTGGTTCGTGGGCTCGTCCAGCAGCAGCGCGTCCGGCGTGCCCGCCAGCGCCTGGGCCAGCAGCACCCGGAGCTTGAAGCCGCCGGACAGCGTCGACATGGGACGACGATGCACCGACTCCGGGATCCCCAGCCCCTCCAGGATCTCGGCCGCCCGCGCTTCCGCTGCGTAGCCGTCGTGGCGCTGGATCGTCTCTTCCAGCTTCCCGTACCGGTCCGCGTCGAACGCGTCGGGCTCCGCCTCGGCCTCGGCCAGCAGCTTCTCCTTCGCCACGATGGCGTCCCACAGCTCCGGGTTGCCCCGCATGGCCACACCCTGGATCTCTTCGTCGTCGTACAGGAACTGGTCCTGACGCAGCATCCCCAGATCGGCCCGGGACGGGACACTGACGCTGCCCTCGGAGGCCGCCTCCCGACCCGCCAGGATGTTGAGCAGCGTGGTCTTGCCGGAGCCGTTGGCGCCCACCAGCCCGTACCGCTCGCCCGCGTTCAGCTGGAACGAGACGTCCTCGAACAGGACCTGGTCGCCAAATTCCTTGGCGAGGTTGGAGACGGAGATCATGGTGGCGCGAATCTAACGGCGCCGGGCCATGACGCGAAGGCTCGCCCAGGTGGGCCGGTGACGCCGTGGGACCGGAGGGTTACGGGCCCCGGAATCGCATGCCGGTCCAGACGTCGTCGATGGCGATCTGCCGCACAGGCCGGACACCGGCGCCCTTCACCGCATCCCAGAGCACGTCCCGGCTGAGGTCCGTGCCCAGCTGGCCGGCTTTCGGGTAGGCGATCCACGCCAGGCGCCCGGCCAGCGCGGCATCCAGGGCGGTGGCGCCGTGTTCGTCCAGCTCCCCGCGATCCCGGACGAACAGGAGCACACCCGCGTCGGGGCCGTCGCCGGCGGGCAGGTTGAGACGGAGCCCCTCGGGCGCATTGACCACCCGGATCCCGGCATCCTTGATCTGGAGCTTCTTCGACAGGTCGGTCATGGGCCCAACCTGGGCCGACGACGGCGCCTCCCACAAGTCCGATCCCCGGCATGAGCCTTGGGGCTCTGGTCCCGGGGCCCCCGCGGCCGTATCCTGCGGAACGACCCTGAATGGAGCGCCTCATGGACGTCTTCCCGGTAGTCCCCGCATCGGCCCGGATCCTCTGGCTGATCATCCCGCTGACCCTCCTGGGCGTCGGGCTCGTGGTCCTCTTCGTCTGGCTCGGGTTCAGCAGCCAGAACTCGGCCGTATCGGTGGATGCGGCAGGGCTCCGGATCCGCACCGCCATGTACGGACGGACCATCCCCCTGGACCAGCTCGATCTCGGCCGGGCCACCACCGTGGACCTGCGGCAGCAGACCGACTACAAACCCACCACGCGGACCAATGGTGCCGGCATGCCCGGGTTCAG
>JARRJS010000163.1:0-5913 GCA_037388885.1 Gemmatimonadota bacterium
TCGACTCAGCAGAGCAAGCTCCACTGGCCTCCCTCGACTTGCATGTGTTAAGCACGCCGCCAGCGTTCGTCCTGAGCCAGGATCAAACTCTCCAATGAAAGTCCAATCTGCTCTCAACAAACGATCTCTCAATCGTTCGGAATTCTGCTTTGGCTAAACCCTTGGAGCGGAGGGAAGCAGCGCCCTCCGCAGGGCCCACCCAAACCATCGACCTTGGTTGTCAATCAGCGTGTTGCGCCCGACCCGTGGACGGGCCGGGCGAGGACGTAAAATTTAGCCGTCCAGGCTGTTTGCGTCAAGCACCGGTAACGGCTGGGAAACGAGTGCCCGCGCTAGGAATCGAACCTAGAACCTTGGGATTAAGAGTCCCCTGCTCTGCCAATTAAGCTACGCGGGCGAAGGGTGAGCGACCGGATTTGAACCGGCGACCTCCAGGGCCACAACCTGGCGCTCTAACCAACTGAGCTACGCCCACCAGAAGTCCTGCCTGCCACGAGCGCGCCCGATAGGATTCGAACCTATGACCCGCGGCTTAGAAGGCCGCTGCTCTATCCAGGCTGAGCTACGGGCGCAGAGTGTTCGTCCGGGGCGAGCCCAGATGGCGGGGGCCCGGAGACCGCAGAACGGCGCCGAAATTGCCCCGGCAGCCTCGAAGGATAACCGTCGTCCACAGGGGCGTCAAGAGCGCGCGAACGGCGACGGAGCGGGCCGTCGAGCGGTGCTGCAATTGCCTGGGGCATGCGGGGTTGACGGCGCCTGTGGGCGTGCCGGTTGACAGGGTGAGAAGCATGCAGCCATTTGGTGTGCAACGCCGGGACGCCCGCGCGGGGCACCCGGACCATGACCTGAAAGGCCGCACTGACCTCGAGAGCCCCCCAATTCATGATAGTGTTCGAGGCCGCGCTGATGGCGGCAGGGTTGGCAGCGCTGTACTTCGGCGCGGAGTGGCTGGTGCGTGGCTCGGCCCGGCTTGCGCGCAGCTGGGGCGTGAGCACGCTGGTGGTCGGCCTGACGGTGGTTTCGTTCGGGAGTTCGGCGCCGGAGCTGCTGGTGGGGGTGGTGGCGTCGGTGCAGGGTGCGAGCGACGTGGTGCTGGGCAACGTCGTCGGGTCGAACATCCTGAACATCGCGCTGATCCTGGGAATCGCCTCGCTGCTCCGACCCATGAAGGTGGAGTTGCGGCTGCTGTCACGCGAGATCCCGCTGATGGTGGCGGTGTCGATTCTGCTTGCGGCGATCGCTCTCAACGGTGTCGTCAGCCGGGTGGACGCCCTGGCGCTGCTGGCGGGGTTCGTTACCTACCTGTGGGCGATGACGCGGGCGGCGAGCTCGGAGTCGCCGCTGGTGGCGACGGAGTTCGAAGAATTCCAGGCCGTGGCGTCGTTGTCGCCGACGCAGGACAAGCACTGGCGCGACGCGGTCGTGATGCTGGGAGGCATCCTGGCGCTGGTCGTCGGGGCGCGCCTGCTGGTCGAGTCGGCGGTCTTCTTCGCCCGTTTGTTGAACGTCTCCAATGTCGTGGTCGGACTGACGATCGTGGCCCTGGGCACGTCGCTGCCGGAGCTGGCGACGTCGATCGTCGCGGCCCTTAGGGACGAATCCAACATCGCGCTGGGCAACGCGATCGGGTCCAACATCTTCAACATCCTGTGCATCCTGGGCGTGAGCGGGCTGATCCGCCCGATCGAGGTCGCCCCGGAGCTCATGCAGTTCGAGATCCCGGCCATGGTCGGGGTCGCCATCGTCCTGCTCCCGCTGGCCTGGCACCGGCATCGCCTGTCCCGGCGGAGCGGCGCACTGCTGCTGTTGATGTACATCGTCTTCACGTGGGTGCTGGTGTTGCGGACGATACACTGAGGCGGCGTCCCGGGGCCACGGCGGTCAAAGGCCGACGGGGAGACAGGGAGACAGGGAGACGGGGCCGGGGCTCGTTCGCGGGGTCCGCAGAGCCGGCGCTCAGTCACCTGACCGAGAGGCCAGGAAGCGCTTTTCAGCCGGTGAGTCCCTGGCGGTGCCAGGGGCCGGGGGCTGGTCCAGCGGTGTCGAGTAATCGGGGCGCCCGGATTCGAACCGGGGACCCCCTGCTCCCAAAGCAGGTGCGCTACCGGACTGCGCCACGCCCCGAAGATTTCACTTCTGATTGTGCTGCAACGCCTTCCGCCTACCCCTTCGTTTCATTTCGGCACTAGCCGTTTCAAAAGCGTGCCAAGAACTGTTTGACGTCCCACACCCGGCGTTCACTTCTTCCGATACAGAGTAACACGGCGCCCCGCCGATGCCTAGCAGCGGACAGCGGAGCGCCGTGGCCTTGATGGTTGTTGCTGTCACGACGCCTCTCCGAAAACCATCCTAGCGTCACGAACACGCCCCGCTACTCCGCCGCTCTGCCGGGCCCGCACCAGGCGACCGTGGAGGCCACCAGTGGATGGTACTGGGTTCGCGACCTCCTCGCCCAGGAAGGGGTGACGCTGCGGCTCGCAGGAGTGGCCGCGTCGGTCAAGCCCGGGCAGCCAACTGGATCGGCTTTCGCCGAGCATCGCCCGTTTGATTGGGAAGACCGACGCCGAGCCGCCGGACGTATCTGGGACCGCTCTCCGGGGCAGCCGGCCCCGCGGTGAGCCCGAAATGGTGTTTGGACGCCACTCCCGCGTCCGAATCGATACCCAGTCCGGCCAGGGCCAGTCTGAGGGTGTTAGCTCTAATGGTGTTATCTGACGGCGCTGGCAGCATGCGCGGCCTCGTTCAAGAACCGCGAGATCACAGCGACGAACTCGTCGGGTTCCTCGATCATCGGATAATGACCGCTTCTCTCCCACACGAAGAAGCCGGATTTCGGAATTGCCTGATGGATGCGCCATGCTGTTCGAGGAGCCACGTTGGCATCGAAACGCCCGGTCCCGACCAACACGGGGGCCCGAATCTCCCCAAGTCGTGACCAAAGGTCGTGCGCACTCGCGTCAGCAATCAACAACGTCCTTTGCCGACGGTTCATGGGAACGCGCGGGAAGTCCCTGGTCATGACTTGCCGCATACTGGGCGAATAGAACGACATCGCGAATTGCCGCCGGAGATCCTTCCACGCTCCGTCGGGATCTGAAGCCGGACTGGCACCTCTGGCAAGGGAGTCAGGAAAGAGCGGACCGAAGTTGAATTCGGTCCAGTTGGGCGCGCCCGCGTCGACGAGCACGACCGCTTCCGTCGCATCGGGGTACTCCAGCGCAAATGCTATCGCCAGGTAGCCGCCCCACGAGTGACCGAGAATCGCTATCCGCTCCCTACGAAGCGCTGATTGCACAGCCCGCATCGCTTCCAGCACGTCGCGGACTGTCACGGTGTCACTTGGCCCGATGGGGTAGGTTTGACCGGTCCCCGGCTGATCGAAGAACACGATGGGGCGTTCCTTTGCCAAACGGTCCCACACGGGAGCCCAATGGAGGTATCGGTGGTCCAATCCCGGACCACCATTGATGAGAAGCAGCGGCGTTTCCGAACCTCCGCCCAGTACGTGAAATGCGACCACACCTCGTGGGACATTCGCGGTACGCATGTCTTCCGACTGTGCCACGGCCCGCACCGGGCTCATGGACAGACATACCAGGATCACCCCGAAGCAAAAGGACCGCATCATCTACCTCCTCGGTTCGTGGCCATCGTATGGCACGCCGCAGCCCGGAGGCTATCCGGGGCACTTAAGGATGGCCAGGGCTGTGAACGCCTTGGACATGGAGGCGATATCGCGAAAACGGTGGGCTCACATCAAACCTCTTTCGCAATGGGAGAGCTTCCCCAGAGACTGACCGGGTTGGATCACGTGCGGAGCATGGCGGGAGTCGTTGGGCCCAGCGCCGCTACGGATCGTGATTTCTGCGGCGCCCTTTCGCGACTTCTCCGGTCGAGGTCGCGTCTCACCCGCGCGGGCGATGCAGCGTGGCGAAGTCCGCGCGTGTGTGCAGCGGCCGCAGCATTGGCAGCGCGTGAAGCTCGACGCCGAACGGCAGCCCGGCAGCCAGCGCCTGACGCAGTGTGTCGACGGCGAGCTGCGGCTGGTTGAGCGCGACGCGGACGCCGGCGGCATGCAAAAGGTGCCGGCCGCTCAAGTACGGATCGCGCAGATTCTCCAGTTGCGCGAGTGCCTCACAGGCGGACGTCGTGTCACCGGCAGTCGCCGCCAGCAGTGCGGCGAGGCCGAGGGCCTCGAGGTCCTCGACGGGGCCCAGCGCGTGCATGTGCTGACCCGCTGCCTCCATCTCTCCCAGCTCGAGGAGCAGACGAACCTGAAGCAGGCGGTCGGCGCGAGTGCCGTTATCACGGCGCGTCAGCCACCCCAGCCCGGCGCGGCGTGCGGCCGCGGCCGCGTCGCCATGGCCGTGGGTCTCCAGCTCCTGTGCCGCGGTCCATGCGACGTCGGCGGGGCTCACCATGCCCTCGGTGATTTTCCCCGGTCGCTCGCCGCGGAGAGCGACGGGGGGCGACAGGGTGAGGGCTTCCTCGACCAACCCGAGTGCCGCTGTCGTCTCGCCGAGCGCAGCCCGCGCTCGCGTCTCTGCCCGGATGACCTCCAGCGACTCGGGATAACGCTGGCGTCCGGGCAATACCCTGGCGAGCTCCTCACGGTGGTCTTCGAGAGAATGAAGTGCCCAGCCGTACAGCTCATGTACCCACGCCCAGCTTCGCCACCATCCCCACTCGAAGGGGAGAGGCGGCAGGAGACGCAGGGCTTCCACCGGCCTGTTCATCTTCAGCGCCTCCCAGCCTGCCATGGCGCGGGGGACTGGATGCGATACCAGCCGCACCAACTCGGTAGCGGCCCGGTAGGCTTCCGGACGCCGGCCGTGCAGATCGCCGAGGAGCCACTCCCCGAAATGCCGCTCGTACTCGGATGCGGACGCGGCCTCCCTCATGGCGGCAGTGACGAGCGCAACCGCGCCCGCCGGGTCGCACACGGAATCCATGGCGATGCAGGCTAACACGGCCGCCTTGAGGAAGACGGGGTCGATCTCGTACGCCCGCCGCAACCGTTGCGCCGCTTCGCCGAAGCGGAAAGCGCCGTACGCCTCACAGCCCTGGGTGTACTCGAGGAACGCCTCCCACGAGGGCATGAGTGCCGGGCGGCCACTGGCCACGAGCATGGGCATGTCGGGATGGTAGTGTGCCCCCAGCGACGCGAGGACCCGGGCCACAGCGAGATCCAAACCGTCGTCCTCGGTCTCCGGCTCCAGTAGCACCGGCTCGGGCACGGCCAGGATCCGACCGCCTTCCCCGGGCGCCGACAGTCGCATGCGCACCTCCACCTGGGCGGCGCGGGCATACAGCCCCGCGGAAACCACCGCTGCAGCGCCGGCCACGTCGTCGCCCAGGAAGGCCTGGAGAAAATCGAGCTCGGCCATCCCATGCATGAGGCGGTCCGTCAGTCGGCGACCCAGTGCGTCATGCCGTGTGTCGCCGGTCCGGTTCTCCACCGGCCACAACGCGATGACAGCTGGACGCGGTGCAGCCGAAGCCTCTGTTCCCGGCCGGGGCGCTCGTCGTAGGTCGCCGTCGCCGCCGGCTTCGCCGCTGGCGTCCAGGTCGGCCGGCACCGGCGCACTGATCCGCTCACGGATGCGGTCCGCCAGGGCCCGCGTCTCCGGCGACGGATCGACTTCGAGCTCGTCCCGCAAGTGCGTCACCAGCGTGTCGTAGGCGGTGAGCGCGCCGGCCCGGTCGCCCGTGCGGTCGAGGGACGAGAGGAGATGGCGCCAAGCAGTCTCATCGTACGGCGCCAGATCGGTCCCACGGCGGGCCCAACGGACCGCCCCCGCGACATCACCTCGCTCCTCCGCCCGTGCCCTGAGCTTGTCAGCCGCCGCCACGGCCCGCCCCACCAGCCGATCTCGAGTGCCGTCCAGCCAGCGCTCGAACTCGCCGCCGGGC
>JARRJS010000164.1:0-9543 GCA_037388885.1 Gemmatimonadota bacterium
CATCAGCTGGCGCCGCCACCACCGGGACGACGAACGATGATACCGATGCCCGTGTCACCACCCATCCAGGGCCCGTTCTGGTCCATCATCGCGCCCATCGCGCTGTTCATCATCGCACTGGGGGCGACCATCGCGTTGTACCGTCATTTTTCCGGGGCGCCCAGGTAGCAGCAGCGGTACGCGCCGCTCAGCGGAACCATGGACCCCCGCTCCCGACGGCATGGCCAGGACGCGGCCCCGCCATGCTGCCAGGGACTGCGGCAGGGAGAACGTCACGCGGGTGGTTGTTCAGACGTTTCCAATGTCGGTAGATTGAGGTTACACCGTGCCATCGTTGGGTCTCGCCATCGGGCGTCACAGGGCGATCAGAATGCATAATCAACGCTTCTATCGGCTGTTGCGGGCCGGCTGTATTGCCCTGGCATTGGGCTTCCTGGCTCTGCCGGCGGCGCTGCACGCCCAGAATGCGGTGCTGTTCGTGCGGGTGAAGGCGGCGGCGAATGGAGACTTGATCAGCAACGCGACCATCCAGGTGATATTCGATGGCCAGGCGCTGCGCAGTGCACAGGCAGACGACAAGGGCGCGGCGCGCATGGGCGGACTGCCAGCGGGTACGTTCCAGGTCCGGGTCCAGGCTATCGGCTACAAGGAGAAGACGGTCGACGACGTCCGGTTGAACAACGGCCAGATCCGTGTGCTGGAAGTGGAGCTGGACGTGGCGCCGGTGGAGCTGGAAAGCATCAAGGTGATGGCAGATCGGGTGAAGATCCAACGGACGAATACGGACTTCAGCACGGTTGTGGACTCGGCGGCCATCACGATGCTGCCGGTTGCGTACGACCCGAATCAGCTCATCGCGTTGACGCCGGGCGCGCGACCGGGGCACGTGTGGGGCGGAGCGAATTTCCAGGCGAACAACTACCAGATCGACGGGTTGTCGGCCAACAACCCGGGCATGGGTGGTGACCTGATCCAGCCGAGCATCAACTGGATCGAGCGGGTGGATGTGAAGGGGCTGGGTGCGGGTGCGGAGTACGGCGGGTTCCAGGGCGGGCTGGTGGACATCATCACGAAGCGCGGCACCAACAAGTTCATGGGAACGGTTCGTACGAACGCGGAGAACCGCGCCCTGAACGCCACCAACCTGTCGGGCACGGAGACCGGCACGGAGGTCGCCAATCGGTACGACGTCAACGCGGAGATCCGCGGCCCGATCGTGCGCGATCGTCTGTTCTACTACCTGTCGGGCGAACGTATCGAGCAGGCCTCCCGGTCGCTGAACTACTTGCCGTACAACAACAGCCGCTACTCGCCGCTGACCCAGAACGACCACGAGGAAAAATACTTCGGCAAGCTGACATGGGATCCGGGCCCGTCGGACGAGGTCGAGCTGTCGGGCGGCTACCTGAACCAAGTGACGGACAACGACAACCTGTCCGGCTACCAGGCACCCGGGGCGGCAACCCGGCTCACCTCGCCCACGTCCTTCGCCAACTTCGCGTGGCGACACACCCTGGGCTCGTGGGCCAACATCGAGGCGCGCGTCAACCACATGAGCCACGACGAGCGGCAGGAGCCGTACGCCGGGGAGGACGTGCCCGGCCAACAGCCGTTCGCGCTCACTCCGCCGTACGCAGCATACGCCAACGCGCCTTTCCGGCTGCGCAGCGCGCCGTCCAGCACGTCGGCCAAGCTGACGATGACGTTCCGTCTGCGGACCGGCAGCCTCGACCACCTGCTCAAGGTAGGCGCCGACTACACATACGGCAGCTATATCAACCAGCGTCTGCGCAACGGGGGCATGACCTGGGCGCCCATCTCGTCGCCCTGGTTCGATCCGACGGACCCGTCCACCTGGTCACAGCGCAGCAGCACGTTCGTGCCCAGCGACTGGGGTGGCGAGGTGAACCTGAACGCCGACGTGGCGAACACGGCCGTGTTCGCCCAGAGCGCCATCTCGCTGGGCAAGCGCGTCGTGATCACGCCCGGCATACGCTGGGGCCAGTGGCAGGGCTGGATGAACCCGCAGGACGCCCCCCGCTTCCTGGCGGTGCAGCACCAGGCCATCGATCCGCGTATAGGAGCCATGGTCGAGTTGAACGGGAACGGATCGCTCGTGCTGAAGGCGCACTGGGGTCGCTACCACCAGAACATGATCACGCAGATGTTTGACCGGGTGGGCGGCTCCCACGTGTTCACCAACGAGGAGCTGTGGTACTACTGGGGCGATCCCCGTTTCACCGACCCCACGACCAGCTTCACGCAGCAGCAGCGCGACCAGCTGGCGCAGCAGGGCCTGTTCACGCTACAAAGCGTGGTGAGCCTGAACGAGACCGGGCCGGTCATGAAGTACCGGCAGCCTTACGTGGACCAGTGGCTGGCCGCCCTGGAGTACCAGGCCAGCCCCTCCGTCAAGCTGCAGGCCCTTTACACCCGCCGCACCAACCACGACATGATCGCGCTGGTGGACCTGAACCGAGCCACGAACTACGTGCGCTACGACGCGGTGCGCGTCCTGGACGCGTCCGGCGGCGCGCTGAGCTTCAACGGCGGCACCGTCGTGCTACCGCATGTCTACATTCCGACGGCCGCCATCATCTGGAACCTGAAATTGTGCGCCACGTACCCCGACGTGTGCGGTGATCCCTATCCCCTCCACATGCCACCGGGCTTCACACTGGCGGACACGGCCAACCTGACGTGGGACCCCAGGTACGTGCTCACCACGGCGCCAGACGCGTATCGCAACTTCGGCCAGCTCCAGCTGTCGGTGGACGTCGCACGGCCCACGTGGGGCGGCTCGTTCTCGGTGACCTTCACCAGCCTGCGGGGCAACCTGGACAACGTCAGCGGCTACACCGACCCCACCCAGTACGGCGCCGGGCCGTACGTCCACGTCAACGAGGGCGTCAACGACGACGGCATCCTGCCGAACTTCGCCGATCGGGAGGCCAAGGTCTCCGTGTGGGGCATGCTGCCGGGCAAGATCCGCGGCGGCCTGTTCTTCACCTACGCCTCCGGCGACCACTACACGCCGCAGTTCCGGCTGACCGCGCTGGGCCTGTTCCGATACAAGGTCAACGCAGGGCCCACGACGTACCAGCACATCCACAATGCGGCACCGGTGCAGAACGGCGATGAGCTGGACTTCCGGATGTTCAAGCTGATGGAGGGCGACTACGTCTACATCGGACCCCACGGCGGACCCGAGCTGGACAACCGCGCCCGCTTCGATGGGCGCATCGAGCGCGAAATCCAACTGGGCGGGTTCGACCTCGGCCTGTCCCTCGACGTGTTCAACATCTTCGACAACAACGCCGCCACCCAGCTCAACACGATGGTGAACAACGGCCAGAACTACTACTACTTCCTGCAGAAAACCATGTTCGACGCAGGATACGGCATCCCGCCCAACCAGTACTATAAGGCGGTGCTGCAACGGGTAAGCCCGCGAACGTTCCGGTTCGGGGTGACGGCGCACTTCTAGGCCGACCCGGGCCCAACCAGCCCCGGCCCCACCCGGCCCTTCCACCCCGACGGGGAGACCCCCACCGCGCCTCACCACGCCGCCAGGGCGACGGGGTGACTGGGAGAGAAATCTCGGGTGGCCACGTTGCCCGGACCGCGCCCTGCCGGCTCAGGCATACCACAGTCTAGCGCGCCGAAGGCGCACATCCTAGGGCCGAAGGCCCGTCCTAGCAGCGCCGCAGGCGCCGCGTCCTAGCCGGCGCCGGCAGGCGTCGGCGTCCTGGCGCGGCGGAGCCGCAGGGTCTCCGCCAGGAAGAAGGACGGCATGGCATCGTCCTTGTCCATGGTGATGACGCTGTGCAGCTGGGCGTAGCCGGCGTCGGTGCGGGCGTAGGCGACGAGCGAGCGGAACATGGCCCAGCCCATCTCGACGTAGCGCGGGTCGCCGGTGGCCTTCCACAGGTAATAGGCGGACTCGATGGCTTCGGGGCGCAAGGGGTAGCCGGGATAGGTGGCTTCCATCGTCGTGTAATCCAGCTGCTCGGGCTCGATGCCGTAGCGCATCCACATTCGCCAGACCGAGGTCTCGAGACGTTCTGCGCGGGCCGTGTCGCCGTGCAGCACGAACACGGCGGGCAGGAAGGCTTCCAGCGCGCCGAACGTGGTGGCGCTGCGCTCGCCGGTGTTCATGTCGGCGTGGCCGTACCAGAGGCCGGTGTCCCGTTCGTCGGCAAGCCAGCGATTGACGGCGTCGAGGCTGCTGTCGGCCATCTGCGCCAGCGTCGGGTCGTGGAACAGGCGAGCGCCCTTCACCAGGTACTCGTAGTACGAGTCGATGCCACCGCCCACGTGGCTGTCGGCGTCCTGCCACTCCCCGGTTTTCACGTCGATGGTGGAGCCCACGAGGCCGATGGCCGAGCGGCGCTGGTAGATCCCGTCCAGGGCCCGGCGGGCGGCGCGCATGTATGTCGTGTCGCCGGTCAGCCGGCTGAGGGTACCGAACTCAAGCAGCAGGGTGCCGATCTCCGCCGGGTTGCTGACGCAATCGGACATCGCGCTGGTGCGCAGGTTCACGAACCGGCAAGGCATGCCGGTAGGCGTGTCGAAGGCCGGCAGCAGCCGGTTGGCCAGGTCGGTGGCCAGGCTCAGGAAGCGCCGGTCGCCGTCCAGCAGGTGAGCGCTCAGCAACCCGCCCAGCAGCCGGATCGTGACCTCGAAGACCTGCACGTTCATGTCCCGGTCGAAGGACAGGCTATCCAGCACTAGCTCCTTGGCGGCGGCCGCCCTGTCCTTCAGGCCCATGAGCAGCATGGTATCGAAGCCGTCCACAGGCGTCATGAGCAGCGAGTGGTCGTACCAGTCGCGGCCGGTGCGGCTCAGGGGCCGCAGCGCGTCGTGGCCCCAGGCATACTGGCGGTAGCCGTCCCAGGCCCGCCGGAACTCCGTCCGGACGACGTCGGCCATGGCCTGCCGGCCGGCGGCGGTCATGGACGCCGGCCCGGCCAGCGACGGCGGCCGGGCGGAGCGCGCGGACGCCCACGCTCTGTTCGGCTCTGCGCCCATGTGCAGGACGAGCTTGCCGCCGGCCATGATGTCGCTGTGGGTGATCCAACTGCGGTCCAGCGGCTTGCCGTTCAGGGTCGCGCTCTGGATGTACGGCTTCCCCTCCCCCGCCCCGTCCGCCACCACCCGGAACGTGCGGCCGCCGCCCACGTCCACGGCGATATCGTCGAAGCGAGGGCTGCCCAGCGCGTACACGCCGCCCACCGGGTTCGCCGGGTAGAAGCCCATGGCGCTGAACACGTACCACGCCGAGATCTGGCCGCAGTCCTCGTTTCCGGGCAGGCCGGCGGGCTTGTCGCTGTACAGCGTGTCCATGATGCGGCGCACCTCGCGCTGCGTCTTCCAGGGCGCGCCGGCATAGTCGTACAGGTAGGCGATGTGGTGGCTCGGCTCGTTGCCGTGGGCGTACTGGCCGATCAGGCCCGAGATGTCCGGCGGGATCCTGTCGCCCGTGAGCGTCGTGTCCTGCGTAAACAGCGAGTCCAGCTTGGCGATGAACGGCGCGCCGCCGCCCATCTCGTCGATGAGCCCGCGGGGGTCCTGGGGCACGAACCAGGTGTGCTGCCAGGCGTTGCCCTCGGTGTAGTCGGTGTGCTCCTCGCCGCGCGCCGAGTGCAGCGGGTCGAACGGCGCCACCCACGTCCCGTCCGCGTTCTTGCCCCGGGCGAAGCGCGTGGTGGCGTCGAACACGTTCATCCACGACGTGGACCGGCGCATGTGGACGACGTAGTCGTCGTACCTGCGCAGCCGGCGCGCGGCCTGGGCGACGGCCCAGTCGTCGTAGGCGTACTCCAGCGTCTTGGTGACCGACTCGTTCTCGGAGTCGGACGGCACGTAGCCGTACTTCCGGTAGAGGTCGAGGCCGCGCCAGTCGCGCTCGCCGAACTGGACCATGGCGGCCAGAGCGGAATCAGCATTGAACCCGCCGATGCCCTTCAGGATGGCGTCGGCGATGACGGGCGCGGCGTGGTAGCCCGTCATGGTGTTGGTCTCGTTGCCCACCAGCGACCAGACGGGCAGCCAGCCGCTCTGGTCCCGGAAGGCGAGCATGGACTGCACCATGGAGCCCACGCGCTCGGGCTCCAGGATGGTGAGCAGCGGGTGCTCGGCCCGGAACGTGTCCCACAGGGAGAAGATGGAATAGTTGGTGAAGCCGCTCGCCGTGTGCACTTCCCCGTCGGCCCCGCGGTAACGTCCGTCCACGTCCTGGAACACGATGGGTGCCAGCTTGGTGTGGTAGAGCGCCGTGTAGAACGTGTGCAGCGCCGCGTCGTCCCCGCCGCGCACCTTCACGCCGCCGAGGGCCCGGCGCCAGGCCGCGCGCGCCGTGCCCCGGAGCTGGTCGAAGGACGGTGCCGTCTCGGCTTCCAGGTTGCGCAGGGCGCCGTCCTCGTCCACGTACGAGATGCCGACCCGCACCACTAGGGGTCCTCCGCCACGCGCGAACTGGAGGTACGCGCGGGTGTGGGCACCGACCGTGTCGGCCGGATCCACGATCTCGTGGGCCGTGATGGGCCGGGAGAAGCGGGCGACGAAGAACATTTTCTCGTCCTTCGCCCAGCCGGTGGAGAACCGGTGCCCCGCCACCATGGTGTCGCTCACGATGCGCAGGGCGGTGTCGGTGGGCCGGTCCCAGTTGATGGCGAAGCCCAGGTCGATGACCAGGCCGGGCGTCGCCGAGTCGGGCGCGAGCCAGGAATAGCGGTGCACGCCGGCGTGCTCGGTGGCGGTGAGTTCGGCGCGCACGTCGGGCCCGTCCAGCACGACGGAGTAGTAGCCGGGCGAGGCGCGCTCGCGGTCGTGGGAGAAGCGGGACGCCCACGGCGGCCGCGGGTGGGTCGTGTCACCCGGCGCCGGCTCCCAGGCCAGGTCGGGCCTGCGCGACGTCGGCATGAACTCGATGTCGGCCAGGTCGCCGATGCCGGTGCCGCTCAGGTGCGTGTGACTGAACCCGGTGATGATGCTGTCGGCGTAGTTGTAGCCCGAGCACCAGTCCCAGCCGCTGCGTCCGTTGTCCGGGCTCAGCTGCACCATGCCGAAGGGCACGGTGGCGCCCGGGTAGGTGTGGCCGTGGGCGCCGGTGCCAATGAACGGGTCGACGAAGTTCGTGGGATCGATCTGGCGCTGGCAGCCGGCGACCAGCGCCGCGGCGCACAGCGCGAGTGCCGCGCGCTTCATGACTCCAGGACCTGCGGCCGTTCGCGCACCAGTTTCCATACCAGCTCTCCGAACAAGGTGTTGGCCCACGCGAACCATGCGCGGGTGAAGTCGGTGGGGTCGTCCACGTCGAAGGACTCGTGCATGAAGCCGGTGCCGGCGTGGGTGGTCTCGAGGGTGTGGACGCAGGCCCTGATCTCGTCGTCGTCCGTGCTGGTCAGGGCGCGCATGGTGATGGCCAGCGGCCAGACGCGGCGCACGCCCGTATGCGGGCTGCCGACGCCCTCGGCGGCGGTGCCCTTAAAGAACCAGGGATTCCACCGGCCCAGTGCCAGGGCGCGCGTGCGGCGATAGAGCGCATCGCCAGGCGCCGCGCAGCCCAGGTACGGCAGCGACAGCAGGCTGGGCACGTTGGCGTCGTCCATGAACAACCGGTTGCCGAACCCGTCCACCTCGTACGCCCAGACCCGGCCCAGCGTCGGGTGCTCGACGACGGCGTGGGTCCGCAGCGCCTGCTCCACCTCATCGGCCAGCGCGGCGGCCTGCCGGGCCAGGTCGGTGTCAGCCACGCGCCCGTCCCGCGCAATCTCTGCCACCTGACGGAGCGACCGCACTGCAAACAGGTTGGACGGCACGAGGAACGGCAAGATGGTCGCGTCGTCCGACGGCCGGAAGATGGAGCAGATCAGCCCCACGGGCCGGATGGGGTTGCCGTAGCCGTCGCCGGGGACCGTGTCGGTAGCGCGAGCCGTGACGCGCTGGAAGTGATACGGCCCTTGCCCGTCCTTCCTTTGCTGTTCCCGGAACGTGCGCAGCACCAGGCGCATGGCCTGGCGCCAGTCGCCGTCGAACACGGAGGCGTCGCCCGTGGCCTTCCAGTAGCCGTGGGCCAGGCGGATGGGGTAGCAGAGCGAGTCGACCTCCCACTTCCGCTCGTGCAGCTCCGGCTTCATGTCCGTCAGGTCCTTGTCCCACTCGCTGCCCGTGGGCCCCTTGTTGAACGCGTTGGCGTAGGGGTCGATGAGGATGCACGCGGTCTGGCGGTGGACCACGCCGGCCAGCAGGCGGCGCAGGCCGTCGTCATCCTTCGCCAGCGGCAGGTACGGCCAGACCTGGGCGCTGGAGTCCCGGAGCCACATGGCCTCGATGTCGCCGGTGATGACGAACGTGTCCGGCTTGCCGGCGCGCTCGCCCGGCTCCACCGTGGTGTCCAGCGTGTTGGGGAAGCAGTTCTCGAACAGCCACGCCAGCTGCGGCCGGTCTTTCAGGCGAGCTTTCACGTCCTTGATGGTCGCTTCCACCGTGGGGCTGGTGAAGCGCCGTCGGGACGCCGGCGGGCGTTTGCTCGGAAAGGACTGCTGCGAGCCGGCCGGGGCCCGCGCCGGATGGGGCGACCCGGGTCGGGCCGACGCGGCCAGCCACGAACCGTCCTGACCCGCTTGCCCCAGCAGCTGCGGCAGCGCCGGCAAGCCGAGAGTGCCGGCACCGAGCCATCGCAGGAAATCCCGTCGTGAGCCCGAGCCGCGCACGTCAGCCCGCGGTGGTGAAGGCGAACGCCCCGTAGCCCACGACCCGGTCCTTGGGCCCGGCCGTGTCGCCGGAGTTGCGCAGGTCCAGCGTGGTGGCCCGCAGGCCGCGGCGCGCGGCCACGCGCAGCAGTCCGTTGATGGGCAGCCGGCCGCACGCGTCGCCCGTCCCGACGGGCCTCAACGCTTCGATGGCCGATGCGGTCGCCGCGTCGCGTCGTACGGCGGTCCCGTAGTCGTGGTAGTGGCTGAGGTCCGAGCTGACGACGACCAGCGTCCCGGCGGTCCAGAGCACGTCCAGCACCGCGGCCACCTCGTCCTCCGACGCCAGGCCCACCACCAGCGGCACCATGCCCACATCCCCGAGCGTCTCCTGCAGGAACGGCAACTGCACTTCGAGGCTGTGCTCCGGCTCATGCGCCTCGTCGGACACGACGACGCCGGCGACGTCCCGCGCCTGCGCGACGCCGTCGCCGTCTACCGGCACCACGCCCAGCGGCGTCGCGAAGCCGTCTGCCGTTGTCACCGCCAGACCCCGGACCGGCACATGGTGCGCGGGACCCAGCAGCAGCACGCGGCCGACCTCACCGCCCAGTGCCGGCAGCAACGCATACCCCCAGGCCGCGACGGGGCCCGAGTACACGTAGCCGGCGTGGGGCACGATGAGCGCCCGAAGCTCGCCGTCCGGACGGCGCACTGCCGCTGCCGCCAGGAATCCCCGCACGGTGGTTCGCAGCTCGTCCGCTTCCTTCGGATAGAACATCCCCGCTACGGCAGGTGGTCGGATGGTGTTCACCGGTCGACGCCTCCGCACAGGTCGAACAGCCCG
>JARRJS010000165.1:0-5832 GCA_037388885.1 Gemmatimonadota bacterium
GGCGATGGGTGAGCTGGGCTTCCTGGGCGCGAACCTGCCCGAGGAGTACGGATGCGCCGGGCTGAACAACGTGGCCTACGGGCTGATCATGCAGGAGCTGGAGCGTGGCGACTCGGGGCTGCGCTCCTTCGCGTCGGTGCAGGGCGGGCTGGTCATGTACCCCATCCACGCGTTCGGCAACGAGGAGCAGCGCAAGGAGTGGCTGCCCAAGCTGGCATCGGGTGAGCTGGTCGGCTGCTTCGGCCTGACGGAGCCCGACTTCGGCTCGAACCCGGGCGGCATGCGCACGATGGCACGCCAGGACGGCGACGGCTGGGTGCTGAACGGCTCCAAGATGTGGATCACCAACGGGTCCATGGCCGATGTGGCTATCATCTGGGCCAAGACCGGCGACTACGAGGACGCGACGTCGATCCGCGGCTTCATCGTGCCGACGGACACGGACGGTTTCGGGGCCCGGGACCAGAAGGGCAAGCTGTCGTTGCTGGCTTCGGACACGAGCGAGCTGTCGCTCCAGGATGTGCGCGTCGGGCCGGAGGCGCTGCTGCCCGAGTCCGGGGGGCTGCGGAGCCCGCTCAGCTGTCTCACGCAGGCACGCTACGGCATCGCCTGGGGCGCCGTAGGCGCCGCCATGGCCTGTTTCGACGAGGCGCGCTCCTATGCCGGCGAGCGCATCCAGTTCCACGGCAAGCCCATCGCGGCGACACAGATCCAGCAAACGCGGCTGGCGGACATGCTCACCGCCATCACGCAGGCGCAGCTGCTCGTGCTGCAGCTCGGCCGCCTGAAGGACCGGGGCACCATGCGGCCGCAGCAGGTCTCGCTGGCCAAGCGGGCCAATGTCAGCATGGCGTGCGACATCGCCCGGGAGGCCCGCCGCCTGCTGGGTGCCAACGGCATCCTGGTGGAGTACTCGGCCATGCGCCACATGGCGAACCTGGAGTCCGTCTACACCTACGAGGGCACGCACGACATGCACAGTCTGATCCTCGGCCGGGACATTACCGGGTTCGACGCGTTCTGACGGCATCCGGCGTCGCCATGGCCTGACCGGGACGGTCGGATTATCTTTGATCGGCTCCGAAGTCTCTCTCCCCGGGTCGTCTCCCCTGACTCTCGACGGTAAGGAGATGCCCGTGCGATCCTCACTGGCTGTAATCGTCGTGCTTCTGGCCGCAGGCTGTGGCGCGTCCAACCACGATCCGGTGTCCGTCGCGACCCGTTACATGACGGGGATCGTGGTGGGCGACGCGGGCCATGCATACCGCTTCCTGTCCACTTCGGACCGGGCCAGCGCGGACAGTGCACGCTTCGAGCAGCTCGCCTTCGACAGCGACATCGGACTGGATCGGCTGGCTACGACCGTGGATTCGGCGCGACTGCTGGAGAGCTCCGGCGACAGCGCCGCTGTCGGCGTGTTCACGACGGGTCCGGACGTAGACGCGGTGCGGCGCGGCGCGGCCTCGGCCGCCGACCCGCCGAGGCGAGTGTTCGTGGACACGGTGCGCATGGTGCGGGAACCGGAGCCGAAGCACTGGTACTCGCCCGTTCTCTCGCTGGTGCGCAAGCCGGGCGTCTGGCGCGTTTGGCTGGGGCTGAAACAGCGGGCGCGCATCGAGCAGCTCGCCACTCCGCTGCGCGGTGCACGGGATGACGTGCCCATCTCCGATCTGGCCCGCTACGCTCACGCCTACCTGGCCGCTGCCGAACAAACGCCGACGCTGGCCCAGCCCGCGGACCTGGATCGGGCACGCGATGCGCTGCGCACGGCCGCCGTCGCCGATTCCCTGCAGTTCCGGCTGCGCGTGAACGACAGCGCGCCGGGGGCGCGTTACCTGAGCGGTGTGGTGGCCAACCCGACGAGCATGCGTGTGGGCATCGTGCACCTGTTGATCACCGACGTGAGGGGCGCGCAGGAGCAGGTCGAGGTCTGGGGCGTGGACGCCGGCGGTTCGACGCAAGTCGGACAGCCCACTCACCTGCGTGCCGGGCCGCTGGAGATCACGGTGAACACGCTGGACCTGATGGGCGGATAGTCGGTCGCTACTTCACGGCGCCGGACGTCAGTCCCTGGACGATCCGGCGCTGGAACACCAGCACGATCGCCGCTACGGGCGCCGTAGCCACGACGGCCGCCGCCAGGATCTCGCCCCACGGCACCTGGTACTGGCCGCGGAACAGCGCGATGGCCACCGGCACCGTGTGGCGCTCCGGTCCCACGGTGAAGGACAGCGCGAACAGGAACTCGTTCCAGCAGTATAGGAAGGTCAGGATGGCCGTCGTCGCCAGCCCGGGCAGCGCCAGGGGCAGGACGACCTCGCCCAGCGTGCGCAGCCGGCCGGCGCCGTCGATGCGCGCCGCCTCCTCCAGCTCCACGGGCAGTTGCCGGAAATACCCCACCATAAGCCATACGGCGAGAGGCATGGCGAAGGTCATGTAAGGCAGCACCAGGCCCGGGTACGTGTTGATGAGGCCCAGTGCCCGGAGCAGCAGGTAGAGCGGCGACACAATGGAGATCTGCGGGAACATGGCGATGGCCAGCACGAACGCCAGCAGGGGGGCCTTGCCGCGGAACCGGAGCCGCGCCAGCGCGTAGGCCGCCAGCGCGCCCAGTGTCACGCACAGCGCCGTCGTGGCGCCGGCGACCACCAGCGAGTTGCGGATGGGGATCCAGAAGTCGCGCTGACGGAACAGGGCGAGGTAGTGGTCCAGCGAGGCTCCGGTGGGCAGCAGGCTCGGTGCCTGGAACAGCCGGGCCTCGGGCCGCAGCGACGACACGACGACCCAGTAGAACGGGAATGCCAGCGCCAGCACCAGCGCGACGATGACGGCGACGCCGAGCACGCCCCGGACGCGGCGCCGGATCGGGCCGTGCCCACCCGTCACGGTGATTCCTCCATCAAGCCGGCGCCCAGCGCCCGGATGTAGAGCAGCGCCAGCACGAACGTCACCAGGAACACGACCACGGACAGCGCGGAGCCGAACCCGAAGCGCAGATCCTGGAGCAGAGCGTCGAAGGCGTACAGCGAGATGGGCTCCGTGGCCGTGCCGGGCCCGCCGTTGGTCAGCACGTAGACCAGGTCGAAGACGCGGAAGGCGTCCAGTGTGCGGAAGATCAGGGCTACGGTGAGGGCCGGGCGCAGCAGCGGGAGCGTGATCTCGCGGAACCGGCGCCACGGACCGGCGCCGTCCAGGCGCGCCGCCTCGTAGAGCCGACCATCGATGTTCTGGAGGCCCGCCAGCAGGAGCAGCGCCACGAACGGCGTCGTCTTCCACACGTCGGCCAGGATGACCGGCACCCACGCCGTCAGGCGGTGCGCAAACCACACCAGCGGGTGGTGGAGCAGCCCTACGTCCATCAGAAACGCGTTGGCCACGCCCGCCTGGCTGTCGAACATGAACCGCCAGACCAGCGCCGCCACGACCGTGGGGATCGCCCACGGCAGCAGCACGATAGTGCGCACCGCGCCGCGACCCCGGAACGCACGGTTCAGCCCCAGCGCCAGCACGAGCCCCAGCATCATCTCCAGCGCAACGCTCGTCACGGTGAAGAACGCGGTGTGGCCCAGGGCCGCCCAGAAGCGCGCATCCCGAACGGCTTCGCCGTAGTTGGCCAGGCCCACGAAGGGGTGGCCGCGCCAGGGCATGCGCAGGTCGTGCAGGTGCAGCGACTCCCAGACGGTGTAGCCCAGCGGGAAGATGGCGATGAGCAGGATGACGGCGAGGGCCGGGGCGACGAACGCCCACGCGGTCCGCGTTTCCCGGGCCTGCAGCGGTCGGTCAGCCACGCGGGCCTCCGTAGGGAGTGCGGGTCGCATCCGCGCCGGACCGGGGACCAACCGCCGGGCCCGCAGCGCCCGTCGTGTCGCCGGTAAGGGGAGCCAGCCCTACGCGTTTCAGCAGGGCGCGCATCTGGCGGGCGGCCGAGCGGAGCGCCGGCTCCGGCTGCGCCTGCCCCGTGAGTGCGCGGTGCAGCCAGATCTGCAGGATCTGGGACAGCTGCGTGTACACGGGCGTGATGGGCCGCGGCATCGCGCGCTCGATGATGCGGCGCACGTCCGCGGGCGGCGCCGGCAGCGCCGCCGCCAGCGCCGTGTCGTCGTACAGGGCGGGCCTCGCCGGGTACTCACCGACGGCCCGGGCCCGCTCCAGCATCTGGGCCGGACGCGTCAGGTACTCTATGACCGCATACGATGCGGCAGGGTACGCGCTGCGCGCATTGATGGCCAGCTGCGAGCCGCCCAGCGCCGCCGTCGGCGCGCCGCCGCGCGCCGCCGGCATGGCTGTGACCGCGAAGCGGCCGGCCACCACCGATTTCGTGCTGTCCTCCATTAGGGGATACGCATATGGCCAGTTGCGCATGAGCACCGCCTGCCCGTTCTGGAACGCGAACCGCGTTTGCTCCTCCTGCCAGGTGAGCACGGCCTCCGGCACGAAATGGGGCGTCTCGAGAGCGCGTCGCATGTAGGTCAACGCCTCGACGCCCGCCCGCGAGTCCACCGTGACGCGGCCGCTGTCGTCCATGATGCGACCCCCGAAAGCGCCCAGGTGCTCCAGGAACACCGTCACCAGGCCCTCGTAGCGCGCGCCCTGCCACACGAACCCGTACGGAATGCCCGCCCGCCCCGCCGCCGCGGGCGCCACGCGTGCCAGCGCCTCCAGCGTCGCCGGCGGCCGGGCCAGCAGGTCCGTCCGCCAGTACAGCATGCCCACGTCCACGAACCAGGGCAGCGCATACAGGCGCCCGCGCCACGTGTTGGCCCGGATCGTCGCCGGGAAGAAGGAGTCCACCGGCGGCCGGAACCGGTCCAGGGGCAGCACCCAGCCGGCCGCGGCGAACTCCGGCGTCCAGATCACGTCCAGCTGCAGGATGTCCGGCCGCTTCGTGTGCGCGTTCAGCCACTGCACATACAGCTGGTGCCGCTGATCTGCCGCGTCCGGCGTCTCCCGGATCTCCACCCGGATGCCCGGATGCGCCTTCATGAAGCGGGCGAGCTGCACCTTGAGGACCCGGGCCTCCGCACCCACGGCGCTGCCCGAAAGCGTGATCACGGTCCCGGAGGGGGCTTCGTGGGAGCAGCCACCCGCAATGAGCACGGCCGACGTCAGCAGAAGAGTGGGGAGCACAGGGGCGCGAGGCATGGGAGGAACGTGGGCGGGGGCCCGAGGCCGTGCAAGGAGGGCCTGCGTAACTGGGCGCAATCGGGAATCGAATTCGAGTTCGAGTTCGAGTTCGAATTCGAGGGGGAGAGGGGCAGCAGACCCAGGGCTCTCCGGCCCCGGCCGAAGAGGCGCGGCACCGCCCTGGGAGCAGTCACCGGGTTCCGCTCGCGAAGCCGGGGCCTTGATGGCCAACCACGCCGCGGCCCGGACCACGCCGCCAACCCTCCGTCCACGACTCGAACTCGAATTCGAACTCCAAAAGAGGTGTGTCCACGGCTTCTCGGCCCGTTGACACACGGCCGCAGCGCCGATTACTTTTCCACCGCTGGAACGTACCCCACGGGGCGGCCGAAAAATGGACCGGATCCGTGGGGGAAACTGTCTCAGGCGCCCATAGCTCAACTGGATAGAGCGTCGGACTACGGATCCGAAGGTTGGGGGTTCGACTCCTCCTGGGCGCATTTCCGGTGGGCCGGCCGTCTTGCGCAGACGCGCTCCGGCCCGCAGTTGTTTGACAGATCGGGAAGTGAGCGCGGACCGCGGCCGCTCGTGCGGCGGTCGAGGAAAGTCCGAGCTCCACAGGGCAGGGTGCCGGGTAACGCCCGGGCGCGGCGACGCGACGGAAAGTGCCACAGAGAACAGACCGCCGATGGCCCACGCAGCCGGCGC
>JARRJS010000166.1:0-5799 GCA_037388885.1 Gemmatimonadota bacterium
CATGGCCGCCCACAGCTCCCGGTTACCCATGAGGGCGACGTCCAGTATGCGCTGCTCCTCGTAGAGGAACTGGTCCTGGCGCAGCACGCCCAACCGGGCCGACTTGGGCACGGACACCTGCCCATCCGTCGGCTCCAGCTCGCCCGAAAGGATGTTCAGCAGCGTCGTCTTGCCCGACCCGTTGGCGCCCACCAGCCCGTAGCGGTCCCCGGCGTTCAGCTGGAACGCCGCGCCGGCGAAGAGCGTGCGGTCGCCGTAGCCCATGGCGAGGTTCGATACGGAGATCATGGCGGTGCGGAATCTAACGGGGCGGGCCCGGAGGAGGCAGAGGGCGTGAGCTTCGAGGGGGCGGAAAAGGGAGAGGGCACGGGCGTTGAGGGCACGGGCGTTGAGGGCGCGGGGGGCGGGCCGCGGGGCCCGGACCACGGAAGGGGGCCGGGGGCGACGGTCGGGGCCCCGCGGACCAGGATCGGCGGGCGACGCGGCTCTTCAGGCCGCAAGACCGACGAAACCATTCGTCGGCACGACGGCGCGGACTGTCAGAATCCGTCAATTGCCCCTGCTACGTTCGACAATTGACGGTTTGTGCATGCCGTTTTGTGTTCGTTATACGGCAACAATCCGCCACACGGCGGTCCTGCACGCAACGGTTGACGGATTTTGCGCCTTCGGTGGCGGTTGATGCGATACCGGCCCGGCCCCGTCTTACAGTCCCTTGCAACTCTCCGCCGCCTCCACCACCGCCCTGCCACTGTCGCCCGGGAACGTCACGTGCCAGCCGGGCGCGGCCGCCGGGACGAACTCCTGCGTGTAGCTCATCGGCGGTTCAAAGGGGGTATAGCCGTGGTCCGTCGTGCCCCGCGCGTCGCCGGCAGTAAGGATCACGTTGTCGTCCGGGGTCCACCGGATGACCATTGTGTCGCTCGGACCGATGACCGTCAGGCTGTCGGATGCCGGGATGGCCAGGCATGCGGACGCCGAGTCGACGGTTCCTACCGCCATGAATCCGGAGGGTGGCTGACCGGGAACGTCGAACTTGGGAATCCAGCCTCTCACGGCCAATGGGACACACGGGCCCGTGCCGCAGGTGGCGTTGGTGACCATCACGGTGATGGGCACACCCTCCGGCTTGTTCGTGTTCTTGTTCAGGCTGGTGAGGTTGTCGGCGCAGGAGAGGGTCAGCAGAACCAGCAAGGTGAGAGCGGGAACGCGCAGCAGCGCTCCCGGTGAAGCGCGTGTCATCGAGTCCTCCTTCCGGCCGGGTTCGCGATACCCGGCAGCCGGCCGTCCGGCGTTCGGCCGGCCGTTCATACGTGTCCGGCCAGTGCAAACACGAGGGCTTCCGTCATCGCCCCTCGCTTGAAACGTGTCAACAAACATGCCCCTGACAACCTGAAGCAGCGAACTGCCGTCAATTCCGGAAGATGTCGGCCCAGTCCGGCGCCAGCGGCACCAGCTCGTCAGCGCGCACCCAGACGCGGCCACCCACCTTTGCCACCTGCTCGTAGGCCCATCGGGCGATGCGGGTGGACACGCCAAGATCGTGCGGCACGCCGGCGTCGCGGAAGCGTTCGGCGAGGTCGTAGCCGATGCGCAGGTTACGCTCCCGCCAGCGCCTGAGGTGCTCCGTGGCGGCGAGCCGGTCGGCTTTCTGGCCGTTGCAGCGACTATGGGCCAGGACAAAGTTGTGGCCCAGGTCGACGGGGTAGCGGCGCCACGGGATGAAGTGGTCGACGGCCGCGGTTTTCAGCAACCGGGTTCGGCAGTAGAAGCACCGGCCCTGCTGCACGTCCTCCAGCAGGGGCCGGAACCGGGCGAGGCTGGCGCGCCCGTTCCCGAAAAGGAAGCTGTGCAGGTCCGTCGTGTGGCCCAGGGTCGCTCCGTTCTGCCGGCGCACGAACTGCACCCAGGCGCCTTCCACCATCTCGGTGATCAGCGGGTGGAACGCGCGGAAGCAGTAGGCGACGCCGGGCTTCAGCGTGATCTCCCGCGGGTTCTCCTCTTCGCGGTTCTCGTACAGAAACGCGACGCGCTCGTTGCCCACGGTCTGGAGCTTCCAGAGCGGCATCTCGCGGATCTTGGCGTCCACGCGACGAACGAGGCGCCGCCAGTCGTCGGTCTCCTCCGCCTTCGTCAGCGAATCGTCATATGCCGGCCGCACTTCCTTCACCCAGTTGACGACGGCGGCCTGGTTGCTGGTGTTCTGGGCCAGCACCCGGGCCTGGCCGGCGCCGGGGAACGGTGCGGACTGGGGCCAGTAGAGCTGGACGAATCGCCGGGCGAGGTCGGCGGTGGACAGGGTCAGCGGTTCGCCGGAATCGTCGCCGTGGCTGACGCACAGGTCGGCGATGGCGTGCAGCAGGGCGAACTTGTACGTGGCGGTGAAGCTGCCTTCGTCCAGCAGGCGCTGGAGGTCCTGGAGGAACCGGATCTGCGCGGCGGCCGTCGGTCGCCGACTCTGCGCGGCCGCCGTCGGTCGGCTCATCAGTCCTTCCAGTAGGGCGCCTGTCCCGCCAGCACCCAACGGATGCCGCCGCGCGGGTCGGGGACGTCGCCCTGGTAGCGCGGGATGACGTGGACGTGGGCGTGCAGGACCGTCTGGCCTGCGGCGGTGCCGTCGTTCACGCCGATGTTGAACCCGTCGGGCTGGTGATGTTCGGTCAGGTCCGTGCGCATCTGGATCGCCAGGCGCCAGATCTCCGCCTGTTCCTCCGCCGACAGATTGAACACGCTGGCCACATGGCGGACCGGAATGACGAGCGTGTGCCCCTCGCTCACGGGGTATGCGTCCGACAAAGCGAAGGCGTGCCGGGTTCGACGCATGACGCGCGCCTCATCGGGTTCGCAGAACGGGCAGGGTTCCGTCGTCATCAAGAGCCTCACAGAAGAGAACGATCAATGGAGCCGGTGTACGCGACCGGGTGGCGCGACCGGATGCGCGCGACCGGGTACAAGCAACGCGGTGCATCGGGCCGACGACAACGTCACAGCCCGCTTCGCACGTAGCTGCCGTAGAACCGGGCGCGCCCCAACACCTCCGCCACCGCCACCGCCGCCAGTGCAAGACCGATCGCCGCAGCAAAGACGGGCGAGGCCGGGTCGCCTGCGGCCGCGAGCCACGCCATGATGCTCGCGGCCAACCCCGCCCACATCAGCCCCACCCGCCACGGCGTCGTCAAGTCCTTCGTCGGCGGGTTGAGGCCCGCATCCACCCGTATCGCGGCGACGCGCTTCGTCACCCGCCAGCCCGTCTCCGCGACGAGATCCATGATGATCGAAGCGATGCCCACCGCCACCAGCGCCCGCAGCGCCTCGGCCGACCCGACGCCTCCGTCCGACGTCGACAGGCTCAACGACAGGGCCGCAGCCGGCGCGCCCAGCGACAGCGCCGTCACAAAGAACCACAAGGGTGTGAGTCGCGTGTCCCAGATGGGCACGGTGCGCAACTGGTACACGCGCGCCATGGCGTAGACGAGCCCCGCGCCGGCCAGTGCCGTGAGCGCCGTCGCCAGATCGACGGTGGCCGCCGAGGCTGCACCGGACCGGGCCGCCGCTGCCGGCCCTTCGCCCGGCACTACGTCCCTCATGATCGTCACCACCACCCAGCCCGCCACGAACAGGCCAGTGAGCGCCACTTCCCGGCTCAGCCACGAGCTGCCCAGATTCGACACCGCCCGCCACGCGTTGCGCGGCGCGCCCAGGTGGAACAGCGCGGCGAGCCCGGCGACCAGAAGGAGCCCGCCCACCACCAACGTCGGTCCACGTACCCAGACATCGCCATCGGGCACCCGCCGGCTCACCAGCGCCAGCCCCCAGAACATCCCGACGGCCGTCTGGCCCACGAGAGTGAACGCGACGAGGGAACGCTCTTTCATCGCCGCACCTCCTCGCGGTTCGCCACGCGGGGCCCACGGGCGCCGGAGGAGATGACGCGATCCGCCCCGCTTTCCATCTGGTCCGCTGCATCCTCCGCCTCCTCGGTGAGGCCGAGAACACGCACCGACGCCGCCGGAACGGTGGGCTCCGCGCCCCCGGGCGGCGTCACGTAAAACGCCGGCCGCGTCAGCTCGTGGTCGGGCAGCGGGTACACCGCCGCGGTCCCGTACCTCGACGCCAGCTCCGCCATGTCCCCGAAGTCCAGCGCCCGCATGGGACAAGCGGCCACGCACGCCGGCGGCCGCCCCGCGTCCAGCTCGTCGACGCAGAAGTCACACTTGGACATGCGGCCGGAGTCGACATCGTACTGGGGCGCGCCGTAGGGGCAAGCCCATTCGCAGTAGCGGCAGCCCATGCAGCGCTCGGCGTCCAGCAGCACGACGCCGTCGTCCCGCTGTGTAATGGCCCGCGTGGGGCAAACCTCGACGCAGATGGGGCGCTCGCAATGGTTGCAGGCGACGGACAGGTGGTAGGCGAAGACATCGTGTACCCAGGCCGCGCCGCGCTGATGCCATCCGCCACCGGCCACCTCGTACACCCGGCGCCAGCGCACGCCCAGCGGCGAGCTCTGCTTGTCCTTGCACGCAATCTGGCAGGCCTTGCAACCGGAGCAGGCGGAGGCGTCGAAGTAGAAGGCGAGGCGCGTCACGACGACGCTCCCTTCCCCACCTGCGCCGGCTCCCTCGCCACCTCCACCATGATGGTGTGCTGCGCCGTGCCCTTCGCCAGCGGCGTCCAGCGCTCCGACGTCAGCACGTTCACCGAGCCGCGCCGGTCCACGCCGTCCTCGTCCGGCGACCACCAGGCGCCCTGCGGGATGTCCACCACGCCGGGCATGATCCGGTTCGTGACGCGGCAGGGCAGCACCGTGGCGCCCCGGTCATTGAACACGCGCACCAGGTCGCCGTCCTCGATGCCCCGGGCGCGGGCGTCCAGTTCGTTCAGGAACACGCGCTGCGGGAACGCCTCCGCCAGCCAATCGTTGTTGTCGTGGGTGGAGTGGACGCGCGCCATGGTGTGGTGCCCGATGGCCTGGAGCGGGTACTTCTCCGCCTCGGGGCCGAACGGGCTCTCCCACTCCTGGAGGTACTTCGGCACCGGCGGGATCTCCGGGTCCGCCATGTCGTGCAGCTGCTTCGAGAAGATCTCGATCTTCCCGGACGGCGTCGGCAGCGGATGCGTCTCGCGGTCCGCCCGGAACCCGGCGAACGCGACGGCCGGTTTCTCCACGCGTCGTGTATGTACGCCGACGTTGTCCGCCTCCAACTCGTCCAGCGACGGCAGGTCCGGGAAGCGCGTGGCGCGGTAGCGCTCCAGCGCCCACTCCACCCAGCCCCGCTCGTCCCGCCCTTCCGTGTACGCCTCGCCGATGCCCAGCCGCTCCGCGACGCCGGCGCAGATGGCGTAGTCGCTCCGGGTCTCCGCCAGCGGCTCCACCAGTGGCGGCATGAGCAGCACCTCGTCGCCGTATTTCCAGCCGTCCTCCAGCCCCCAGGTCTCGAACTGGGTGCACGCCGGCAGCACCAGGTCCGCGAAGCGGGCGGTGGGCGTCAGGAAGTTGTCCTGCACGGCGATGAACTCCACGCGCGACTCGTCCGCCAGGATCTCGACCGTGCGGTTGATGTTGGCGTGCTGGTTCACCAGCGCGTTGCTGGCCACGGCCCAGATGAGCTTGATGTCGCTGTCCAGGCGCCGGTCCGGGTCCACGTCGTCGTCGCTCTGGACGCCGCCGGTGTCCCGCAACGTACGTCCGTCGGGCACGCTGCCGTCGAACACGACGCCGTCGGCCGCGCCCAGCTCGCGGCCCCGCAGCACCGCCTCGGTCCACAAGAACACCGGGATGGCTGCGCCCACAGGGTTGGC
>JARRJS010000167.1:0-5741 GCA_037388885.1 Gemmatimonadota bacterium
GCTTCCCTCACCCGTTCCATCGTTGCCACCGCTTCCTCGCGCATCCGCGCATTCCCGGTCGCCAGCACATCCTCCACGAGGTCCTTGTGCGCCGCCAGCTCACTGCGGCGCTCCCGGATCGGCCCCAGGAAGCCGTTCAACGCCCGGGCCAGCTTCTTCTTCACCTCCACGTCGCCCACCTTGCCCGCGCGGTAACGCGCCTTCAAGTCGGCCACTTCGTCCGTGTCGGGATTGAACAGGTCGTGGTAGATGAACACAGGGTTGCCCTCGACCGTGCCCGGAATGTCGGCACGCACCCGGTTCGGGTCTGTGAACATCCGCATGACCTGCTGGTTCACCGCCTTCTCGCCGTCCGACAGCAGGATGGCATTGCCCAGCGACTTGGACATCTTCTGCTTGCCGTCGATGCCCGGCAGGATCTCGGCTTCGCTCAATAGCGGCTCCGGCTCCGGAAAGACGTCCCCGTACAGGTAGTTGAAGCGCCGCGCGATCTCGCGCGTCACTTCCACGTGGGACAGGTTGTCCCGGCCCACCGGCACCAGGTGCGCCCGCGGCAGCAGGATGTCTGCCGCCTGCAGCACCGGGTAACCGACCAGGCCGAAGGGCATCACGTCCAGCCCCGCCGCCTGCGCCATGTCCTTGATGGTGGGCAGACGCTCCAGCCGCGGCAGGGACACGAGCATCTCGCAGTACAGATTCAGCTCGGTGGTCTCCGGAATCGCCGACTGGACGAAGACCACGCTGCGCTCCGGGTCGATCCCCAGCGCCAGGTAGTCCAGCACCATCTCCCGGATGTTGCCCGGCAGGTCCGCGATGTGCTCCTTCTCCGGCCGCGTGGTGAGCGTGTGCAGGTCCGCGATGATGAAGAAGCACTCGGCTTCGTCTTGCAGGCGCACACGGTTCTGAATGCTGCCGACCCAGTGTCCCAGATGCAGCCGGCCCGTCGGCCGGTCGCCGGTCAGCACGCGTCGCTTCTTCTGTTCCGCCACTCTCTATGCCCCCGTTACATCGTCATGAGCGATGGGACGAGCGTCCGCTCGCGGACCGCCCGCCGAGGGAACGGCGAGCCTGCCGGCTGGCGGCCGACGGCTCCCGATCCAGGTCGATCTTCACAGCCTTGTCCAACAGTTTGCGGAGCTCCGGCTCGGCGAGTCCGTGGAAGCGCGCGGCTGGGATGAGCGCCTCCTTCAACGGCGTCGCGTCGTCGGATGCCCGGAAGAAATGCACAGCCACCAGGTACGCCGCGCCACGTTCGCCTGTTCCGTACGCGCTCTCGCCCGCCACACGCGCCAGCCACTCCTCTTCGCCGTGCCTGAAACGTTTCACCTCCGCGGGCTGTGCACCCTGCCCCGCTGGCTCCGTCTCCGGCTCCGTCGATGAAGCGGCGCCCATGGACGCCCGCACGGGCACGGGACCGTCGCTCGCGTTGCTCCGTCTCTCGTCCGTCATGGCGAGCCGCCTCCGAAGTAATCGACGAAGAGACGCGCATCCTCGTGCAGACGCAACCGATGCAGCCGTACGCCGCCCGGCAGCCGCTGGGCCAGGCGCGGCCACAGGTACGCCAGCAGGTTCTCGCTGGTGGGGATGAGACCGCCTTCCCCGAACTCCGGGATCGCGTGATTGATATGCTGGTGATCGAACCGCGCGACGACTTCCTCCTCCAGCAACCGGTCCAGCATTGCCAGGTCCACGGAGAACCCCGTCTCCGGCGCGATCTCGCCGCAAACCGTCACATCCAGCACGTAGTTGTGCCCATGCCCGTGCGGGTTGGCGCAGGCACCGAATTTGCTCCGGTTCTCCTGCTCACTCCACTCGGGACGGTAGTAACGATGTGCAGCCGAAAAGGCGACCGTGCGGGTCAGGAAGGCCATGGCCATGGGCCTGAAGCTAGAAAGGCACCGCCAGCACGTCCAGTGCGACCACGGCGCGCCGGTGCGCGCCGGCGTCGGGGAGCGGCTTGTATTGTGGTCATCGTCACAACGTCGTGGCCGACATGCCCACGGACGATGGACCGGAACTTGCGATTTTCGTTGCCATGAGTCTGCGCTCATCCGAAGAAGAATCAGCGAGGTCGTCAGAACGACGAACAACCGGGCGAATCATGGTTGCACCGGGCCAAGCCAATGGTCAGCACAAGCCCCTGATCCTGGTTGCCGAGGATCACCTGGACAGCCGTGAAGCGCTCAGCGCCCTGCTGGAAGCGTTCGGCTACAAGGTGATCGAAGCGGTCGATGGGCGGGAGGCGGTCGATCTGGCGCGCCGGGCGCGGCCCGACCTGATCCTGATGGACCTGATGATGCCCGAGCTGGACGGGTTCGAAGCCACACGACGGATCCGTGCGGCCCGGGAAACCAGGGAAACGCCCATCATCACCGTCACGGCCTTGAGCGGTGCCCGCCAGCTGGCGCTGGATGCCGGGGCCGACGACTTCATTCCAAAGCCGATCGATTCGGGGCGGTTGGTAGAGAAGCTGGAAACCCTGCTGGGCGCCCGCGACTGAGGCGCAACTGGTGGCGCGGCGCCGGCCCGGCGTCGCTAATGCGTGGTGGCCTGGAGCGCCCGCAGCACGTCCTCCCCGTAGAACATCCGGATGTACTTGGCCTGCACCGCCGTGATGCGGCGCACCGCCCACACCAGCTCCACGTAGTTCGGTTCACGCGGCGCCGTCAGCGGCCTCATGCCGGCCTCGCCCGGCAGACGGTTACCCTTCCGGTTGTTGCACGGTGAGCACGCCGTAATGACATTCGACCAGCTGTTGTCCCCGCCGCGGGACAGGGGCACCACATGGTCACGGGTGAGGAACTCCCGGTGCTTGAGTTGGGACCGGTGCTGGCCGCAGTACTGGCAGCGGTAGCCGTCCCGCGCGAACAGGAACGTGTTCGTGACCTGGCGCCGGAACTTGCGAGGCACGTGCACATAACGCACGAGCCGGATGACGACCGGGCACGGCAGCTCCTGCCACTCGGAGCGGAACACGCGTGCGTCGTCCACCTCGAGGATCTCGGCCTTCCGATCGATGACGAGGCGAAGCGCTCGACGAACGGAGAGGATCGTGAGCGGCTCGAACGACGCATTCAGTGCCAGACAACCCATGGGCGTGAAGGATGCTCCTTTCCCCCAAAATATGCTACGAGCTTCCTCGGCAAAGCGCAGGCGGCATGCCTGGAAGTAGGGGCGGACGGGCGCGAGCGCGACGCCCGTTAAACATTTTAGCAAAAAGGTCGTCTGCGCAACAGATTGGGCGAGTCAAAGCAGCGTCACGGGATCACGATCGATGATGATACGCAGGTCGCCACGCCCCCCCGGCGTCTGCGTTTGCTGGATCCAGTGACAGGCCACTCCGAGGGCGCGGGTGTTGCCGCTGCGCAGCAGGAAATGCCAGCGCCAGCGCTTGCGGATGCGGTCGATGACGCACGGTGCGGGACCCACCAGCTCGACGGGCGCCCGGCGTCGCGACACCTCGGCCGCCACGTTTGCGGCCGTGGACGCCGCCACTTCCTGCACGGCCTCCTCCTCCAGGCCGCTCAGCACCACGTTCGCCAGGCGGGTGTGGGGCGGATAGGTGGGCGACTGGCGCTCGCGCAGCTCGCGCTCCGCAAAGGCCACGTAGTCATGCGCTACGGCGTGGCGCACCGCATAATGCCCCGGCACGGCGGTCTGGATTATGACGTGCCCGCCCAGGTCACCGCGGCCGGCGCGGCCGGCGACTTGCGTCAACAACTGGAAGGTCCGCTCGCTGGCCCGGAAGTCCGGCAGGTTGAGCCCCACGTCCGCATTGACCACGCCTACGAGGGTGACGCGGGGAAAATCCAGGCCCTTGGCGATCATCTGCGTACCCAACAGGATATCCACCTCCCCGCGCTCCACGCGACCCAGGATCTCGTGGTGTGCCCACTTGCCCGACGTCGTGTCGATGTCCATGCGGGCGATGCGCGCTTCGGGGAACGTCTCCGCCACGGAGCGCTCCACCTGTTCCGTACCCAGCCCGCGAAACGACAGGTCACCCGACCCGCAGCGCTCGCAGTGCGTGGGCGCCGGCTCCTCGTGGAAGCAGTAGTGGCAGACCAGTCGTCGTCGCCCCCGATGGAACGTGAGCGACACGTTGCAATGCTCGCACTGCCAGACGTTGCCGCAGCTGCGGCACTGGACGAACGTGGCGTAGCCGCGCCGGTTCAGGAGCAGAATGGTCTGCTCGTTGCGCTTCAGCCGATCCTGCACGGCCTCCGCGAGCATGGGTGAAAGCACCCGCCCCGGTGAGCGCAGGGCCCCGGCAGCGGGCCGCTCCGCCTCCGTGGACCACACCGCCGCCGCGTCGCCGGGCGGCCGCCCGCCGGATGCCTCCGGTTTCCGCCGGGCCCCGTCCTTCACCCGCAGGTCCACGATGCGGACTTCCGGAAGAGGTCGCCCCTCGATGCGCTCCGGCAGCTCCAGCAGCCGGTACTTGTCGATGTTCGTATTGTGCCAGCTCTCCAGCGACGGGGTGGCGCTGCCCAGCACACACACCGCGGCCTCGAGCCGGGCGCGCATCACGGCCACCTCGCGCGCGTGGTAGCGCGGCGCTTCCGACTGCTTGTAGCTGGACTCGTGCTCCTCGTCCACCACGATGGCGCCCAGGGATGGCAGCGGCGCAAAGATCGCCGAGCGGGCGCCCACCACGATGCGCTTGCGCCCGTCCCGTAAGCCGCGCCACGCATCGTAGCGCTCTCCGTCCGACAGGCCCGAGTGCAGCACGGCGACGTCGTCGCCAAAGCTGCCCTGGAAGCGCGCTACCGTTTGCGGCGTCAGGGCGATCTCCGGCACCAGGACAATGGCGCCGCGCCCCTGACCGGCCACCACGGTTTTCAGAAGCTCGATGTACACCCGGGTCTTGCCCGAGCCGGTCACGCCATGCAGCAGGAACGGCGCGGAGCGTTCCCGGGAGCGGGCCGGCGCACCGGCGGCTTCCGCCAGCGCCCGTACCGCCGTGGCCTGGGCGGGCGTCAGGGGCGGTAGCGGGCCCGGACGGACGGCCGCCCCGGCAAACGGGTCCCGCACCTGCTCCTCGTCATCGAACCGCGCCAGACCCTTGGCTTCCAGGCCGCGCAGCACGGAGTGGGAGAAGTTGAGCCGGTTCGTCAGGTGGGCCACTTCGGCGCGCCCGCCCATGGACTGCAGAAGCTCAAACAACGCGCGTTGCCGGTGCGCCCGGGCGAAGACGTCGTCGCGCTGGCGCAGGCTGGGCAGCTCGTCCGTAAGGACCAGCACGCGCCGCGTACGCACCGGCGCCTGGGGGCGTTTCGTGTCGACCAGGGCATTCGGCAAGGCAGAGCGCAGCACCACGCCGAGGGGCGCGACGTAGTAATCGGCGATCCAGCGGCACAGGCGCAGCAGCGCGGGCGGCACACCGTCGTCCAGGACGCTGCGTACCGGCCGGATGGCGGCGTCGGGCGGTCGATCCGTGCGGGCGACGACCCAACCGATCAGCCGGCGCGGGCCGAACGGCACCAGCACGCGGGTGCCCTCCGCCACATCTGCTTCGACGCTGTAGGTGAAGGTGCGGGGAATGGGCCGGGGGAGCGCGACTTCGACGAGCATGTCGGAACGCTAGACGTTCATCTTCACGAAATCGTACGGTGGCCAGGGACCGGTGACGTCGAACGTCACCTCCGAGTGGGACGCGTTCATGTCGTCGGCGCGCTCCACGAACTCGATCCATGTGGTGCGGTCCACCAAGAACGCAGCGCTCAACAGGTCGTCCCCCC
>JARRJS010000168.1:0-10476 GCA_037388885.1 Gemmatimonadota bacterium
GGTACCGTCGGGAGACAGATCCGCGCCGCCGTTCTGCCCGAGGATGACCGTCCAGGCAGTATCCAGCGGCGTCACCGTGCCGTCCCGTCCCACGGACACGAGCTGCTGGCGCGCCGCGTCGTTCGTGGTGGAACCCTGGATGTAGAGCAGGGTGCCGCCCGCTCCCATGTTGGCGTCCGCCATCCCGGTGGTCATGCGGACCTGGTCCACCACGGAGACAGGCGCTCCTGCCAGGGCGAGCCCGTGCATGTCGAACGGGGCGGCGAACAGGGCGCCGTTCGCCTGTGCGTACACGACGTCGCCTCCGGGCACGATCCACGCGCCTATACCGCCCCGCGTCAGCGGGTGCTCGACGCCGGTCGCGAGGTCCACGGCGACTTCGCCGTTGTACGGCGGCCCGACGCCCAGAAGGACCGCGTCGGCGCCCGGGATCGGTGCCACGCGCAGCAGCGGCCCAGCGACCGAATCGGCGCCGGCCACCAGCTTCAGCCGTTTCGTCGGCGCCCCTTCTGCCGTCGTCGTGTACAGCCCGTCGCCGTTCGACCCGATGAACGCGATAGTTCCGTCGTCCAGCCACGCGGCACCGTACGCGGCCCCGCTGTCGGACAGCGCGATGGGCGCGCCGCCGGTGCGCGCGATCTTCTTGGGCTTCCCGTCCGTGTACACGATCCATTTGCCGTCCGGCGAAAAGGCCGGGCCCGGCGGGATGGTCATGCTGGACATCTTCACCAGCACGCGGGGGTCAAGCTCGCCCCGTTCCTTGATCCAGAGTTGCGGGGCGTTGCCCACCGAGTCCGGAAAGACGATGGCGGACCCGTCCGGCGCGATGGCCGTGCCCAGGGCGATGCCGCTGGGGAAATCCACGCTGCCCAGCTTGATGGTCTGCCGGCTGGCCAGGGGCTGCGGGCCCGGGCGCAGCCAGCCCCAGGCGGCAACAGCCACCAGCGCCAAAGCCCCGACGAAGATCAGAAGCACGCCTCGCCCTGACAGCTCCACCAGGGTCCTCCGCCTGCCCGGCGAAGATGCGGCGGACGCGTGGCCCGCATGGGCCGGCACTTTCAGGCGTCCCTCCAGGGCCTCGCCGAACTCGGCCGCCGTGGCGAACCGGTCCGCCGGCAGCCGCTCCAGCGCCGTCAGCACCGCCGCCTCCACGTGCGCCGGCACCGTCTTGCGCTGGCTCACGAGCGGCCGCGGGTCCTCCGTCACCAGCCGGGCGATGATCGCCTGCGCCGTGGGGCCCGTGAAGGGCGGCTCCCCCACCAGCGCCTCGTACAGCGTGGCGCCCAGGGCGTACACGTCGCTGCGGCCCGTCACCTCGTGGCCACCCATGGCCTGCTCCGGGCTCATGTAGGCCGGCGTGCCCACACTCATGCCCGTCTCCGTCATGCGAGAGCCGCCCGCCGTGGACAGGGCCAGAGCAATGCCGAAGTCCGCCACCAGCGCCCGGCCATCGTGCAGCAGGATGTTCTCCGGCTTGATGTCGCGGTGCACCACGCCCTGGCGGTGGGCGTAGTCCAGCGCGCTGGCCACCTCCACGCCCATCTTCACCGCATCTTCCACCGGCAGCTGCTTCTCCCGCTCGAGGCGCTCGCGCAGTGACTCGCCCTCCACGTAGGGCATGACGTAGAAGAGCTGGCCATCGGCGTCGCCGGAGTCGAACAGGGGCAGGATGTTGGGGTGCTGGAGGTTGGCGGTGGTCCTGATCTCGGCGAGGAAGCGCTCGGCGCCGATGACGGCGGCCAGCTCGGGACGCAGCACCTTGAGGGCGACCGGGCGGTCGTGTTTCAGGTCGTGAGCCAGGTAGACGGTAGCCATGCCGCCCTCGCCCAGGCGCCGCTCGATGCGGTAGCGGTCAACGACCGCCGTCTGCAGGCGCTCCGTGAAGTCGGTCATGGGTGGATCCCTTGGGGAACCGGGGAGTCTGAGCGCCCTGCCGGGCGTCACCGCGAGCATAGGGCCTGAACGGGTGACAGGTCAAGCTTCTCGCAATTGGCGCTCCGGCAACGCTACAACTACTTGATGGTTGGTGTCTTTCGCGGCGGTGGCCCGTGGGGTACGTTGCCGGGGTCTGTATTCCTCCAATGACATCATCGTCCATGTCTGACAAGTACACCCCGCGTCCGGAGGATCGATTCACCTTCGGCCTCTGGACCGTAGGCAACCCGGGCCGGGATCCGTTCGGGGAACCGGTGCGCCCGCGCCTGTCACCGGTGCGGATCGTTCAGCGGTTGTCGGAGCTGGGGGCGTACGGTGTGAACCTGCACGACAACGACCTGGTGCCGGCGGGCGCGTCGGCTGCGGAACGGGACCGGATCGTCCGGGAATTCAGGTCGGCGCTGGACGCAACGGGCCTGAAGGTCCCCATGGCGACGACGAATCTGTTCGCCGACCCGGCCTTCCGGGATGGTGCTTTCACGAGCAACGACGGTGCAGTGCGGCGCTATGCGTTGCAGAAGACGATGCGCGCCATGGACCTCGGCGTGGAGCTGGGGGCTCGCACGTACGTGTTCTGGGGTGGTCGGGAGGGTGTCGAGACGAACGTGGGGAAGGACGCGCGCACGGCGTTGGGGTGGTACCGCGAAGCCATCAACTACCTGTGCGAATATACCCTGTCGCAGGGGTACGATCTGCGGTTTGCGCTGGAGGCGAAGCCGAATGAGCCGCGGGGAGACATGTTCCTGGCCACCACCGGCCACATGCTGGCCTTCATCCAGACGCTGGACCATCCGGAGATGGTGGGTGTGAACCCGGAGGTCGCACACGAGCGGATGGCCGGGCTGGACTTCACGCACGCCGTGGCGCAGGCGCTGGACGCGGGCAAGCTGTTCCACATCGACCTGAACGACCAGAAGCCCGGCCGCTTCGACCAGGACCTGCGGTTCGGCAGCGCCGACCCCAAGGCGGCGTTCTTCCTGGTCAAGCTCCTGGAGGATTCGGGCTGGGACGGGATGCGGCATTTCGACAGCCACGCATACCGGACGGAGGACGAGGAAGGCGTCTGGGCCTTCGCGGCGGGAAGCATGCGGACGTACCTGATCCTCAAGGAGAAGGTAGCTCGCTTTCACGCAGATCCGGAGATCCAGGCGGTCTTGCAGGAGCTCCGGGAGCGGGCGTCGTCATCGCCCGTCGTGTTCAGTCGGGAAGGGGCGGAGGGGTTGAAGGAGGAACGGTACGACCTGGAAGCGCTGCGCGGCCGCGGCTACGGCTATGAACGCCTCGATCAGCTGACCATGGAGCTGCTCCTGGGAGTGCGTTGACGTGGCGGCGGATCGGTTCCTTGGGGTGGACATCGGGACCAGCGCTGTGAAGGCCATTCTGGTCGAGCCGTTGGGTACGGTGGTCGCCGGCGCGTCCAGCCCGCTAGAGCTGCACTCTCCACACCCAGGCTGGGCGGAGCAGGATCCGGAATCGTGGTGGCGCGCCAGCGTGGCGGCGATCCGGGAGGTGATGTCGGCCGCGCCCGGCCCCGTTGCAGCCGTGGGTCTGTCCGGCCAGATGCATTCGTCGGTGTTTCTGGATGCCGCGGGCGCCGTGATCCGGCCTGCACTCCTCTGGTGCGATAGCCGAACGAGCGCGGAGTGCAGGGAGATCACCGAACGAGCAGGGGGCGAGGACCGGTTGCGGGAATGGGTCCGCAATGCTGCCTTCGAAGGGTTCACGCTGCCGAAGGTGCTCTGGTTGCGCAACAAGGAACCGGCCGCGTTCGAGCGTCTGGCCACTCTGCTGTTGGCCAAGGATTTCGTGCGCTTTCGGTTGACCGACGTCCTGGCGACGGAGCCGTCCGATGCGTCCGGCACGCTCATGTTCGACCCTGCTGCCCTGACGTGGAGTGACGACATACTGGCGGCCGTGGATGTGCCGGCGTCGATCCTGCCACCGGTGGGCGGCTCGGGCGAAGTGTTGGGCCGGGTGACGCGGGAGGTGGCAGGGGCCACGGGGCTCGCGGCAGGCACGCCGGTGGTTGGGGGCGGGTCGGACAACGCATGCGGTGCCGCCGGCGTGGGCGTGGTGAGTCCGGGCCAGGCCGTGGCCGGTTGGGGCACGTCGGGCACCCTCCTCGCCCCGGTCCCGGCACCCCACGTGGATCCGGGGTTGCGAGCGCACACATTCTGCCACGTGGTTCCCGACACGTGGTACATCATCGGGGTGGTCCTCTCCGCAGGCGGTGCCTTCGGATGGTACCGCGACCACGTGCGGGGCGGCGAGGATGTCCCGGACGCGGGCAGCGCTCTGAACGATGAAGCGGCACGCGCCCCCCGCGGCGCCGGCGGCGTCACGTTTCTGCCGTACCTCCAGGGAGAGCGCACGCCGCACCGGGATGGCGCCGCGCGGGGTGCATTCCTCGGGCTCAGTCTCGCCACCGACCGAACGCACCTCTCCCGCGCCGTGCTGGAAGGCATCTGCTTTGCCATGCGTGATTCGTTGGAGATCCTGCGCGAGCTTGGGCTGGCACCCGAATACGTGCTCCTCACGGGGGGCGGTGCGCGCAGCCCGTTCGTGCGTCGGCTCCAGGCCGAGGTGTACGGCGTGCCCGTCGCGACCGTGGACCGGGAGGAAGGGTCGGCGTATGGCGCAGCGCTGCTGGCGGCGGTGGGGGCGGGGGCATTCCCGGATCTGGCGGCAGCCACGGCGGCCACGTTGACCCGGGGACCCCTGGAACACCCCGAACCTGGTGCGCACGAGGCTTACGAGCAGGCGTACGCCCGGTTCAAAGCGTCGTATCCGGCAGCGAAAGCGGGCGGCGGCGCCGGGAAAGCCGGGTAGCAGGCAACCGCCCCGGAAGTGCGAGGGAGGGCCTGGACGCACTGGACCTTGAGGGCACTGACGTTGTCCACCACCAGATCGAGACCCGGGGTCAGGACCTGGTGGATGCGGTGCACCAGAATGAATTGCGTGGTGCCGTCGGGGCCGACGAAGGGCGAGCGGCCTTCATGCACGATGTCGTACGCGGTTTCACCGTAACCTTCGTCGGTGGCGGGGAGGTTCTCGCTCCAGATTTCGTGGGCGCCGGGGCCGGCGGACCAGGTGCGGCCACCGCCGCTGGCCGTCAGTCCGGTGAAATCATCGTATTCCTGCCAGTGCTGATGGCCGAGGGAGGTCTGCGTGAGCTGATACCACCCGGAGATGGTGCCCGTGATGGTGAGCGACTCACCAAGATTCAGGCAGGGCGCGTCAAGCGGGGGGAACACGACGCCGGGCTCCGTGAAGGGGATCCGCCCGACGAAGGCGGCGTCGGCGCTCGGAACGGCTGGCGCCAGGAGCGTGGCTGGCGGGCCGTTGGAAGGAACGTCGCTGCAGCCGGCCAGGATGCCGCCGGCCACGAAGGCGAGCAGGGCAATGATGCGACGTTGATGGTGAGACATGGTTCGTCTCCTCTGTTGAGAGTAGTGAGGTCCATCAGACGAATCGGTACCGCCAAAGGTTGCCGCCCGCGCGGCGACCATCTGCCCGGTTCATGAACGCCCGGAAGATGGCCGATGCGAGCTGGCGGCCTCTGCTCTGACCCCGACCCATGGGCGCCCGGGAACCTCTGCCCGGGGCGTTCCATGCGACGGGGCTCGCTCCGTGAGGTGCGGGCCGGACCTGATCCGCTTCGGATCAGAACGGCAGCAGCGAATCGCGGCGATGGAGGCCGCGACGTATGGCGTACGTCGGTTTGGAAGCAGTGCGTGATGAGCAACCCGACGGCGCGAAGGAGAACGTCTGCCGTCAGGGTGTCGCAGTGCGGGCGTGCCCAGCGTGGATTATGAGAATCGGGCAGGAACCTGGTTCCATACGTAATGACATCGCCGTGGCGAGTAAAGAGTTTGTCATGCTCGCATGTTCTTTTGGCAAGGCCCACGTTACTCTGAAACGACCTCGCGCCACGGACGGGCCTTTGGCACCGTAACCCCTGGCGTGACTGCACCCGTGACCACAGACCGGGATCCGGATCCATGAAACGCCTCCTCCATTTCCTGCCGCTCGCCATGCTCCTCACGGCCGCCACCGCGGTCTCGGCCCAGCAGCGCCAGCACCTGTCCATGGATCCCGGCTGGCGCTTCACCCTTGGCGACCCCGCGGGCGCCCAGCAGCCGGGCTTCGATGACCATGCGTGGCGCACGGTGGACCTGCCCCACGACTGGAGCATCGAGGGCACGCCGCGGGAGGACGCGCCCGGCGGCGGCCGCATCGGCTACTTCCCCACGGGCACCGGCTGGTACCGGAGGACGTTCCGCATGCCGAAGGGCTCCAACGGCCGCGAGGCCTGGCTGGCGTTCGACGGCGTCTACATGAACAGCGACGTGTGGCTGAACGGCCACCACCTGGGCCACCGGCCGTACGGCTACATCAGCTTCCGCTACGACATCACGCCGTACGTGCGGTCCGGCCTGAACGTTGTCGGCGTGCGCGTGGACAATTCGGAGCAGCCCAACTCCCGCTGGTACACGGGCAGCGGCATCTACCGCCATACCTGGCTGACACTGGTGGATCCGCTGCACGTGGCCCACTGGGGCACGTTCGTCACGACGCCGCACGTTGACACCGCCCGCGCCGTCGTCATGGTGCGGACCCGCGTCGAGAACCACCACGACCGCACGCGCCGCGGCGTCCTGCGCACCATCGTCCTGGATCCATCCGGCCATCAGGTGGCCGCTGGCGACACGGCGTTCGACCTGGCAGCGGGGCAGGCCACGCAGCTGGAGCAGCCCCTCATCGTCCATGAGCCAACGCTGTGGTCTACGGACTCGCCGACACTCTACACGGTGCGTTCGGAGGTGCTGGGCGGGAGCAAGGTCGTGGACGACTACACCACGCCGTTCGGCATCCGCACCATGGCGTTCGACAAGGACCGGGGGTTCCTGCTGAACGGCAAGCCCGTCAAGATCCGCGGCGTCAACCTGCACCACGCCGCGGGCGCCGTGGGCGCGGCGGTCCCCGAGAGCCTCTGGGCCTACCGCCTGGGTGTGCTGAAGGCCATGGGCGTCAACGCCATCCGCACGTCCCACAACCCGCCGGCGCCGGAGTTCCTGGACCTGTGCGACCGCATGGGCTTGCTGGTCATGGCCGAGGCGTTCGACGAATGGACCATCGCCAAGGTCCCGTATGGCTACCACCTGTACTTCGACGACTGGTCGGAGCGCGACCTCACCGACTTCATCCGCCGGGACCGCAATCACCCGTCCATCTTCATCTGGAGCCTGGGCAACGAGATCGGGGAGCAGACCACGCCGGACGGCGCCCGGGTGCTGCGCCGGCTGGAGGACATCGCCCGGCGCGTGGACCCGACGCGGCCGCTGACCACCGGTAACGACCAGATCGCCGCCGACCCCGTTCCGGCCACGCAGGAGTTCCTGAACGCCCTGGACATCGTCGGCTACAACTACGTCGACCGCTGGCACGAGCGCCGGGAGCTGTACGCGGAGGAGGACCGGCACGACCACCCCGACTGGAAGATGATCGGCACGGAGAGCGTCGCGGCGCGCACGTCGTTCTTCGGCAACTACTCGCTGGGCGATTCCACGGAAATGGTGCGGCCCAACTACACGGCGGGCATGATCCGGGCGGAGGCGCTCTGGAAGTGGATCACCACCCACGACTACTACGCCGGCGACTTCATGTGGACCGGCATCGACTACCTGGGCGAGACCCGCTGGCCGGGGAAGGGGGCGGGCGCCGGCGTGGTGGACATCGACGGCGTGCCGAAGGACGCGTACTACCTGTACCAGAGCCTGTGGACCGACAAGCCGGTGCTGCACCTGTTCCCCCACTGGAACTGGCCGGGCAGGGAAGGGCAGCTCATCCCGGTCGCCGCGTTCACCAACTGCAACACCGTCGAGTTGTTCCTGAACGGCCGCTCCCTGGGCGAGAAGCGGCTCCAGTTCCCCAGGCCCGGCACGTCGGGGTCCTGGAACCACTACGACCAGCCGCCGGTCTTTCCCACGACGACCGATCTGCATCTGACCTGGGACGTGCCTTACGAGCCCGGCGTGCTGCGCGCCGTCGGCAAGCGGGACGGCAAGGTGGCCTGCGAGGCGGAGGTGCGCACCGCCGGGCCGCCCGCCGCCATCCGGCTGCGCGTACGGACGGACACCATTGAGGCCGACCCGCGCGACGTCGCCCTCGTCGACTTCGAGGTCGTGGATAGTGCCGGCACCGTCGTGCCCACTGCGGACGACGACGTGCACTTCAGCGTTCAGGGCGGGGAGATCGTCGCGCTGGACAACGCCGATCTGCGGGACCACACGCCGTACCACACCGATCGCAAGCAGGCGTACCGGGGCAGGGGACTGGCCATCCTGCGGTCTCACCACGCGGGCGTCATGCGCGTGAGCGCCAACGCGGATGGGTTGAGCGGTGATGCGGTGGAGATCCAGGTGCGTCGGGGACATCCGCTGCGGGTGGTGCCGGGGATGGGGGCGGGGACACACTGAGCCTGCCCGGACGCCTCCTGTCCCGACGCGCTATCGTCCCTTTCCAGGCGGTCGAAGTGTCGAGGGTCATCGTTTCTCCTTGAGCAGCGACAGCGCCCGGGGAATGAAGACGATCGAGGACCCCCTGGACCCGACGCCAGCGGCCGTCTGGACCACAATCCTCGAACCATCGGCGGAGACATCGAAGAACAGGAGGTCGACATCGGCCTCGACGAAGAGGCGAGGTTCTTCCGCGGAGAACGGCTCTCCGGGATGAACGCGTACCGAGAAGATCGATTTTCCGCGCAGGTAGTAGATCTCGCCACCATCCCGGGACCAGACGGGGGCCTTGCCTTCGCCTTGGCCCGTTCGTCAGCCGTTTACGGAATGGCGCCGCTCACGGAATCTCCCCCGGAACGTGCGTGAAGGGGTTGATGACTCTCGTGCCGAAAAGGTCCTGACCGTCCTGCAGGTCCTCGGACAGGAGCCACGGGCTTTCCGCCCTCAGCGCGCTGGCAACAACCAGCGCGTCCCACCACGACAGGCCGAAGCGATCCTCCACCCGCCATGCGATCTCGAACGTCTGGAGATCGGGCGGCAGGGGGCCCCAGGCGACGAGGGCGGTGACATCATCGCGTGCCTCCTCCCGCGTCCGCGGCGGGTCGAGCTTGCGGGTCAACGTGAGGTAGTACTCCTGAAGGATCTGCGGGCTCAGCCGCCCCGTTCGCGCTTCCCATAACGCCGCCATCCATTCCGCGGCACGACGCTGCTTTTCCGGCTCGGTCGCGTCCCGGACATAGACCAACACGTTCGTGTCAACGAAGACCGGATCGGTCATGCAGCTCGTCGCGCGTGGGGAGCGGTTGATCGGCGCGCCGGTGACGGCGCGGCTCTTGGGAGAAATAGCGCTCCATGGCCCGGGAATACGTGTTCTGGTCGACCATGCGCTCACGCAGAACCTCACCGAGGAAGCGGGACAGGCTGAGCTCTCGCTTCGCCGCTTCGATGCGGGCCCAGCGGGCCGTTTCCTCATCCATCGTGACCGTGACGTTCTTCAGCTTGCGTCCCATGGCACGAAATTCGTGTTACACGAGATCCGTGTCAAGCCCATCCCTCTCTGCTGTGCGATTACAAACTTCGCAATTACACAGTGATCAGCCGCTCGTCAGAACAATCCGACCCGACCCTTCACGCTCGCGATGAGCTTCGCCGGGTCGTAGCCCACGCCTTGGCGGAAGACCATCTCCACGTTGCGGATGTCCGACACGTTGGCTGCCGGGTTGCCGCCGATGACCACCAGATCCGCCTGTTTGCCGACGGCCAGGGATCCGATGCGATGCGCCCTACCCAGGAAGGTGGCGCCATTGAGGGTGCAGATCTTGATGGCCTGGAGCGGCGTGAAGCCGGCTTCCACCAGCAGCTCGATCTCCCGCTGGTCCGAGTAGCCGGGGATGACGCCGCCGTAGCCGGTGGGGTCGGTGCCGGCAAGGAGCAGCCCGCCCGCCCGTGCGAAGCGGAGCTCCATGGCCATGTCCTCCCTGAGCAGCGACGGGTAGATGGACGCCGTGTCCTTCTGGATGCGCTGGTACGTCTGCTCGAACTGCTGCTTGAGGATGGGGTCCAGGACGTCGAGGCCCGGCGGCACCCGACGGCCGGGGGTGAACGTCTCGAACACGGTGAGGGTGGACGTCACCGCCACGTGGTGCGCGATCAGAGTGTCTACCAGGGCCATGAAGCGGGGGCTATCGGGGTCCACCCGGTCGAGCGCTTCCATGCCCGCGCGTTGCCCGGGGCACACGTCGGGCTTCTTGTCCTTGACGAAGTCCGTGGAAACGAAGAAGCCGTGCTCCAGGTCGTCGATGCCCAGGTCCGCAGCCTCGTGGTACGTCACGGAACACAGGTGCCCGGTGATCTTCATGCCCCGGGCGTGGACCTCCTTGATGGCGGCGGCAAGCTCGGCCCGCGTGATGAGCATGTACGCCTTGAACGACGTGGCGCCCGCGTCGGCCCAGAAGTCCACCATGCGCTTGGCGTCGGCCGCGTCCTTGAGGGTGTACATCTGGCCGAAGGGGTTGCCGGCGCC
>JARRJS010000169.1:0-7422 GCA_037388885.1 Gemmatimonadota bacterium
GAACGTTCGGACGCGGTGAATCGGTATTCGGCGGGGACGATGTTCGACGAGCTCGCGGAAAGGCTCGACGGGGTGCTGGGGCGGTTCCGGCAGCGTGGACTCCTGACGGAGCCCATGATCCGGGAGGGCCTGCGGGAGATCCGTCGCGTGCTGCTGGAAGCCGATGTGAACTACCAGCTCGCGCGGGACTTCCTGGCACGGGTGGAAGAGCGTGCGCTGGGCGAGCAGGTGCTGAAGTCGGTGTCGCCGGGCCAGCAGATCGTGAAGATCGTGCACGACGAGCTGGTGGTGCTGCTGGGCGGGGACCGGAAGCCGCTGGAGACGGCGCCGGCGGGTCCGACGACGGTGCTGCTCGTGGGGTTGCAGGGTTCGGGTAAGACGACGACGGCGGCGAAGCTGGCGCGTCGTCTGGAGCGGGAGGGCCGCTCTCCGATGCTGGCGGCGCTGGACGTGTACCGGCCGGCGGCCATCGATCAGCTGGAGGCGCTGGGCGAGCAGATCGGCGTGCCGGTCTTCTCGGACCGGGACGAGAAGGACGTGGCGGAGCTGGCGCGGCATGCGCTGGAGGGGGCGTCGTCGGATCGGCGTCGTTCGCTGATCCTGGACAGCGCCGGTCGGCTGCAGATCGACGACGCGCTCATGGACGAGCTGCGGCGCGTGCGTGCGGCGATCGAGCCGACGGAGGTGCTGCTGGTCGCGGATGGCATGACGGGGCAGGAGGCGGTGCGCATCGCCGAGGGCTTCCACGAGGCGGTGGGGCTCACGGGCGTGATCCTGACCAAGATGGACGGGGATGCGCGGGGCGGTGCGGCGCTGTCCATCCGCGGCGCGGTGGGCGTGCCCATCAAGTTCGTGGGCATCGGCGAGCGTCCGGCGGACCTGGACGTGTTCGATCCGTACCGCATGGCCGACCGCATCTTGCAGCGGGGCGACGTGGTCGGGCTGGTGGAGCGGGCGCAGCAGACGATCGACCGGGACGAAGCGGAGCGGCTGGAGCGCAAGGTCGCGAAGGAAGGCAAGTTCGACCTGGAGGACTTCCTCCGGGCCATGGGCCAGATCCAAAAGCTGGGCCCGCTCGAGGGGTTGCTGAAGATGATCCCGGGCGTGAACAGCAAGGCCCTGAAGCAGGCGAACGTGGACCCGAAGCGGCTGAAGCACGTGGAGGCGATCATCCTGTCGATGACGCCCCAGGAGCGGAAGAAGCCCGAGATCCTGAACGGTTCGCGCCGTGCACGGATCGCCAGGGGCTCCGGCCGGCCGGTGCACGAAGTGAATCAGCTGCTGAAGCAGTTCAGGGAAATGCAGAAGATGATGAAGCAGCTCCGCAAGATGGGCATGGGCGGCATGATGGGGGGCGGTGGAGGCATGTTCGGGGGCGGCATGCCCGGCATGCTGGGCCGCTGAGCACGGGACAACCAGAGCGAGACGAAGGAGCAGATGTCCGTAAGGATCCGACTCCGGCGCGTGGGCCGGAAGAAGCAGCCCTACTTCCGCATCATCGTGGCAGACTCCGCCACGCCGCGGGATGGCCAGTACATCGAGAGCATCGGGTTCTACAACCCGCGTACGCGACCGGCGTACCTCATGCTCGACCTGGAACGGGTGGATGACTGGCTATCCAAGGGCGCCGAGTTGACGGAGACCGCGCGCACGCTGGTCAACAAGGCGCGCAAGGGCGGCGACGCCAAGGTCCAGTATGTGAAGCCGGGTGAGGAGCCGAAGTCGCGCAAGACGGCGGCGAAGCCCATGAAGAAGCAGGCGACCTGCGGCTGCCGAGGCTGAAGAGGCTCCGGCGGCTGAGGCTGTCGCCGAGGAAGCGGCCGCCGCCGAGGCGGCTGAGGAGGCTCCAGTCGCTGAGGCTGCCCCCGAGGAAACGCCCGCCGCCGAAGCTGCGGAAGCTCCAGCCGCCGAGCCCGAAGCTCCGGCCGCCGAGCCCGAAGCTCCGGCCGCCGAGCCCGAAGCTCCGGCCGCTGAGGCCGAGGCTCCCGCCGCTGAGGCCGAGGAAGCACCGGCTGCCGAGGCCGAAGCACCAGTTGCTGAAGCCGAGGCTCCGGCCGCCGAAGCCGAAGAAGCGCCAGCTGCGGAGGAGACGCCTGCCGCCGAAGCGGAACCGGCCGAGGAGGCCGCCCCGGAAGCCAAGAAGCCGAAAGCAAAGAAGGGCTCGAAGAAGAAAGCGGCAGCGGCGGAAGCCGAGGCTGCGGAGGTTGAGACCCCGGAGGCCGAGGCAGCCAAGCCGAAGGCGAAGAAGGCTGCCAAGAAGAAGGCGGCCGAGAAAGAGCCGAAGGCGAAGACGTCATCGAAGGCGAAGTCGAAGGCGAAGTCGAAGGCCGGCGGGAAGAAGAAGGACAAGGCGGAGGAGTAGGGTGACGTGACCGGACGGCCGGCACCGCCGGATCATCTGGTCGTGGGGCATCTGCCGAAGCCGCACGGAACGAAGGGGGAGATGTTCGTCTGGCCGCTGACGGACACGCCGGACGAGGTGTTTGCACCGGGTCGCACGTTGATCCTGGGCGATGAGCAGGGGGCGGTGGGCGTGGCGCCGGAACCGCTGGTGGTGGAGCGGGCGCGGTCGTTCAAGCGAGGCCTGCTGGTGAAGTTCGAAGGTCTGGACGACCGGACGGCGGTGGAGTTGCTGGCGGGTCGCTACGTGCTGGTGCCCGCGGACGAGTTGACGGAGCCGGCCGAGGACGAGTTCATGTACCACGAGCTGCTCGGCCTGCAGGTGGAGACGGCCGACGGCACGGTCGTGGGCCGGGTGCAGGAGGTGTTCGAGACGGAACCCGCGCACCTGCTGGAGGTGAAGGCGGACGACCGGATCCACCTGATTCCGCTGGCCCGGCGCATCGTGAAGGTCGTGGACCTGGAGGGCGGGCGGTTGGTCATTGAGGCGCCGCCGGGACTGCTCGACATCTGATACGGCAGGCGGGGGCGGGGGCGGGGGCCCGGGCAGGGGTCTCGGGCACGGGCAGGGGTCCCGGGCACGGGTCTCGGGCACGGGTCTCGGGTCTTGGGTCTTGGGTTCCGCGTCTCGCACCCGCACCGGCATGCGGACTCGGGAGGTGGATGGTGCGCATCAACATACTGACCATCTTCCCGGGGTTCTTCGAAGCGCCGCTGTCGCTGAGCATTCCGGGGCGTGCGGCCGAGGCCGGGTTGGTGGAGTACCGGGTCGTCGACCTGCGGGACTACACGCACGACCGGCATCGCACAGTGGACGATGCGCCGTTCGGAGGTGGCTCGGGCATGGTGATGAAGCCGGAGCCGTTCTTCGAGGCGCTGGACGATCTGGAGCCGGTCGGCCCGGTGGTGCTGCTGTCGGCGCGGGGTCGGCCGTTCGGCCACGACGACGCGGTGCGCTACGCGGTGCAGCCGGAGCTGACGCTGCTCTGCGGGCACTACAAGGACGTGGACCAGCGAGTAGCGGATGCGCTGGCCACGGAGGAAGTGTCGCTGGGCGATTTCGTGCTGAGCGGCGGTGAGGCGGCGGCGTTGGCAGTGGCGGATGCGGTGGTGCGGCTGTTGCCCGGTGCGCTGGGCACGCACGAGTCGGCGGCTGGAGACAGCTTCTACGACGAAGGGCTGCTGAGCCCGCCGTCGTATACACGGCCGCCGGAGTACCGGGGGCTGGAAGTCCCGGAGGTGCTGCGCTCCGGGGATCATGCGAAAATCGAGGCGTGGCGCAGGGCGGAAGCGGAGCGGTTGACGCGGGAGCGGCGCGCCGATCTGTGGGAACGGTATCTGCGGGAATATGAAGCGCGTGCGGACTGACGGCGCGCCAGGCGAGGAGATGAGAGAATGGGTCGGATCAGCGAGCTCGAGAAGGACCAGCTTCGCGATGATGTGCCGGACTTCGCGCCGGGCGACACGGTTCGCGTCAACGTGCGGGTGCGGGAAGGGGAGAAGGAGCGGCTGCAGGCGTTCGAGGGCACGTGCATCGCGCGCAAGGGCGGCGGCCTGAAGGAGACGTTCACCGTACGCAAGGTCTCCGGCGGGATCGGCGTCGAGCGCATCTTCCCGCTGCATTCGCCGTCGCTGCAGTCCATCAAGGTGGTGCGGCGCGGGCATGTCCGGCGGGCCAAGCTCTACTACCTGCGGGCCCGCAAGGGCAAGGCGGCGCGGATCCGCGAGAAGCAGACCTGACGCGCGGGCCCGCCATGGTCCAGGGCCGGCGCAAGCGCGGCCGGGCCGCGCCGCTGAGTCTGGAGCGGGAGCACTGGGCCCGCGGCGAGTGGGTGGCGGGCGTGGACGAGGTGGGCGTCGGACCGCTGGCGGGGCCGGTGGTGGCGGCCGCCGTGGTGCTGGAGCCGGACCACGGCGTGCGCGGCGCCCGGGACTCCAAGGCACTGACGCCGGAGTTGCGCGAGGAGCTGTTCCTGGAGATCCAACAGACGGCGGTCGCCGTCGGTCTCGGCGCTGCCAGCACGCGCGAGATCGAACGCTACAACATCTACCGGGCCACGCACCTGGCCATGCGCCGGGCCCTGGCCCGGTTGGGCGTCACGCCCGCTCACGTGCTGGTGGACGGCCGGCCCGTGCCGGACCTGGGTTGGGCGCAGACGGCCGTGGTGAAGGGCGACGCCAAGTGCCAGAGCATCGCGTGCGCGTCCATCGTCGCCAAGGTGGTGCGGGACCGCCTCATGCGACGACTCGCCCCGCGATACCCCGGCTACGGTTGGGAGCACAACGCCGGCTACAGCACCGCCGAACACATGGCCGCGCTCCGGGAGCTGGGGCCCACGCCTCACCACCGGAACACCTTTACCCCCGTGGCGCAGCTCGACCTCGAGCTCGGGCGCTGACATGCATACGGAACACCTCCAGAATGTCGGTTTCATTCGCGTCATCGTCGGCTGGCTCGTTTCCGCCGCCGTGACATCCGCCCTCATCCTCGCCTTCATCAGCATCGGATTCATGGGCGACGACCCGGGGTCCGGCGTCAACGGCGTCCTGCTGGCCGTGCTCATCGGATTCTGGGTCGGCGGTTTCTTCACCGGCGCGCGCGCACCTGAGGCGCCCATCCTCCACGGCGTCGCCATCGGCCTGGCCTCCCTCGTCATATGGGTCGTGGCCAACGCCCTCGCCACGTGGACCGTCGGCGGCGCCACCTGGAGCGGCCTGTCACCGGCAGCCACCACCTTCGTCATCCTCGAACAGATCGTCGCCGCCGTCATCGGCGCCTGGATGGGCTACCGCTGGTCCTTCGCCGGCGGCAAGGAAGAGGGAAATCGGCAGGGGTAGGCGGGCAGTGACCCGCCCGTTAACTTTGCGCGGGGCCGGTAGCTCAGCTGGCAGAGCAGGGGCCTTTTAAGCCCAGGGTCGTGGGTTCGAGTCCCACCCGGCCCACTCGTGTAACGGGAAACCCCGCAGTCACTTACGGGCTGCGGGGTTTTCGTGTGTACGAGCGGCCGGACAGGGGCCGGCTGCAACGCCCGGGGCGCCGCGCGTCAGCTGGCTCCCGTCGTGGACCCGTAGATTTCGAAACGCGCCACGGAGCTCGGAGCGGGCCGGCGCCGGTCCGGGTCCTTTGCGCGCGCCTCCTGGATGCGGGCGATGCCCGCATCGAAATGCTCCTGCGTGTCGCACACCAGGACCGACAGGCGGCGGCCTGCTTCCCGATCCACGAGCCACCAGCCCTGCAGTCCGTCCGCGTCCGCCAGAGCCGGGATGACCTCGTCCTCGACGTGCTCGATACCGGCGGCGAGATCTTCCTCGGACTCCCCGTCGAAGAACATGACCACTGCGAACATTGAATACCTCCCGTTTGTGAAATCGGTCATCCGGCCGGATCGCCGGAAGGCCCCTCAGTCCAGGTGGAAGTCGATGATCTCGTTGAACCACTCGACGCGAGACGGCGGGGCGACCTTGGCCTCCGCCAGCGCCGGGCCGAGCGCGTTCTGCATGAACGTCTCCTGGTGTGCCTTGGATTCCCACACCTCGACGACGATCAGCTTGTCACCCGTCCCCCCGGCGATGGAGCTGATCAGGCCCTCCGGCCTCGCGTCCGGGCCGGGCACGCCACCCCAGCCCAGGATGCCGTTCACCCGCATGTAAATGCTGCCGGCGTCGGGCGCCGAGAACTCGAGGACGATGACTTCAGCCATGGTGCTGTCTCCTGATCTGTAAGGGAAAGTATTTGCGACTCTCAAATGGTAAATGGCAATACTTGACATGTCAAGTACTTCGACAACATCTTTATACATGGTTGCTGAGAGCTATGAGCGCTGGATGCCGGCCTGGCTGTCGTTTGTCCGCACCCACTCCCGGCTGTGGGACCGGGTCGAGGCGCAGATGCGCAAGGACCACGGGCTCACGATGGCCCGCTACGACGTGCTCGCCCAGCTCGTCAACGCAGGCGGACGACTCGGGCTGAGCGACCTCGCCTCCTCGATCCTGCTGTCCCAGTCCGGCGTGTCGAAGCTGCTGGACCGCATGGAGCGGGCCAACCTCGTTCGCCGCGACCCGGATCCCCGTGATGCCCGTGCCGCGTTTGCTGCCGTCACTCCAAGGGGCCGGTCCATGGTGATGGAGGCCCGCCAGGGCCACCACGATCTCCTGCAGCAGGTGTTCGGCGACTCACTCGACGATCGGGACCTCGCCGATCTTGTTCGGATCATGAGCCAGATCGGCGCGTCGCTCCCGGAGAGTTGAGGGCGCCTATTGGGCCGGCACGCACCACCGGCCATTGCGGGTTGCCTGCGTCCGGTCGCATCTTGATGCCTTGCCATCTCGCCATCTCCCTAACCGCCCTGATGGCCACCCGGATGTCTGCTGACGAATGCCGCAGGAACAGCTGGAACACTTGAACGCCGCACTGGCCGGCCGCTACGCCATGGAGCGGGAGCTCGGCAGCGGCGGCATGGCCACGGTGTACCTGGCCGAGGACCTGAAGCACCATCGCAAGGTCGCGGTCAAGGTGCTGCGCCCACATCTGGCGGCGGCCCTTGGACCCGAGCGGTTCCTGCGGGAAATCCGGATCGCGGCGCACCTGAGCCATCCGCACATCCTGGGGCTGCACGACTCGGGCGAAGCCGCCGGCGTGCTGTTCTACGTCATGCCGTACGTGCAGGGCGAGTCCCTGCGGCAGGCGCTGGACCGTGAGCACCAGCTGCCCGTGCAGGACGTGCTGCGCATCACCAGGCAGGTGGCTGCTGCGTTGCAGTACGCGCATGGCCAGGGTGTGATCCACCGGGACATCAAGCCGGAGAACATCCTGCTGTACGAGGGCGAGGCGGTGCTGGCGGACTTTGGCATCGCGCTGGCTGCCAGCGCTGCGGTGGAGGACCGCCTCACCGGCACGGGCGTTTCCCTGGGCACGCCCCAGTACATGAGCCCGGAGCAGGCGACGGGCGAGCCGGAGCCGGATGCCAGGAGCGACGTGTACAGCCTGGCCTGCGTCGTGTACGAGATGCTCGCGGGCGAGCC
>JARRJS010000170.1:0-5693 GCA_037388885.1 Gemmatimonadota bacterium
GGCCCAGGATGGTGATGAGGCGGTCGATGGCGGCGGTGGAGCCGGAGCCGCAGAAGATGAGCGCGTCGTCGTCGGTGGCGCCGCACGCCCGCTTGATGATGCGGCGGGCGTCTTCGCGGAACGTGGTGGTCTGGCGACCGGTTTCCGACGTCTCCGTATGCGTGTTCCCGTAATGAGGCAGCACCTGCGCGCGCAGGAAGTCTTCCAGGAAGGCCAGCGACCGGCCGGACGCCGTGTAGTCCGCGTAGGTGATGCGCCGCGGTCCGAACGGACCCGCGACGACCTCGTCGGTGCCGATGAGCCCGTCGCGGACGGCGGAGATCAACTCGCTTCTGTCTTCATCGCTGGACGGCATTTCCTCTCCCGCGCGTGGCGCCGGCGAACCGCGGGCGTCGGCTGGCGCCCCGGCCTCGCGCCCGGCGGGAAGATGGCCGGGCGCCTGCAAGCGGGTCAAGCGCCGGCGATGTAGTCCCGCAGGTACCGGTTCTCCGACTCGGTGTCCCGCCGCATTGCGTTCACCACGTCGCCGATGGAGATGATGCCTACCAGAGCCTCTGCCCGCATGATGGGCAGATGTCGGACCCGATTCCGGGTCATGACGTCCATCACATAGTCCAGCTTGTCGTTCTCCACGCCCACGACCAGGTCGGTGGTCATGACGTCGTCCACCTTCGTGTCCGCGAACCCCGACGGATCGCGCGTCGCGACGCGCAGGATATCATGCTCGCTCAGCATGCCGCACACGCGGTCGTCGTCCTCGACCACCACGGCGCCAATGTTGTGCTCCACCAGTATCTTCATGGCGCCCAGCACCGTGTGGGCCGGCGAGATGGTGACCACGTCGCCCCCCTTCGCGTTCAGGACATCCACAATACGCATGGGCCAACTCCATCTTCCGGTGTGAGCATCGGGGAACCTGCCGGGTGGGTCTTCCTCCAATATGGCTCGCACGGCAGGGGCAGGTCCAGCAGGAACGCGGGGCCGGGCCCGGCCGACGCGCCGGGATGCACGGGAGCCCCGCCGCGATCGCGGCGAGGCTCCCGTATCGGGGTACCGTGCAGGTGCCCCGTTTTCCAAAGGCCGGGTCAGTAGTTGATCTTCAGACCCATGTTGAAGGTGCGCGGCGCGCCCATGAAGACTTCGGCGTCGTCCGCGCTGTGGTTGTAATCGTACGCGTTGTAGCTGGAGTTGTCCGTCGCGTCCTGGATGTAGACCTGGTTGAACAGGTTGAACAGGTGGGCAAACACCTGGACGTCCAGGCCGCGCGTGAACGACTTCGGCAGATCATAGGTGGCGTGCAGGTTGAACAGCGAGTAGTTGGGCACCTTCCAGCTCTGCGTCCGGTCCGTCGGATCCGTCCGGTCGAACGGATTGAACTTCGCGTAGTAGTTGGCGAAGCTGAAGCCCTGCACCTGCAGGAACAGGCCGGACGTCGGGAACAGGCTAACGCCATAGGCGAACTGCGTCTGTGGCGCATCGCCGACCTTCAGATTCTTGATATAGAAGCTGTAGTCGACGATCGTGTCGACCCCCGGCACACGGTACGTGCCACTCACGTCGTCGGTGTACTTCCAGTTGCCGAACGACGCGGACAGGTCCAGGCGCACGGCGCTCACCGGCTGGTACGCTGCTTCGAGCTCCAGCCCCCGGTGCAGCTCGTTCACACCGGTCATGGTGATATAGTAGTCCTGACCCGTCGTGGGATCGTACAGGCTGCTCGTGGTGCTGCGATCCCGCCACTGCGTGTTGTACACATTCACCTTGGCCGTCAGCGGCACGCCCGACGCATGGTACTCCATGCCCGCCTCGACGTCCGTGTACTTCTGCGTCGTCGGGTCCTGGTTCAGGATGCCGTACACATCGTTGATCACGTTGTCCAGGATCGGCACCTTCGCCACGTAGCCGGCGTTCACAAACACATCGAATTGGTCGTTCAGGTTGTACAGACCGCCGGCCTTCAGCTGATAGCCCGGCACGGAGCTGGACTCGAGCTTGTACGGCTTGCCGGTGCCGTCATCGCGGAAGTGGTCGGTGAAGCTGTACTTGACGGACGAGATGCCGCCCATGCCGTAGACCGTGGCCGGCCCGCTGGCATACTGACCCTGGAGGTACCCGCCGATCCAGTTGACCGTGTTGGTCTCGTAGTAGTTCAGCTTCTGGCCGAGTCCGCGCTGCGACTGCGTACCCGTCCAGAAATCACTGGGCCCGCAGTAGGTCGCGCTCGAGCAGTTGAAGTAGCTGCCGCCCAGCAGATCGAAGACCTCCTGGTAGTGCTCGATGGTGGCAGATCGCCAGTCGACGCCGCCCTCCACCGTCACCGCGTCCGAAACCGTGGCCTTCAGCTTGGAGATGGCACCCCACGTCCACTGGTTGTTCCGGCTGCTGCGCAGGACGCCGAGGGCGCCGGTGGAGCTGGTGTCGTTGCGCTGGATGGTGGCGTCCCAGTTCACGATGCGTGACGGGCCGCTGTAGTCCCACACCAGGTTACCGATGGTGCCCGTGCCGCCGCCCTTGCCGCCGGAGTAGTAGGCCACCGTCGACCACAGCAGGTCGCCGGACAGCTGGCTGTACCAGTTCAGATTGATCTGGGGCTTGTTGTAGAAGTTCATCCGCTCGTTCATGAACCCTTTTTTGTAGAGATCCAGGCGCTCGGTTCCGATCGCCTGCGTGCCCGGGTCCATGGTGATGGTGTTGTAATTCTCATTGTAGCGCCGGCCCGCCGCCGCCTGCGGGTAATCCTGCGCGGCCGCCGGCAGGTAGCCGGGCAAGCTCAATGCGTACTTCTGGTCGAACGCGCCGATGTTCTGTGCATACAGGTTCTGGCCGTGGCGCTGCGGCGCGCCCAGGGCGAACAGGTCGAACCGGTTGCTGTGGTTCAGGATGAACGTGCCGGCGGCGTAGTACGCCCACGCGTCCGTCCACGTGCCCTGCACCCAGCCGTCGCCCGTCTTGCGCACGACGCCCGCCATGAGCGCGTACTTGTCATTCAACAGGCCCGTCTTGACGACGCCCGTCGTCTTCAGGAAGCCGTCGTTGCCGAACTCCTGCTTCAGCAGGACGCCCGGCTTCTGCGAGGCCGGATCGGTGATGATGTTCAGGCTACCGCCGATGGACGGCGTGGCCAGGTTCACTGCCGACAGGCCGCGCTGGAGCTGGATCGACTTGGACACGTCGCCGATGCCGTCCCAGTCCGACCAGTAGACCCAGCCGTTTTCCATGTCATTCACCGGCACGCCGTTGATCATCACGGCGACGTTGTTCTGGTCGAAGCCCCGCACGTTGATACGCGAGTCGCCCGCGCCACCGCCCTGCGCCGTGGCGTACACACTCGGCTTGGTGTTCAGAATCAGGGGCAGGTCACGCGACGCCAGCTGCCGCTGCATCTGCATCTGGTCCACGTTGGAGTAGGCCACCGGCGTCTTTCGGTCCACGGCCCGCTGCGAGAATACCTCGATGGCGTCCATGGACACGGCCTGGGTGCCCAGCACGAAGTCCAGCTGGTGGGTCTCACCGGCCTTCAGCCGCAAATCATTCACGATCTGCGTGCCATAGCCGATGATTCTCACCTCGATGCGGTACGGCCCGGGCTTCAGCCCTGGAATCATGTATCGGCCGTCCTCGCGGGTCAGGCCTCCGGTCTTGATACCGGTGACGTTGCTGAGCACCGAGATCTGCGCACCAGCGATGGCATTGCCGCCATCCTGGGCAGTGACCCGCCCCGTGAGGGTGGCTGTCGCGCCCTGGGCGCTGAGACCGGCCGCGCCGAAAGCGAAGATGGCCAGGCTGGCCACCAGGGACGTTACGAACGTTCTACGCATGGGTTGCGTCCTCCGGGAAACAGTGCGTGTGGGGGTATGTGAGGTTCTGATGTGTTGCACGGGGCCAGAACTTCGTAGAAATGATGGGGCTGCATCTTCACAGGATTGCCATCCAATTACAACGCCGGGGTCACGGACCGTCCCGGTGCGTGTGATGAAAGTCTCAATTGGAGATCGCCGAAGCCGAAATAAGGGGGTGGGACTGGGAGGGCAAGACCGGAACGCGAGGGGGTGCGTCAGTCGGCGATCCACGCCTCCCGGTTGTCGCCAGCGAACGCCTCCAGGGTGCGTGGCGGGCGGCCGAGCAGGGTCGTCAGATCGCCAGACACGGCGGCGCGTTCGTCGCGGGCGATGGAAGCGAGCAGCTCGAGGTAGACGCCCGCGTGCGCGTCGCCCCAGCCGGCCTGCTGCAGGGCCGTGCGCATCGCGTCGGGGCTCACGGGCAGGTAACGCACCTCGCGGCCGACGGCGCTCGCCAGCACGCGGGCGGCGTCGTCGAAGCCGAGGGACTCGGCGCCCGTCAACGTGTACGCCCGGCCCAGGTGGGCGTCGTTGGCCAGCACGACGGCGGCCGCGTCGGCCACGTCGTCCACGTCCACGAAGCTGACCCGGCCGGCACCGGCCGCCAGCTCGAACGCCCCGCGCTCCCGGATGGCATCGGCCACGAGCCCGCTGGCGAAGTTCTGCATGAACCAGTTGGGGCGCAGGAAGGTGTAGGCGACGCCCGTCTCCTGGATGCGCTGCTCGACGCGGTGCAGCGCCACGTGCTCCACCGCCTCGATGCCCATCGCCGACAGGAGCACCAGATGCCGCGACCCCGACTGCACCGCCCAGTCGAGGAACGGCACGAGCATCGCGTCGGCCCGTGGATCGAACGGCGGCGGCGCCAGGAACACCCGGTCCGCCCACTGCACGGCGGCGTCGTACGTCTCGGTCCGCTCGAAGTCCAGCTCGACGATCTCCACGCCCGGGCCCAACAACTCCTGGGCCCGTTCCGGACGACGCGTGCCGGCCTTCACCTCCCGGCCCGCGTCCCGCAGGCGGCGCACGAGCACGCTGCCGACCTTCCCGGTCGCGCCGGTGACGAGGATCTTCTCGGTCATGGTGCCTCCTACACTAGCCCGCCGACGCACGTCCTGCTACTCATACTCCATACACGTGTTGCAACAGGAACAACATGACTCCCTTCGACGGAGGATGCCATGGAGTGGGCAACCGTCGTGCTGCTGATCGCGGGATTCCTGCTGCTGATCATCTCGGAAATACCGAGGCAGCGGCAGGTGGGCCGGACCATGTTCGGACTGGGACTGTTGAGCGGCGTCGCCGGGCTGGTCCTGGCGCTGGTGATGCTCGCAGGCACCTGACCTGAGCGGTGCCGGGAGCCGGCCGACCGTCGCCGGTCCGGCCCCGTCCTGTGAACCGGAACGCCGCGTGCGATTCCGGGTCCTGCCCCGCCGCCCGCGCCACGCAGCAAAAGCGCCCCCGCCAGGTCTGGCGGGGGCGCGTCGCCATGCGCCCGACAGGATTCGAACCTGTGGCCTCTGCCTCCGGAGGGCAGCGCTCTATCCAGCTGAGCTACGGGCGCGGTGCGCATGCGTCCTTCAGGCCGGATGCACCGGCCCGACACCTGGACGCACGCAGTCGGGAAGCGACGTAAGCCGAGTTCTGTTCGTCGCGTACGCGACGGCGGACCATTTCTCTGGGACGACGGTCGCCCGCCGCCTCGAGCAGCCTACCCGGGGCTCCCGCTGTCGCGTCGGCGCGGGCCGCGCCTCGCCCCTGCTTGGCCTTGCTCCGGGTGGGGTTTACCGTGCCGCGCCTGTTGCCAGGCCGCGCGGTGGTCTCTTACACCACCGTTTCACCCTTGCCTGTGCC
>JARRJS010000171.1:0-9179 GCA_037388885.1 Gemmatimonadota bacterium
GTCGGACAGGAGGCCACGCCGGTCGTCGCCTTCGATGACCACGCGGACGTAGAAGCGGTCGCCCGACTCGGCCTTCCATTCGATCTCGATGCGCCGCTCGGGGTGCTCCGACAGGTTGAGGACATTGGGGCAGTCGGTGCGGTGGATGCTGATGCCGCGGCCGCGCGTGATGTAGCCGATGACGTCGTCGCCCGGCACCGGCTGGCAGCACTGGGAGTAGCGCACCATCAGGTTTTCGAGGCCCTGGATGCGCACGCCCTTGCCGGAGCCACGCACGCGATCGATGAGCCGGTCGAACGCCGACGGCGGCTTGGGCTTCTCCACCGCCTCATCGTCCGGGTACAGCTCCCGGATCACCGCCGTGGGGCCCACGTCGCCGCGGCCCAGCGCGGCGTACACGTGGTCGAACGTCGGCAGGTTGAGCGCCTTCTGCGCCCGCTTCTGCGCGTCCTCGTCGGGCTTGGCCTTGTGCAGCTTCTTGAGCTCCCGCTCCAGCAGCTCGTGGCCCAGCGCCACTGACGAGTCGAACTCCTCCTGCCGGAACCATTGCCGGATCTTCTGCCGCGCGCGCGCCGTCTTCACGAACGCCAGCCAGTCGCGCGACGGCCGCTTGTTCCCGTCGGTGAGTACCTCGACCGTGTCGCCGTTCTTGAGCTGGCGCGACAGCGGCGCGATGCGGCCGTTCACCTTGGCGCCCGCGCAATGCAGGCCCACCTCGGTGTGCACGGCGAACGCGAAGTCGATGGGCGTCGCGTCCTTGGGCAGCTGCTTCACGTCGCCTTGCGGCGTGAACACGAAGATCTCGTCCTGGAACAGGTCGATGCGCAGGAACTCCATGAACTCCTCGGGCTCCCGCGTCTCCTGCTGCCACTCCAGGACCTGGCGGAACCATGTCAGCGTCTCGTCGACCTCATCCGATTCCTCGCGTGCGCCTTCCTTGTAGCGCCAGTGCGCCGCGATCCCGTACTCGGCGGTGCGGTGCATCTCGTGCGTACGGATCTGGATCTCGTACAGTCGGCCGCCTGGCCCGAAGATCGTCGTGTGCAGCGACCGGTACATGTTGGACTTGGGCGTGGCGATATAGTCGTGGAACCGCTCCTGCAGGGGCGTCCAGCGGTTATGGATGACGCCCAGCGCGTGGTAGCAGTTCGCCACCGAGTCGGTCAGCACCCGGATTGCCATGAGGTCGTAGATCTCCTCGTACGGCTTGCTCCGGTTCTCCATCTTGCGATGGATCGACCACAGGTGCTTCGGCCGGCCGTACACCTCGCACGGGATGCCCGCCTGCCGCAACTCCTCCTCCAGCGGCTGGCGCAACGCCTCGATCTGCTTCTCCCGCTGCTGGCGCCGCTCCTTCACCTGCTTCGCCAGCTTCCGGTACTCGTCCTGCTCGAGGTGCCGGAACGCCAGGTCCTCCAGCTCCCACCGGATCTGCGCCATGCCCAGACGGTGCGCCAGCGGCGCGTAGATCTCGCGCGTCTCCAGCGCGATGCGACGCTGCTTCTCCGGTCGCAGGTGGTCCAGCGTGCGCATGTTGTGCAGCCGGTCCACCAGCTTGATCAGGATCACGCGGGCGTCCTGCGCCATCGACAGCAGCAGCTTGCGGTAGTTCTCCACCTGCTGCTCCGTCGTCGACCGGAACCGCACCTTGCCGATCTTCGTCACCCCATCCACCACCGCCGCGATCTCCTCGCCGAACTGCTCTTCCACGTCTTCCAGCGTGAAGTCCGTGTCCTCGACGACGTCGTGGATCAACCCCGCGGCGATGGACACCGTGTCCAGGTGCAGGTCCGCCAGCAACCGCGCCACCTCGATGGTGTGCACGATGAACGAATCGCCCGACGCACGCTTCTGGCCCTTGTGCGCTTCCTCCGCCAGCTGGTACGCCCGCGCAATGAGCTCCACGTCCAGCCGATCGGCATACGGCTCGACACCCTCGCGCAGGCGCGGAGGTAGCAGGTCCAGCGCGTTCGCACGCGCTTCCACGGTTGCCGGTGACGCTTCCATCGATCTGTCTTTTGTAGAGAACGGTCTGTCGGCGCGCGATCCGCTGACGCGGGAACTGTACGCGGCCTAATAACATAGCCTCCGGGAGTCTGCGGTTCCAGTCGAGCGGTCGAACCTGGGCGCATCGTGCTCGAATACATCGAATTCGAGTTCGAGTTCGAATTCGAGTTCGAGGGGCCGGTGAGGCGGGTTCACGGTGGGAGGCTGCCATGCCGGCGAACGCATGGATTGGTGTGCCGAGGGGCCGCGTGTGCGCTCCGACCGCAGGCGATGCCGCGCCAGGAACGTCCGTTACCCGGCCGCACCTCGCGCCGCGAACGTGCCCTGGTCGGCTCGAATTCGAACTCGAACTCGGAAAAGGCCAGGCCGGCCACACTTCAAGGTTTCCGGCTCCGCAGCACGCGCATGGCGCGCAGCACGTGCCAGATCTGTGGCACATGGTACCAGGCGATGCGACGTGGCTTGGCAACGGATCGCAGGGAGATCGGGATCTCCCGCAGACGCGCGCCGTGGGCGAGGGCTTCCAGCGACAGCACGCCGCAGATGCAACGGCCCCGGATCTCCAGCTGACGCGCGAGGTCCGCGCGGAGGGCCCGCATGCCGGTACCCGAATCACCCACGGGCCCAGCGCGGCCCGCCAGCCAAGTCAGGAAACGTTCTGACGGCCGCGGAATCCAGTCACGTCGGCCCTGCACCATGTCCGCCAGCCCCTCCAGGATTGGCGCGGCCAGCTGCGGGACGGACGACGCCGGCAGCTCGCCATCGCCGTCCAGCGTCACCACGACGTCTCCAGTGGCCGCCTGGAATCCCCGTCGGATCGCCGCGATGTAGCCCCTGTTCGCCTGCTGTCGGACGACCACCGCACCGGCGCCTTCCGCCACGTCGGCCGTTCGATCCGTACTCGCGTCATCCACGACGACGACTTCGTCCGCGACCTGCCGCGCCTCCCGCACCACGTCCGCGATGCGCGCCTGTTCGTTGTACGCAGGGATCACCACGCTGACGCGTCGTCCCACCTCCATGTCCTGCCCCCGGTTGCGAAGTCTCCCCGGCCCTCGGATTCCGACCCGACCCCGAACCTACTCGAATTCGAACTCGAACTCGAACTCGAACTCGAACTCGAATTCGAACTCGAACTCGAACTCGAAACGGGACGCCCTGCACTCTGCCTCGCGCCCTACGCTTCGGCGCTCAACAGCCCGGCCTCGACGAACGACACGTAGCGTGCATCGCCGATCACCACGTGGTCCAGCACCGGGATACCCATGATGCGGCCGGCTTCCGCCAGCTGGTCCGTCACGCTGCGATCCTCGGGCGAGGGCGCCGGGTCGCCGGACGGGTGGTTGTGCACTAGGATCACGGCGGCGGCGCTCTCCACGACCGCCGCCTTGAACACCTCCCGCGGGTGCACGATGGAAGCGTCCAGGGTGCCCCGCGTCACCGTCAGCTCCGACGTCACCGCATGCTGCGAGTTCATCAGCAGCACCCGGAACTCCTCGTGCGTCAGGTCGCGCATGGCCGGCGCGCAGCGTTCATACACGTCGCTCGGTCCGCGGATGCGCGTCCGCTCCGTCGGGCCCTCCCGCGCTAGACGACGACCCAGCTCCAGCGCCGCCGCCAGCCGCGCCGACACCGCAGGGCCCACACCCGCCACCCTTCCGACCCGCTGCCCACCAGAATCGCGATCAGCTCCAGCACCGACAGCGCCGACGTGCCCACGGCACGCAGCCGTTCCCGCGGCCGGTCCCGGGCCGGCCATTCCTTGATGGTGTACGTGGGGCCCTCCTTTTGTGACCTGGCGTGTGCGGGCGATGCCCATGTGCAGGTTGGTGGATGGATTGGGGCAGGGACATGGGAGGGCAGGCCGCGGCGGCTTCGCCGCCGCTCAGGACGCTTCGCCTTCGGCTTCGCTAGGATGCAGCGGCTGCGCCGCTGCTAGGACGCGCGCCTTTCGGCGCGCTAGGTGGTGGAAGGCGGGATTCCGGCGAAAGTCAGCGTGCCGGGCAGTTGAGCGTTCGCACGCGTCGAGGCGCCGCCTGGCAGTACCCCTCGAAGTATCCCTGGCCTTACCCAGACCTAGCGCGCCAAAGGCGCGCATCCTGGGCGCGCGCAGCGCGCCGTCCTAGCCGCGCCGCAGGCGCGGCATCCTGAGCGGCGGCTGCGCCGCCGCGGACCTGCCTTCAGGCAAGGAACTCCCCGATGGCTCGGATCACCTCATCCCGTTCATCTTCGGCCAATTCGGGAAAGACGGGAAGGCTCAGCACCTCGGCGGTCGCCTGCTCGCTCGCCGGCAGGTCACCGGCGCCGTAACCCAGGGACGCGAAGCACGCCTGCAGGTGCAGCGGCACCGGGTAGTACACGCCCGAGCCGATGTGGCGCTCCGCCAGGAACTTCCGCAGCGCATCGCGCCGTCCGTCGGCGACACGCACCGTGTACTGGTTGTAGACGTGCTCGTTGTGGGGCAGCGCGCTGGGCGTCGTCAGGGCCCCGAACGACGACAGCGCCGCGTCGTACGCCGCCGCGTTCGCCTGGCGCGCCCGCGTCCACCGCTCCAGGTGCGGCAGCTTCGCCGACAGCACCGCCGCCTGAAGGGCGTCCAGCCGCGAGTTCGTGCCCACCATCTCGTGGTGATACATCTGCACGCCGCCGTGCACCCGCAGCTTCCGCAGCCGCTCCGCAAGCGCCGCGTCCTGTGTCGTCATCAGGCCGCCGTCGCCGAAACCGCCCAAGTTCTTCGTGGGGAAGAACGAGAATGCGCCCACCGTGCCCACCGCGCCCGCGTACCGCCACGCTCCGTCGATCCGCTGCCGCGCCCCGATGGCCTGCGCCGCATCCTCGATCACCGCGAGCCCGCGGTCTTCCGCCAGCGCCATGATCGGCGCCATGTCCGCCATCTGACCGAACAGGTGCACGACGATGACCGCCCGCGTGTCCGGCGTCAGCGCCGCCGCCACCGTCTCCGCCGTCACGTTGAACGTGGCCGGGTCGATGTCGCAGAACACCGGCTTCAGCCCCGCGTTCCACACCGCCCCCGCCGTCGCGAAGAAGGTGAACGCCGGCACCACCACCTCCGACCCCGCCGGCAGCTCCAGCCCCCGCAGGCTCAGCAGCAGCGCGTCCGTGCCGCTCGCACAACCCACCCCGTGCTCTGCGGACAGCAGCTCCGCCAGCTCCGCCTCCAGGCGCTCCACCGGCGCGCCGAGGATGAAACGCTGCGATTCCACCACTCCGCCAACCGCTTCGTCCACGGAATCGCGGATTCCCGCGTACTGCCTGGTCAGATCGAAAAAGGGAACGGGCATGGCCCCCCCGGTCGTTGAGTTCGTCGCTTTGTCGATGCGGTCCGGATTATCGCGGTGCCGGGGTTTTTGCGCCAGCGAGAGCCCGCCCCGACCAACGACCGGCGTTCGCCGTCTGTCGCGTGGCCGGGGAGACCGGGGCGCCGGCCTTCCGCACCACTCCTCGATGCGGGCACCCGCGCGCGCGGTCTGCGGGGCCAGGGGTCGTAAGGCAAACCCCTACATGAATTTCCTCCCCCTCCCCACAGACCCCAGGGTGCGTTAAGTTCATATTATCATAATTATATGATGAACCACCCCCGCTCCCTACCGGGTCGGAGGCAACGTCGCCAAATGGGAGGCATCATGAAGGACGCAGCGGATCGGGTGGACGGCACGGATCGTCGCGCATTTCTGCGCCGGCTGGGGCTGGGCGCCATGGCCGGGGGACTGGCGGGCGTAGGCGGGCTGCTGGTGCCGGGCCGGGCGAGCGCCTTGGCCGGGATGCCGGGAGACGCATCCGGGACGAACGGCGCTGCGGGTGCCGCGCGGCACATGAGCACGGGCTTCGGGGACGTCGTATCCCGGGTGGCGGCGGATCCGGTAGACATCCCGGCGCCGATCCATCGTCTTGGACGAAAGCACCACGAGGTTGTGCTGGAAGCGAAGGAGGTGACGTCGGAGATCGAGCCGGGAGTGACGTTCGACTACATGACATTCAACAGCCAGATCCCGGGTCCGATGATCCGGGTGCGGCAGGGCGACACGGTGCACTTCACGCTGAAGAACCTGCGGGGCAACGTGATGACGCACGATGTCGACATGCACGCGGTGTACGGGACGGGCGGCGGCAACGTGGCGACGACGGCGACGCCGGGCCAGGAGGCGGACATGACGTTCCAGGCCATGTACCCGGGCGCGTTCATCTACCACTGCGCGGTTCCGAACCTGGACTGGCACATCAGCTCCGGCATGTTCGGCATGATTGTGGTGGAGCCACCCGAGGGGCTGCCGAAGGTGGACCACGAGTTCTACGTGGGCCAGCACGAGATCTACACGAAGCAGCCGGCCGGCACGAAGGGCCACCTCGACTTCGACTTCGACGCGATGACACGGGAGGACCCGACGTACGTGCTGCTGAACGGGCAGAAGTACGCCCTCACTCCCGGCCGTTTCGGCCCCATCAAGGTCAAGGAAGGGGAAACGGCGCGCCTCTTCTTCGTGTGCGGTGGCCCGAACCTGTCCAGCCACTTCCACCCCATCGGCAACGTCTGGAAGAAGGCCTGGCGCGACGGCGCACTGGCCAGCGAGCCGCAGCGCTATGTCCAGACCATGGTCGTGCCGCCCGGCAGCTGCGGCGTGTTCGAGATGGACTTCCCCGTCCCGGGCAAGGTGAAGCTGGTGGACCACGCCTTGAGCCGGGTCGTGCGGAAGGGCATGCTCGGCATCATCCAGGTGGACGGCCCGCAGCAGCTGACGCTGTTCAACCCGGACCCCAGCGGCGCCGCCGGCACGCGCTGAGGCGCACAAACCTCGCCTTGCCGGCCGGGTAAAGGCTTCCCCGCCCTACCCATCGAGTGAGGGTGCGGCAGACCGCCGATCGAGGACGCAACAAGGGGGTGGTCAACCCGACCGGGCAACCGCCCCCCGTTTTCGTCTTCGTCTTCGGGGTCGTCTTCGTCGTCGGACCCCACGGCCTTTCGAGAGACAGACGTGACTTTCCGTCAATCGCGGTCGGTGGGACTGCGCCTGCCGGATTGTGTGCACTATGTGTACACAACCGGGCAACCACCGCCACGTCTTGAGCGCGCTTGGCGGATTGTGCGCACATAACGCTCGCAACACGGCATCCGGCCGGACACGCGCGGCGATTGCCGGATTGTGGCGCGTCGCCGATGCGGTTGCGGACGGGCTGGCGGCGGGCGTGTCGCGTTGAGCCCCCTGGGCACGGTGGAACCGGAAGCGGCGGACCGCCACAGCCCCTGGAGAGGCCGGCGGGTGGGTCCCGGTGAGCGCCCCGTTGCGGCCGCGAGCGCAGCCGCTGCTGATCGACCCGAAATCCCGCCTCTGTTCGAGCGAGCGCAGCGAGCGAGTTAGGCGGGATTTCGCTGGTCGATCCAGCGGCGAAGCGAGCAATCAGGCCGCATCGGGGGCGCGAGCCGCGACCCGCCCGCCGGCCGAGCGCCCTACACGTTCGCCCCGTGGCACTTCTTGTACTTCTTCCCGCTGCCGCAGGGGCATGGGTCGTTGCGCCCGATCTTCTGGTCCGCGGTGATGGGCTGCGTGACGCGGGGCTCGTCGTCGCCGCGGTTGGTCGACGTGCCGGCCAGGGCACCGGCGCGGCGGCCGCTGGTGCGGGCCGCGGCACGCTCCACGAGGGAGCCGCCGCCACCGCCCGCGCCCACGCCGGCGAGGACGCCCCCGCCGTCGCCGCCGCGGCGGACCGTGCGCGGCTCGGCGCCCAGGCCGGTCTCGGGCGTATCGCTGGGTCCGGACAGCACCATGCGCGTGGGAATGCGGCGCTGGGGTTGGGGCGCGGCTTCCAGGCGGGCGCGATAGACCAGAGAGGACACCGACTTGCGGATGTCCTGCATGAGGCCCACGAACATCTCGAAGGCTTCCTGCTTGTACTCGATCAGCGGGTCCTTCTGGCCCCACCCGCGGAAGCCGATGGATGCCTTCAGGTTGTCCAGGTCGAAGAGGTGGTCGCGCCACTTGTCGTCGATGACCTGCAGCAGGATGAACGACAGCAGCCGTTCCGCGTTCTCGCCGAACTCCTCGATCTTGCGCTTGAACTGCGCCCGCGCCTTGTCGACGACCAGCTCGGTGACGTCGTCGGGAGTGTCGAACGGGTGGTTCGGGTCGTTCTCCTCGGGCAGCTCGGCGACGGGCAGGAAGTAGTCCAGGACGAGGCGCTGGCGCAGCCCGGCCAGGTCCCACTCCTCGGGCCGCATGCCGGCCGGCGCGTACTCGGGGACCATCTCGCGCAGGGAGTGGTCCATCATGTCGAGAATCTCGCCCTTCAGGTCCTCGCCGCCCTCCAGGGCGAAGAGCCGCAGGTCGTAGATGACCTCGCGCTGCTGGTTCATGACGTCGTCGTAATCCAGCAGCCGTTTGCGGGCCTCGAAGTTCTGCATCTCGACCCGGCGCTGTGCCCGCTCGATGGACTTGGTCACCCAGGAGTGCGTGATGACCTCGCCCTCCTCGGCCCCCAGGCGCTCCATGATGCCGGCGATCCGCTCGGAGCCGAACAGCCGCATCAGGTCGTCTTCCAGGGACAGGAAGAACTGGGTGGCGCCCGGGTCGCCCTGGCGGCCGGCGCGGCCGCGCAGCTGGCGGTCGATGCGGCGTGACTCGTGCCGCTCGGAGCCCACGATGTGCAGCCCGCCGTCCTCGAAGATGAAGTCTTCGTCCTCGCCTTCCAGGTCGTCGACCCAGCGGTTCGGGTCGGCCGGCACCAGCTCCTCCAGGTCCAGCTCGCGCTGCCTGGCCCAGCCGACGGATCGCATCTCGGTGACGCCGGGCCCCAGCTTGATGTCGGTGCCGCGGCCGGCCATGTTCGTGGCGATGGTCACCGAGCCCGGCTGCCCGGCCGTGGCGACGATCTCCGCTTCCTGCTGGTGGTACTTGGCGTTGAGCACGTTGTGGGGGATGCCGCGGCGCTTCAGCATACGGGACAGCGTCTCCGACACGTCGACGCTGACCGTGCCCACCAGTACCGGCAGCTCGAGGGCGTGCAGGCGCGCGATCTCGTCCATCATCGCGTTGTACTTCTCGCGCTTCGTCTTGTAGATCAGGTCCTGCCGGTCGTCCCGGACCACCGGCTTGTTCGTCGGCACCACCATGACGTCCAGGCCGTAGATCTGGTGGAACTCGCCCTCCTCCGTCTCCGCC
>JARRJS010000172.1:0-5485 GCA_037388885.1 Gemmatimonadota bacterium
ACGGGCCCCAACGTGGTGAAGACGGTGACCCACGAGGACATCGACATGGAGGGCCTCGGTGGCGCGGATGTGCACGCCACCGTGTCGGGCGTGGCCCATTTCGCCTACGATACCGAGTTGGAGTGCCTGACGGCCATTCGCCACCTGTTCCGCTACATCCCCCAGAACAACGCTGAAGACCCGCCCGAACGGCCCACGGACGACCCGCCGGATCGCCAGGACGAGGAGCTGCTGGACGTCGTGCCGGACGACCCGGCGCGGCCGTACGACATCAAGGACGTCATCCTGCGCATCGTGGACGACGGCGACTTCTACGAGGTCCATGAAGGCTTCGCCACCAACATCGTGGTCGGCTTCGCCCACCTGGGCGGCCGCGCGGTGGGGATCATCGCGAACCAGCCGGCCGTGCTGGCCGGCGTGCTGGACATCAACAGCTCCGACAAGGGTGCGCGCTTCGTTCGCTTCTGCGACGCCTTCAACATCCCCATGGTCGTCCTGGAAGACGTCCCCGGTTTCCTGCCGGGCGTCGGCCAGGAGCACGGCGGCATCATCCGGCACGGCGCCAAGCTGCTGTTCGCGTTCAGCGAGGCCACGGTCCCGCGCGTCACGGTCATCACGCGCAAGGCGTACGGCGGCGCGTACGACGTCATGAACTCCAAGCACATCCGGGGTGACCTGAACCTGGCGTGGCCCGCCGCCGAGATCGCGGTGATGGGCCCCAAAGGCGCAGTGGAGATCCTGTTCCGCAGGGACATCGCCGCCGCCGAAGACGGCGCCGCGGTCACCGCCGACCGCGAGCAGGAATACCGGGAGCGCTTCGCACACCCCTACATCGCCGCCGCCCGCGGGTACGTGGATGATGTCATCGATCCGCGGGAGACGCGCCCGCGGTTGATCAGCGCGCTCGACATGCTGCGCAACAAGCGGGACCGGAACCCGCCCAAGAAGCACGGCAACATCCCGTTGTAGCGGCGGGGCCGCTACAACGGACGAGTTCGAATTCGAGTTCGAATTCGAGTTCGAGCGGCGGGCAGGCAACCGAATCAGGGGAGCTCTGCACATTTCATGGCCGACATCTCGAGAGTGCTGATCGCCAACCGGGGCGAGATCGCGTTGCGGGTCGTGCGGGCCTGCCGCGAACTGGGCGTGAAGTCCGTGGCGGTGTACTCGGAAGCGGACCGGCTGGCGCCGCACGTGTTAGCGGCGGATGAAGCGTACCTGGTCGGGCCGCCGCCGTCGTCGGAGAGTTACCTGGCGGTGGAGAAGCTGATCGACGTGGCGGGTGCCAGGGGCTGCGACGCCGTCCACCCGGGGTACGGCTTCCTGGCGGAGCGGGCGTCATTCGCGGCCGCGGTGGAAAGAGCCGGGCTGGTGTTCATCGGGCCCACGTCCGAGGCGATCGCGGCCATGGGCGACAAGACGGAAGCGCGCCGGCGCATGCGCGACGCGGGCGTGCCGGTGGTGCCCGGCACGGTGGAACCGCTGGCCAGCGCGGAATCGGCGGCGGAGGTGGCGGACTCCGTCGGCTACCCGGTGATGCTGAAGGCGGCGGCGGGCGGGGGCGGCAAGGGCATGCGCGTGGTGTCCGACGCGGACGAGCTGGCTTCGGCCTTCGCGTCGGCGGCCCGGGAGGCGGCGGGCGCGTTCGGGGACGGCAGCCTTTACATCGAGAAGTACCTGGATGGGCCGCGCCACATCGAGATCCAGGTGCTGGCGGACTGCCACGGGCACACGGTGCACCTGGGCGAGCGCGAATGCTCCATCCAGCGGCGGCACCAGAAGATGATCGAGGAAGCGCCGTCCGCCGTCCTGACGCCGGAGCTACGAGAGCGCATGGGGGCTGCGGCCGTAGCCGCGGCTGAAGCGGTGGGCTACCGCAACGCGGGGACGGTGGAGTTCCTGTTCCAGGACGGTGAGTACTACTTCCTGGAGATGAACACGCGTATCCAGGTGGAGCACCCGGTCACGGAGATGACGACCGGCATCGACCTGGTGCAGTGGCAGATCCGGGTCGCGGCGGGCGAAGCGTTGCCGTGGGAGCAGTCCGAGATCCGGCTTCGGGGTCACGCCATCGAGGCGCGCATCACGAGCGAGGACGCGCAGAACAACTTCATGCCGTCCACCGGCAGGATCGCATTGCTCAAGGTGCCTGCCGGGCCGGGCGTGCGCTGGGACGCGGGCATCACGGAAGGCTTCGAGGTGTCCCTCTTCTACGACCCCATGCTGGCGAAGCTCATCGTGCACGGGCCGGACCGGGACACGGCCATTCGCCGCATGCAGCGCGCACTCACCGAGCTGCGCGTCGTCGGCGTGGAGACCAGTGCGCCCTTCCACCGCCGCGTGATGGCGGAGCCCGACTTCCGGGCCGGCCGGATCGACATCCGGTACCTGGAGCGCCACCCCGACCTGACAAACGGCGATCGTGATCAGGGCGCGGAGCGCCTGGCGGCCCTCACGGCGGCGTTGCTGGAGGAAGAGGACCGAAGGCGCGGCACGGTGCGGCGCGTCGACGGCGCCGGTCGCGCTTCGCGACGGGACGGCTGGCGATGGTGGCCCCGCTGACGCCTCGAGCCGGCCGGGCCCGGACGACGGCGCGCGCGATATCGCGCACCCGAACGCCAGGCGGCGCTTGCCTTTTCCCCTGTCCGGATCTAACATATCGAGGTATCGTAAACGCATGCTCTCCCGCCCTCTTGCGCGTCCTGTGCCCGACGCTGGCCAGTGCCCCAGTCCCTGGAGGGAGGGCTTCCTTATCAAAGAACGCGACCCGGTGATGGTTGACGGCCCGACCTACCCCGCAGGCGACGGATGACCGTGATGCCCACTGCGGCGCGTTGAACGGGATGTGATTGGGGTGTCCACGAACAGCCTGCAGAAGAAGCACTGGCTGGTACACGTTGCCCGACGCACGGGGCTGCCCGGGGCCGAGTCCCTGGAGCTGGAGCCCGGTGCGCCGACGGCCGAAGCATGGCTGCAGGTAGCGGACATCCTGGGCATCAATCAGGATCGGCTGGCGGAGTATGTTGCGGACTACTTCCGCTTGAAGGTCACCAACCTGGAAGACGCGGAAGGCAATGCCACGAAGCTGGTGCCGGAGAAGATCGCCCGGCAGTACCAGATCTTCCCTCTCAAGGAGGACGACCGCCAGCTCGTCGTGGCGACCAGCGATCCGACGAACTTCGCGGCGGAGCAGGCCCTCGGGTTCATATCGGGGCGGAAGGCGGTCTTCGAGGTCTCGCCTCCGCCGTTCATCCTGGAAGCCATCAACGCCGCGTACTCGTCCGATGGCGTGATCGAGGCGCTGCTCAGCCGCGTGGATGCGGCGATCCCGGACAGCATCACGGTCGTCGCCGACGACAACAGCCAGGAGGTGGTGACCGAGGAGGATGCCAAAGCCGCCCCGGTCATCAAGTTGACCAATCTGATCCTGCGGGATGCCGCGCAGAACGGTGCAAGCGACATCCACATCGAGCCGGGCGCCAGCGGTGGCACGGTACGCTTCCGCATCGACGGCGTCCTGCGCAACTACATGCAGCTGCCGCTGCCTGCGCTGGTCCGGGTGATCTCGCGCATCAAGATTTTGGGCAACCTGGACATCGCGGACAAATGGCGGCCGCAGGACGGACGCACCCGCATCCTGGTGGAGGGCCGGCCGTACGATATCCGCATTTCCACGGTGCCCACGCGGGACGCCGAGAAAGCGGTGCTGCGGCTGTTGAAGGGCGGGGAAGCGCAGAAGCTGACGGAGATCGGCCTGGGCGACTACGAGCTCGTGCGCCTGCGCCAGCTGCTGGCGTTCCGGGACGGAATCGTGTGCGTGACGGGCCCCACCGGCTCGGGCAAGACGACAACGCTGTACGCCGGCATCCGGGAGATGGCGACGGGCGAGGTCAACATCATGACCGTGGAAGACCCCGTCGAGTACGAGCTTTCCGGAATCACGCAGATCCAGGTGAAGCCGAAGCGAGGCGTGACGTTCGCCAGCGCGCTGCGCGCCATCCTGCGGCAGGACCCGGACGTGATCCTGGTGGGTGAGATCCGGGACCTGGAGACGGCGGAGGTCGCCGTACAGGCGGCCATGACGGGGCACATGGTGCTGGCCACGGTTCACACCAACGACGCCGTGTCCACGGTGGCGCGCCTGCTGGACCTGGGCCTGGACCGGCCGAGCATCGCCAGCACGCTCCGGGGCTCCATCGCGCAACGGCTGGTGCGCCAGCTGTGCGACGAGTGTGCGGAGCCGATCCGCGGTGAGATGACGGAAGACGAGATCCGGCTGGCCAAGCTGTTCAACGTGCGTCCGGCCATGCGCGCGGTGGGTTGCCGGCGTTGCGCCGACACGGGCTACCGGGGCCGCATCCCGTTGCAGGAAGTGTTCGTGATCACGGGGGACATCGCCGACATGATCACCGGCGCGGCGTCGCAGTCGGAGATCTACAAGGCGGCGCTGAAGGAAGGAATGCGGCCCCTGCTGCAGGTCGGGCTGGAGCGCGTGCGCAATGGCGAGACGACCCTGGAAGAGCTGGAGCGGGTCCTGGGCCTGGATGCGGAGGAGAAGAAGCGGGAAGAGGATCGTGATGCTCGGGCGCAGGAGTTGCGGCGCGATGACGAGGAGCCGGAGGAAGAGAAGCCGTGGCGCCGTGGCCGTGGCGGGGCGGCGAAGGCGTCGGTCGGGTCGCGGGATGACGGAGGCGACGAGGCCGACCTGCCGCCGCACGTCCTGGTGGTGGACGACGATCCGGAAGACCGGTTGCTGGTGCGCACGATGCTGCGCAAGCAGGGGTACCGTGTCTCGGAGGCCGAGGACGGGGATGAAGCCCTCGACCTGATCGCGAAGCACGACACGTTCTCGCTTGTGGTGCTGGATCTGGAGATGCCGCGCCTGGATGGTCGCGTGGTGCTTCAGCGCCTGCGCTCGTCGGTGTCCACCGCGGGCCTGCCGGTCGTCGTGCTGACCGGCTCCACGAATCCGGAGGACGAGTACCAGCTCATGGAGAACGGGGCGGACGACTACCTGCGCAAGCCCATCGATCCGCCTCGCTTCACGGCGCGGGTGAAGGCGGCGCTGCGCCGAGCCCGGACGCCATGAGGGCGGCGACGAAGGTGCTGGACGCGACCGCCGTGGACGGCCTGCGGCGGCTCGGAGGCCAGGAGTTCCTGGTCGAGATGATCGACCTGTTCCTGGAGCACGGGCCTCAGCGACTGGAGGCGATCCAGAGCGGCATGAGCGAGCACGATGCCACGCTGGTCCATCGGTCGGCGCACTCGCTCAAGTCGACGGCGGGCAACCTGGGCGGGCGGGTGGTGCAGGGCCTGGCCCAGGAGATCGAAGCGCTGGCGGCGGATGGCGAGCTGGAGCAGGCCGCCCCGCTGGTAGAGCGTATGGTCACAGCATTCGACGAGCTCCGCGCGCACCTGGAGCGCGAGCGGAGTCGGACATCGTGAAGCGACGCCCGGCCGTGGGCCGGAACACAATGGAGCGGGC
>JARRJS010000173.1:0-5477 GCA_037388885.1 Gemmatimonadota bacterium
CCGCAGAAGACGATGGGGTCCGCGTCCGTGCTGGCGCCGATGCGGGCCAGCTCCAGCGAGTCGCCCACGTAGTCGCACACGGAGTGGTACAGCTCGGGCTCCATGTAGTTGTGCCCGAGGATCACCGCGCCCCGCTCCTCCTTCACGCGGTTCACTTCCAGGGCCAGCTCCGCCTTGTAGCGCAGCTCTGCCTCCGGAATCACGTCGTGCAGCCGCCGGTGCAGCTCGGCGTACATCCCGTCCAGCGTCGTCGCTTCAATCGCCATCCGAGTCCTCGACCACGAAATCCAGGGCAACATCCAGCGCGGGCGCCGAATGCGTCAGGGCGCCCACCGAGATCAGGTCCACCCCTGCCTCCGCCACGCTTCGCACGCTGTCGAGCGTGACCCCACCCGACGCTTCCGTGCGTGCCCTGCCCGCCACCAGCGCCACCGCCTCGCGCAATGTGCCGGGCGACATGTTGTCCAGCAGCACCGCGTCCGGTTCCGCCGCCAGGACGCGCTCCAGCTGTTCCAGCGTGTCCACCTCCACCTCCACGGGCACCGTGTGGGACAGTCGGGCTTTCGCGGCCCGCACGGCCTCTGCCACGTCCGAGCCGGCGGCCAGGAGCGCCGCCCGGTGGTTGTCCTTAAGCAGAAAGCCGTCGTCCAGGGCGAAGCGGTGGTTTGCACCCCCGCCACAGAGGACCGCGTACTTCTCCAGTACCCTTAAGCCCGGCGTCGTCTTGCGTGTGTCCACGATGCGTGCGCCCGTCCCTGCCACCGCGTCCACGAACCGTGCCGTCAGCGTCGCGATGCCCGACAGCCGGCCCAGGTAGTTCAACGCCACGCGTTCGGCCGACAGGATGGAACGCGCGGAGCCCTGCACCAGGAGCAGCGTAGAGTCCGCGTCCACCCGATCGCCATCCCGCACGCGCATGTCCAAGTCCAGGGCCTCGTCCCGCACCCGGAACACCTCGCGCGCCAGCACGACGCCCGCCGCCACCCCCGCCGCGCGCGCCACGACCCGGGCACTCGCCCGGGCATCCGCAGCAACAAGCAGGTCGGTGGTCACATCGCCCCGCCCCACATCCTCCGCCAGCGCCCGCCGCGCGTACCGCCGCAGCACGAACGCCGGCAGTTCAGGCACACCTGGACCGTCCTGGAATCCCTGCATCCCGATCGCTCGCTCTCGCGCACACCGCGTCGCCGGGTGAATTTCAACCCGCCCGGCCCGAAATCGTTCCGCGATTGTTACAGACCGGCGCACGGGGCGCAAGAGACCGCCACGAGACGCGCGCGCGGACCAGGTGCGAGGCGGCGCGCGGACGGTGCGGCGCGCGGATGCGGCGCGCGGACGGTGCACCAGTCGCCAGTTTCGTCCAATCTGGCAATCGTCCTGACCCGAAATCGCTTGCATCCTCGCGCATTCGGATGCAGCCCTGCGCTGCGACCGTGAACTCGCCCAGGGAGAGCTGCGGTGGTTCCTGCGCCAGCATGTTCCCCTTTGGGTTCCTAATCGACTTTGAATTCACAACGGGACACCCGCATAACCCGCTGGGTCAAAACTGGCGACTGGTGCACCGTCCGCGAATGTCGCCGTCCGCGAATGTCGCGCGAATGCCGCGAGGAAGCGAGGGTTTACCCGCGCGGTGGACGGGCGGCGGGGCTAAAGATCCACCTGTCGCACGCTGAGCACTTCCGGCAGCGCTTCCAGCGCCGACTTCACCTCATCCGGCAAGGGCGTGTCGATGCTGATGGCGGCCAGCGCTTCACCGCCGGCTTCCATGCGTGCCTGGTCGTACTCGCCGATGTTGATGCCCGCCTCGCCCAGGATCGTGCCGACGCGGCCGATGACGCCCGGCACGTCGCGATTGCGCAGGATAACGAGACAGCCCTCGGGCCGGATATCGACGTGGTACTGGTTCAGGCGAACGACGCGCTGGAACCCCTCGCCCAGGAGCGCGCCGGCGACCCGCACATCCATGGCGCCGTTCGTCAGGCGCAGCTCAATGTACTCGGCATAATCGCCCCGCGTGCCCAGTCGTACTTCGCTGATCGCCAAGTCACGGGCGGCGGCCAGGTGTGTGGCGTTGACCATGTTGATGGCGCCGGGCCCGAGGTTGCCCGAAAGCACGCCCACGAGAGAGCAGGCGACAATGGGCGACAGGGGCCCCGTCTGACTGCCGGCGTAGCGCACCTCGAGGGCCGCGACCCGTCCATCGGCCATGGCGCAGCCCAGGCGCCCGAGGCGTTCCGCCAGGTCGAGCAGCGGCGCCATCCGGCGCATGACCTCGCCGCCTACCGCCGGGGCGTTGACGGCGTGACTGAAGTCGCCCTCCGTCAGCGCGGCGCGTACGGCGTGCGCCACCTCGACGGCCACGTTGTGCTGCGCCTCGACGGTGGCGGCGCCCAGGTGCGGCGTCAGCACGACGTCATCCCGGCTGCGCAGCGGGTGATCCGCCGCCGGCGGTTCCTCGGTGTACACGTCCAGGGCGGCGCCAGCCAGGTGTCCGTCGTCCAGCGCCCGCAGGAGCGCGTCCTGGTCCAGCACGCCTCCGCGTGCGGCATTGATGATGAATGCGCCCGGCCGCATACGCTCGAGCTCCGCCTCCCCGATGAGCCCCCTGGTGTCGTCGGTCAGCGGCACGTGCAGCGACAGTACATCAGCCCGCGAAAGGACGTCGTCGAACTCGGCCAGCTCGATCTCGAGCGCCTTCGCACGGTCCTCCTTCAGATACGGATCGTAGGCGATGACCTGCATGCCGAACGCCCGCGCCCGGCGCGCCACCTCGCCGCCGATTCGGCCCGCGCCCACCAGGCCCAGGGTCTTGCGATACAGTTCCGTACCCCGGAACCGTTTCCGGTCCCACTCGCCGTCGCGCATGGACCGGGACGCGGCAGGCAGACGTCGGACCAGCGCCAGCAGCAGGGCCATGGTCAGCTCCGCCGCGGAGATGGTGTTGCCGGACGGGGCGTTGAGCACGGCGATGCCTCGCTCCGTGGCGGCCTCGACGTCGATGTTGTCCACGCCCACCCCGGCACGACCGATGGCCTGGAGGCGTTCCGCCCGCGCGAGGGCCTCGCGCGTGATCTTCGTGGAGCTGCGCACGATCACGGCATCGGCGTCGGCGAGGGCGTCGGCGAGGTCATCGCCCTTGACGCCGACCCGCTCCACCACCTCGAAGCGGTCGTCGGAGTGGAGGGGCGCCAGCCCGTCGGCCGGCACCAGGTCCGTCAGGACGACCCGGAAGCGGCCGCCGTCCGGCGGTTGCGACGCACCATTGCGACTGATCATTGCGCCAACACCTCCGCCAGCACATCCAGCAGGCCGTCGAGGCCGTCCATCGTATGGTCGCCCATGTGCCCGATGCGGATCATGCGCTCCTTCGTCTTGCCGTAGCCGGGTGCGATGACGTAGCCGGCGCGCTCGCGTACGGCGGCGCACACTTCGGGGCCCGTCCTCCCTTCGGGCAGCACGATGCACGACACGGTGGGCGATCGGTAGCCTTCCGGCGCCAGCACCGAGACCGGAACGCCGGCTGCCTGCATCTCGTCGACCCACGCGTACGTGCGGGCGGCCATCGTCGCATGATGGCGCCAGCGGGCCTCGATGCCTTCGGCGGCGATGCGCTCCGCCTGCACGGCCAGGGCATACAGAAGCGTCATCGCCGGCGTGTTGGGCGGCTGGTTCTTCTCTATGTTCTTTTCGAACGACAGCAGGTCGAAGTAGTAACCGCGGTCCTTCTTGGCAGCCGCGCGCTCCAGTAGGCCGGGCTGCGCCACGGCCAGCCCCAGCCCGGGCGGCACGGCCAACGCCTTCTGGGACCCGGTGAGCACGTAGTCGAGGCCCCAGGCGTCGCACTCCACCGGGGCACCGGCCATGGAGGACACAGTGTCCACCAGCAGCACGACATCGCCCGCCGCATGCACCACGCCGGCGATCTCCCGCACCGGGTTGAGCACGCCGGTCGACGTCTCCGAATGAACGACCGTCACCGTGTCGTACTCCTGGCTTTTGATCGCCTCCGCCACCATCTGGGGCGTGTGGTTCTCGCCCCACTCCACCTCCAGGCGATCCACCTCCAGGCCGTTCGCAGCCGCGATCTTGGCGAACCGCTCGCTGAACGCGCCGTTCACCAGGCTCAGCACCCGACGGCGCGCCCCGTTGCGGACGCCTGCCTCCATCATGCCCGTCCCCGACGACGGCGCGATGTAGACCGGCCGCTGCGTGCGGAAGATGGCGCGCAGGCCCGGCTGGATGCGCTGCATGAGCGCCTCCATCTCGGGCGTCCGATGGCCCATGAGCGGCCCCACCTGCGCCTCCAGGACCTCCGGGCGCACGCCTACCGGGCCGGGAATGAACAGCCGGTCATATTCCGGCAGCACTGCCATTTGCTCTTTCATGTGGATGATCCGCGGTCAACCGCCGGTCAGCGCCGCCTGCAGGTCTGCGCTCCGGCTCGTGAATGTGACTGCACCTTCTTCAATGAATGCCCGTCCCCTGCCATACGCATCGCCGTGCCGGCCGGCACCGAGGGCCAGCGGCAGCACGGGGGCCAGCGACGCCGATCGCACCACCACGTCCGCCTTGCCGGTCACGGGCTCGCGCTCCGCGACACCGGCGAACGCGACGAACAGGTCCACCACCGGCTTCGCTTCCAGGTCCGTCTCGCCATCGCCGATCAGCATGATGGGGCGCGGCAGCGTCGGCAGCCACCGCCGTACGACTTCTGCCTTGCCACCCGCCCGGGCCAGCGGAGAGTCGGCATCGAAAGCCAGAAACGCGCCATCGTCGTCGAAGCGCAACGCGACCGCCGCCACGTCCGGCGTCGCAATGCCCAGCTCGACCGCCAGCATGCGCACGGCAGGCAGCAATCCGCCCGATAGCACCCGCACCGCAACGCCCGCATCTTGCAGCGCCGCCACGACTTCGCGCGCGTCCGGGACCATGCCCGCGATGTAGCGCCGCCCGAGCGCTTCCACCGCCGATCGGGTGGGTCGCACCAGCTCCAGGCGGCGCGCATACACCTCCTCGAGACGCGACTCGCCCCGCATGGCGGCGTTGGTCATGGCCTCCACCTCCGCCTGGTGATCCGCCGACAGCGCCTCGATGCCCTCCACGGTGGAAAGCGTCGAGTCGCAATCGAAGATCACGGTTCCGAACACCGGTTTGTCGGCGGGGGCCAATGCCACCTCCAACTGTTGCTCTGGCGATCTGCTCGCCGGGGGCGCGGGGGAAACCGACGCATCATCCGGGCCGTGTGCGCCGCGCCACGCACGCCCTTCTTGCCCGTTGACGCGCGTGGGCACGCGTACGTTACACGAACGGGCGACCCGCGTCGAGCCCGGGCCGCATGGCCACGCCACATCAGCGGTTCAGCGGTCAAGGCGGCACGCGAAGCGCGCGGGTAGCGCGCACGCGCGCGATGCTTAATGTTGAGCCGCGTCGATGGCAACGCCACGCCGGCAATGCCGGCTCCATCGCAGGAGGCAACG
>JARRJS010000173.1:5526-16776 GCA_037388885.1 Gemmatimonadota bacterium
TCCCGTGATCCGCTCGATCTGGGACGAAGGCACGAACCATTCCCAGGTGTACGACCTGGCGCAGGTGTTGATGGACTCCATCGGGCCGCGGCTCACCGCGTCGCCCGCCCACAAGGCCGCCAACGACTGGCTCGTCCAGCTGTACCGGAGCTGGGGCATCATGGCCAGGAACGAACAGTACGGCACGTGGGAGAGCTGGCGCCGCGGCATCAGCCATGTAGACCTGATCCAACCGCGTGTTCGCTCCCTCGATGCCACCATGCTGGCGTGGAGCCCGGGCACGAAGCGGCCGGTGGAAGGCGACGTGGTAGCGCTGCCCGACGTCGCGTCGCAGGCCGACTTCCAGGCCTGGCTGCCGTCGGCGAAGGGCAAGTTTGTGCTGGTCTCCGTGCCGGAGCCGACCTGCCGGCCCATGGACAGCTGGCAACAGAACGGTGGCGAGCAGGCGCTCGAGGCTATTCGCGCCGAGCGCGCTGCCGCCGACAGCAACTGGGACGCGCGCATCGCTGCCAGCGGCGTGAGCGCCCGGGACCTGCCGCGCACACTGGAAGCGGCAGGCGCCGCAGGCGTGCTCAGCTCCGTCTGGTCCGGCGGCTGGGGCGCGCAACGCATCTTCTCCGCGCGCACGCAGAAAGTGCCGTCGCTCGCCGTAAGCTGCGAGGACTACGGCCTGCTGTATCGCCTGGCGGCGCACCACCAGGGCCCGCGACTGCGGGTGGACGCACAGGCGCAGGAACTCGGTCAAGTCCCGGTATTCAACACCATCGCGGAGATCCGGGGCAGCGAAAAACCGGACGAGTACGTCGTCCTCTCCGCGCACCTCGACTCCTGGGACGGCGCCCAGGGTGCCACCGACAACGGCACCGGCACCGTCATCATGCTGGAAGCGATGCGCCTGCTGAAAAAAGCGTACCCGCATCCCAAGCGTACCATCATCGTGGGCCACTGGGGCGCGGAGGAGGAAGGGCTGATCGGCTCGCGCGCTTACGCCGCCGCCCATCCGGAAGTCGTGAACGGCCTGCAGGCCCTCTTCAACCAGGACAACGGCACCGGCCAGATCGTCAACCTGTCCATGCAGGGCTTCACCGGCGCCGGCGAGCAGTTCGCCGATTGGCTGTCCCGGATTCCCGAGGAGCTCACCGGCCGCGTCAATCTGCGCCTGCCCGGCACGCCGGGCGGCGGCGGCAGCGACTACGCGTCGTTCGTCTGCCACGGCGCGCCGTCGTTCTTTCTCCTCTCCTCGCGCTGGGACTACTCCGCCTACACGTGGCACACCAACCTGGACACGTTCGACAAGCTCGTGTTCGACAACGTGCAGGAGAACGCCGTCCTTACGGCTATGCTGGTGTACCTGGCCGCCGAGGACCCGACCACCATGCCGCGGGACCGACGCACGTCGTTCCCGGTCAGCCGCCGCACGGGTGAGCCCATGACCTGGCCGCAGTGCAGGCCGCCGCGCACGTGGGAGGAGTACATCAAGTAGCGTCACACGAAGACACGGAGGACACGAAGGAACGGCTTCCTGTCCTCCGTGTCTTCGCGTGACGGGGCTAGAAGAACCGGCTGTACTGGATCGACGCGGACCAGGAAACGGTCCGACGGCGCAACGTCATACGCGCTGTCGAACGGCAGGCTGCTGGTGGCAGTATCCGCCTGATACAGCACCATCTCGGTGACCCCCGTCGAGTCATTGACGGTCCGGTCGAAAGCCTCGGATGTGATGATCAGCAGCGGTCCGGTACCCGTCACCTGGACGCGCGCCTGCGCCGGCGGTTTCGGCCCGGTCGAGTACCAGCTGCAGCCGGCTGCGCCGATGAGCACGACCAGGGCCCCGATGACGATCCTCCAACGCTCCTTCGATCTCTCGACAGCCATGTTCCCTCTCACGCGCCGTCGTCGGTCGGCGCCTTCTCCCACGTGTAGTTCTTCCCCCACAACCAGTGCTGGAACCAGTCCAGCTCGACGTTGGCCTTGAACAGGCGATGACGCAACTCCCTCCAGCCGTGGGGCTCGCGCGGCGCCACGTACAGGTGTGTGGGCACGCCGTTGGACTTGAGCGCCCGGTACATCTCCACCGACTGCGGCATGGGCACACGGTGGTCTTCGTGCCCCACCAGGAAGATGGTCGGCGTCTTGACCTTCCAGGCGTCCTTCAGGGGCGAGTTGTTCCAGTACACGTCGATGGGCGCGTTCTTCTGCCAGGGCGTACCGCCGAACCAGGGCGTGCGATAGTAGCGCACGTCGCTCTGGGCGTACATGGAGATCCAGTCGGACGCGCCGGCGCCGGACGCCGCCGCTTTGAACCGGTCCGTGTACGTGATGATCTTGTCCGTCATGTGGCCACCCCCGCTCCAGCCCATCTTGGCCATGTGGTCCCCGTCCACCAGGCCCCGGGCGATCAGGTAGTCCACTCCCGTCATGACGTCCTTGTGCGCCTCGTGGTAGTAGTGGCCCACCATGTCACGCAGAAACGCGTCGCCGTAGCCGGTGCTACCCCGGTAGTTGGGCTTCAGCACCATGTAGCCCATGCCTGCCAGCTTTTGCACGTAGTTGTACGACCCGGCCCACGACAGCTTGTCAGACGCCGCCGGTCCGCCGTGCGTCTGCACCACCAGCGGATAGCGCCGGCCGTCGACGTAGTCCAACGGATAGTAGAGGATGCCCTCCACCGTCACGCCGTCGTCACCTTTCCAGTGGACCACCTCGGCCCGTGCCAGCGTGAAGTCCTTTGCCAGGTAGTCGAAGACCGAAGTCACCTGCCGCAGCCCCTTGCCGTCCTCGTCCATCACCCACACCTCCCCGGGCGTCCGGGGCGTGGAGATGGTCACGACGTGCCGACGGGACGTCGGCGAGTACATCCACGAGCCCACCGCGTGGTCGCCCTTCGTGAGCTGCGTGACACGGTCGTTTTCAGGGTCGATGCGAAAGAGGTCCTGGCGCACGCCCGTGTTGGCGCGGAAGTAGATGCCGTCGCCCGTACGTGTCCATTCGGCGCCGTTCACCTCGTACCCCAGGTCGCCCGTCAGCATGCGTGGCTGCCCGCCCGCCGTCGGCACGACGAAGAGGTTGTCGTTGTAGTACGACACGAACTTCTCGTTGGCGTCGGTCGTGAACAGCACGGTGGCGTTGTCGGGCGACAGCTGCGGACCGTACTCCGGCACGTCGTTGTGCGTCAACTGCCGCATGTCCGCGTCCGGCGCCGCCGCCATCACGTAGACTTCACGTTTGCGCAGATCGCCCAGAAGCGGATCCGGACCCCGCTCCAGCGCGATCATGGTCCCGTCCCGGGAAAGGGCGTAATCCACGACCGAGAAGTCGCCGCCGGTCAACCGCTGCTCCGCACCCGTGGCGGCGTCCACCCGCCACAGATGACGCTGCTGGTAGTTCTCGTCGAACGCGTAGACGTCATCGCGCGCCTTGAGTCGCTTCTCCAGGGAGTCGGGCCGCGGGTCGGCTGCCACGAAGTAGATCCATTTGCCGTCCGGCGACCACGTGATGGACGACACGGACGTTGCATGCTTCGTCAGCGCCTGGCCTTCGCCGCCGCTGTTCGGAATCAGGTAGATCTGCCGGTCTTCCTCGTCTCCGCGCTGCGCCAGGAATGCGATCCGTGCGCCGTCGGGCGACCAGCGTGGGGAGCTCTCGCCGTCCGGGCCGTTGGTCAGCTGCACCTGGCCCGTGCCATCGGCGCCAATGCGCCAGATATGCGAGATCGTCCGGTTGCGCTTCCAGTTGGGATCGGCTCGGACGTACAGCACCTCGTGGCCGTCCGGCGAAAGCTGGGGGTCGGCCACATACGGCACGTTGATCAGATCGACGATCGTCATGGCCGGCTTCTGTGCTGCGGCGCCGGATGCGCCGAACAGCAGACTCGCGGCCACCAGCCCGGCAAATGTGACTCGCCGTTGCATCATTGTTCTCCTCGCGTAACGGCGCAGGTCGCCCAGGCGGAACCCGCCCAGGAACATGTCCCGCGCCCGCTGCTCGCGCAGCTCCTCGCGCAGCGCCTGGCCCGTCAGGTTCACCGCCGGCTCGTTGCCATACGCGCGGCGGGCGTTGACGAACGCCAGGACATCCAACTCCGCGAGCGTGCCGGACAGCAGGCCGGCCTCGAAGTAGTCGTGCTGCGCTTCCAGGCCCGAAGCCAGCTTGATCGACGTGCCCCGCTCATACAGCTGGACACCCGTCGGATCGTCCTGAGTCGCTCCGTTCGCGATGGTGTTGCCCGTGTATCCGCTGAAAGGCAGCGACTGGTAGGGCTTGAATAGCGGCGTGATGGCATCGTGACCCGTGAGGGCGTCCGACGCAAACTGGATCCGCGGGTCGGTCTGTAGCGAGTCATCCACGTGACCGGCCAGATACGTCGTCAGGCCACCGTACATGAAGCGCGGATGCATGCTCATGGTGAAGTTGGCGCCATGCACTTCGCCATACAGTGGGTCGTTACTCCGGCCGGTGCCATCGTCCGCGTACTGAACCCAGTACACGAAGCCAGGATCCACCTGCGACGCGGCCGCCATGGCGTCCGCGTACTCCAACCGGTCCAGATGCGCACGGGCCAACCCGACATACGCCAATTGCATCAGGCAGCCCTCGTCCAGATCCGCGCCGCACAACGCGTCGCCCATCATGATGTAGGAGTAGGCGTTGTACACCAGGACCGTGGCCAACTGGTCGCCGCTCACCTTGGACGGATCGATGTCCGCGAGCTTGGAGGCTACCAGCTCCGACATGTACCGCGATTGCTGCAGGTCGGAGAACATGTTGTCCGCCGGGCCCTCGTAGTAGAGGACCTGGCGGATGTTGGCCCGCTTGTAGTCCTCCCAGTTGATGCCGGTGATGGTCTCGTCGGTCAGCATCTCGCCGATCCAGACGAACGTGCCCGCATAAGCGGACTGGAAGTCGCCCCGCGCGCTGTTGACGAGCACATCGACGAGCGTGGGATCCGACAGGTCCTGCTCACGCAGCCGCTCCGGGTTCTTCACTTCCATGAGCCGGTTCACCGCGTCGCAGCCGCCGCTGGCGAGCACCATCGCTCCCAGCAGGGCCACCATCAAGCCGCGGCGCCGGATGAATTCGAACGTTCTCATTTTCGATCCTCTCATCTCAGGTCCGTGGGTTCGTTTCGCCGTGATCCGCGCATCAGAACACGAACCGCACGGTGATCAGGAGGCGCCGTGTCATGGGCGTCGACGCGTAGTCTGTCGAGTTGAAGTTGTCGCGACTGTAGAACGCCACCTCGGGGTCGAAGCCTTTGAAGTACTTGGTCCACATCCAGAGGTTGCGGCCCGACACCGTGATGCTGGTCTGGCTGGACTTGAACATCGTGGACCACTTCTGGGGCAGCGTGTAGGTCGCCGACAGCTCGCGCAGCTTGATGTAGTCCGCCGGCTTGATGTGCGTCTTGGTCTGCAGGCTGTACTCCACCAGGCGATCGACTGGATTCGTATTCGGGTTGTTGATCGTCCCCGTGTTCCGGTTGGACCGGGAACGGATGGAGCAGATGGCGCACCACTGGTAGTAGCCGCCCTTGTAGTCGAAATTCGCGAACAGCCGCAGGTTGTTGAACAGGGTCAGCGTGTTCGCGAACGAAATCTCGCGCGTCGGCATCGACGGCCCCACGAACTGCATCATGGAGTCCGGCAGCACGTTCACGCTCCCCAGCTTGGGGTCGGTCGTGACATTGCCCGCGGCGTCGTAGAGTACAGGATTACCCTGGGCGTCCCGTTCCACGTCCAGCGACCAGATCCCGGCCAGCGGGTAGTCTTCCTTGAACTTCTGGATATGGGCGAAGGCCCCGAAGGCAATCTCCTGGATGGTGTTGGTCCCGAAAGAGATGAGCTTGTTGGCATTGGTGGACAGCGACAGCGTCGCGTCCCACTGCACGTTCCGCTTGTAAATCGGCGACCCGTTCAGCGCCAGCTCGATACCGCTGTTGGCGATCTCGCCGATGTTCTCGTAGTGATGCCCGTTGAAGCCGCTCGACGGCGGGTCCGACACATCCACCAACGCGTCCACCGTGTGCTGGTTGTAGTACGTGAACTCGGCGCCCAACCGGCTGTCCAGGAAGGACGCGTCGAAGCCCAGCTCGATCTCCCGGCCTGTTTCCGCCTTCAGCTTCGAGTTGCCGTACTCGTTCGGGTAGATGCGGTTCGCCACATCGCCGTTCAGCGCCGTGGAGCCCGGTTGGTACGTGCGGTCCGCCTGGCCCGGCCCCGGCGCGTTGCCGGCCTCGCCGAACGCGGCCCGCAGCTTCAGCTCGTTGATGAAGTCGTAGTGGAAGAACGGTTCATCCGAGATGACCCACGACAACGACGCTTTCGGGTAGTACACCAGAGAGAAGTCCGACCCGAACGCCGTGTTGTCGTCCACACGCAGTGCTACCGTGGCGAACAACCGGTTCTTCCACGACAGCTGCTCCTGACCGTAGAAGCCCAGCGACGTCTGCTCCTGGTATCCTTGATCCGCGCTGATGTTGGCCGCCGCGCCCACCAGGTTCAGCTTGTCTGTCACCAACCCATAGCCCCTCACCTCGTACCATTCGTTCTTGCGGGTGAGCAGCTGCATACCGGCGGAGAAGCTGGACCCCAGATTCTCCGTGAAGTCGTTCGTAATGGTCCCGTTGTAGTCCAACGTCCACTGGTGCGTCGTCGGCAGATAGCGCTCCATGTAGCCGCTGGCCGCAGCGTCGCCCCACGGTGCGATGCCTGTGGTGTCCTGGCGGTAGAACACCTGGTTCGTCCGGTCCTGTTTGTCCATCCCGATGGTCACTCTGTTGTGGAACCACGGGAACGGAGTGTAGCTCGTCACCATCGAGACGATGGTGCGCTCCGTCCACGTCTGGTTGTCGTACTGGTTCGACACCTCCGGGATGAAGCCGTGCCAGCCGATGCCCGCCTCGCCCCACAGCGAGCTGGAATGCCCCGGCCGGCCGCGGAACGCGTTGCGCAGGATGCCGTTGGATGCGTTGTTCGCCAGCGGCATCTGCACCCGCGTGCGCGCGTACATGGACGACACCTGGAAGTTCAACTTCTCGCTCGGCAGGAAGCCGAAGTTGCCGCGTACCGACCTGCGGTCCGAGAAATTGTTGTAGTACACGCCCTCCTCGTTGTTCTTCTCGCCGGCGAAGTAGAACGTGTAGTTGTCGCCACCGCCTCGCGCCGAGAAGTTCATCCCACCGACGTAGCCCGTGCGGATTGCCTGCGGATCACGGCGCGCCGGCTGGTCCGTCAGAATGCGGCTCTGGATCGGTTCGGAGCCCGTGAACCGGTCACAACCCGGCCACGACGAGCTGCCGATCCGGGTGCCGAAATTCGAGTCGAACTGCGACGTGCTCATGCCCAGCGCCGTCGTGTCCGCCGCCACCGTGCACAGCGTGTAGTTCGTCGGCATGTCCAGCGCCCAGTCCGACGTGCCGCTCTGCAGCTCTGCCGTGAACCGCACGCCTTCGCCCGTGTGGCCCTTCTTCGTGATGATCTGCACCACACCACCGGCTGCCTCCGCCCCGTACAGCGTCGCCGCCGCCGGACCCTTGATCACCTCGATCGACTCGATGTCGTTCGGGTTGATCGCGTCCAGCGGGCTCGTGCCCTGCACCAGCCCGTTGCTGGTGGAAAAACCGTCGTTCACACCGCCGGACACGCGCACGCCGTCGACGTAGTAGACCGGGTCCAGCCCGCCGCTCAGGGAGCCGGCGCCACGGATGCGAACCCGGGCCGAAGCACCGGCCTCACCCGACATGTTCAGCAGCGACACCCCCGGCGTGCGCGCCGTCAGCAGCTCGTTGACCGTCGAAATCGGCTCGTCGTCCACCAGCTGCGACGTCTCGACCTTGCCGACCGAGTTGCCCAGCGCACGCTTCTCCGTCTGACCCGCCGTGCCCGTTACCACGATCTCGTCCAGGCCGATCGCCGACTGCGTCAGCTGGAAGTTCGCTGTCGCCGTACCCCCTGCCGTCACGTCCACGGTCTGGTCCGTCGAGCGGTAGCCGATGTACGTCACGCGCACCGTCTCCGACCCCACCGGCACGTTCACGATCAGGTATTGCCCGTTCGTGTTCGACAGCGTCCCTCGCTGTGTGCCCACTACCTGCAGCTGCGCGCCCGCCACCGGCCGACCCGTCGTGGCATCCTCCACCACGCCCCGGATCGTGCCCGTGGCCTGCGCGTGCACGGGCACCGCGTACAGCAGCAGCGCCAACGCGCCCGTTACGCCATACAACGTCTTCCTCATGATCCACCTCGAGTGTGGGTGCATGAAATGGACGACTGCCTCTATGGAACCGATCGCGGTTGGGCTGCGCCGGCGGGAACGTGTCCGACAACCTCCAGGCCGTCAGGATGCACGGGGCCCGAGGCGGCGGCACGGCGACAAGATTGGAGGCTGCCCCAGCGAAACTCTGGGACAATTGCGGCCCGGCACGCACTGCGCGTGACTACGTGCCGTAGCCTCGTGAATGTTTAACCGGTGATTTTGGCACGGAAACGTTTTGTTCTATAACGCACCACGGAGTGGCAACGCTATAGGGAACAACCTGAAATGTTCGGAGCGTTTTGTAAAGGTTTTCCCTACACGAACCCGTAAAGGCTTGGCAGTCATGCTCATACGAACAAGGGGTTTCGGCCATCCGACCGAGACCCGGGGCGGCATTGCGCAGCGGCGCGCAGTTTGAACAGCAACAGCAATCACGCAGGGGTGGCGGCGCCCGGGGACGCGGGGGATTCAAAATGCATGCGTCGTGGGAATCCTTCCGGCCCGCTCGTTGAAGACCTCAGGGGCCTCGCAGGTTACGGAGCGCGACCATGGCATCGATGGCGGCGGTCTCAGACCGCGGCCGCCCGGACGTCCTCGACCCACCCCGCCCCCCGGAAACACTCACGCCGTCGAGAACGTTTGAGTATGTAGGTGCCTACCGCACTGCCGTCGAGCGCCTGCGACTGCCTTCATCGGCCCGAACAGTGCGGCCTGCTTCCCGAACCTGGGTCTAATGATGGAAGGGCTGTTCCAGCATCTACGTTTCGCGTTGCGTTCCCTGCGGCGCAGCCCGGGTCTCGTGACGGTCGCCGTCCTCTCCCTGGCCCTGGGCATCGGCGCCAACACCACGATCTTCAGCGCGGTGGACGTGTTCATGCTGCGGCCGCCCTGGGCATCGGCGCCAACACCACGATCTTCAGCGCGGTGGACGTGTTCATGCTGCGGCCGTTGCCGTACGACCACGCGCGGGACCTGGTCCAGATCTGGGCGACGAGCCCGGAGCGAGGCTGGACGTTGGCGAGCATGTCGCCGCTGAACGTGCAGGACTACCGGCGAGAATCGAAGACGCTGGACATCGCGGCCTATGGCGCCCACAGCTTCAACCTTTCGGGCGGCGACGTCCCGGAACGAGTGCGCAGTTTGAGGGTGATGGACAACTTCTTCCGGGTGCTGCGGTCGTCCCCGGCGCTGGGCCGTACGTTCCTGGCGGACGAAGAGCAGCCTGGTCACGGGCACGTGGCGATCCTGAGCTACGGGCTGTGGCAGCGGCGGTTCGGCGGGGATCGGGACATCCTGGACCGGACCATCCGCCTGGACGGGGAGTCGTACACGGTGGTGGGCGTCATGCCGAAGGACTTCCGGGTGGTGGGCGAGACGGTGGACCTGTGGACGCCGCTGGTGTTCGACGGCACGGAGCAGCGAAGCTGGCACTACCTGCGCGCCATCGGTCGGCTGCGGCCCGGACAGACGCTGGGCGCAGCCCGGCGGGAGATGAGCACGTTGGCCGGCCGCCTGGAAGCGGCGTTCCCGGCCTCGAACCATGGCATCGGCGTGAGTCTGGTGCCGCTGCATCACCAGCTGTACGACGAGACCTTCCGCACGGCGACGGCCATCGCCATGACCTCCGTGGTGTTCGTGCTGCTCATCGCGTGCGCCAACGTGGCAAACCTGTTGCTGGCGCGGGCGTCGAGTCGAGCGCGCGAGGTGGCCGTGCGCACGGCCATGGGCGCGGGCCGACTGCGCATCGTGGGGCAGATGCTGACGGAGAGCCTGGTGATCGCGGCAGCCGGTGGGCTCCTGGGCCTGGCGTTCTCCGTGGCAGGGATCCGTGGCCTGCGCGCCATCATGCCGGCGTGGTTCCCGCGCGTCGAGGAGGTGGGGCTGGACGGACGCGTGTTTGTCTTCACGCTGCTCGTCACGGCGCTGGCGGGCGTGCTGTTCGGTCTTGCACCCGCGCTACAGAGCGCCCGCGTGGACCTGCGGGACACCCTGACCGAAGGCGGCCGAGGCGGTAGCGCGGGCCGGCGGCATGGCCGCTTGCGACGTGGTCTGGTCGTGGCGGAGATGGCCCTGGCCCTCGTTCTGCTCATCGCCGCCGGCCTGCTGGTGCGCGGGTTCGCGAATCTGCGCAACGTGGATCTGGGCTTCACCACGGACCACGTGTTGACGTTCAGCGTCGCGCTGCCGGAATCACGCTATCCGGACAAGGAGAGGGCCGACCGGTTCTACCGTGACGCGCAGGCCCGGCTGGCCACCATCCCGGGTGTGGAAACGGTAGGTGCGACCACCGTGCTGCCGTTCCAGGGCAACAACTCGACCTACTACTCCATCGTGGGGCAGCCGGCGCCGGAGCCGGGACACGAGCTGCTCGTCTCCTACCGGGTCATACTGCCGGGCTACTTCAAGGCGATGGGCATCGGCCTGGTACGCGGCCGTGTGTTCGATACCCACGACGACGCCAGCGCGCGGCCGGTCGCCCTCGTGAACGAGGCCATGGTTCGGCGCCACTGGCCGAACGGTGACGCCATCGGCCACGAGATCCGCATGAGTAAGGTCGACTATGAGATCGTCGGCGTGGTGCACGACACGCGCGATTTCGGGCCCGACAGCGACCCGCCGGCGATGGTCTACCAACCGGCGTTGCAGCTGGCGGCCCGTGGCATGAGCTACGTGCTTCGGATCGGGGGCGACCCCCAGACCATCACGTCTGCTGTACGCGCGCAGATCCAGGCGCTGGATCCCGATGAGCCGGTGTTCGCCGTGCGGACCATGACGGAGGAGCTGCAGGAGGAAACGGGCGGCAACACGATCATGGCGAAGCTGCTGGCCGTTTTCGGTCTGATCGCGCTGGTGCTGGCGGTGGTGGGCGTCTATGGCGTGATGGCTTACAACGTCAGCCAACGCACCCACGAGATCGGCATTCGCGGCGCGTTGGGTGCCGGGCGCAGGGACATCGTGCGCATGGTGCTGCGGCAGGGCGCATTCGTGGCCGGCATC
>JARRJS010000174.1:0-7350 GCA_037388885.1 Gemmatimonadota bacterium
CTCCACTTGCAGCAAGCGGGTCAGAGCACGGGGCGGCGGAGCGTTCGCGGGGGGACTGCTGCCTTCCCGGCGTACGTCCTGCTGTGCGACGGGCGTACGCCACGAAGTCCTGTGCCCACAGTGCCCACGACAAAGCCAGCAGTCCCGCCCTGAACGCCAAGAGCGACGAACCCGGACCTGCTACCTGCAAGCCGGCGCGGCGAAGCCGCGACGGCGCCCTTCCACCTATTCGAACAAGCTGAGGGTGTCGGGGTCCGGCCTTCCGGTGGGATCCTGCGGCGGCGCGTCGTCGTGGCCGCCGTTGCCGTCGTGGCGCAGGAAGTCGCGGCCAAAGCTGCGGTCGTAGGCGGTCCAGCCGCCGTCCACGCCACCGACGAGCGCCATGGCCTGGAACATCTTGGCGTCGGTGTCATCGACGTGGTGGAGCAGCAAGGCCTCCAGCGTGCGGGGCTCGCGCGGGCTTTGCCACTCGTAGCGGCCCTGGTGGCTGGCGATGAGGTGGAGCACCAGCTGCAGCCGTTGCGGGGTCAGGTCCTTCACCTGCCGGCCGGCGTCCTCGACGATGCGCAGGCCCAGCAGGATGTGGCCCAGCAGCCGCCCGGCGTCGGTGTAAGGAAAGCCCGCATCCAGCGCGATCTCCTGGATCTTACCGATGTCGTGCAGCAACGCGCCGGCGATGAGCAGGTCCCGGTCCACCAGCTCACCGTAGTGGGTCGCCAGAAAGTCGCAGATCGTGGTGACGGACAGCGTGTGTTCCAGCAGGCCGCCCACGCACGCGTGGTGGTGCATCGTGGCGGCGGGCGCCTTGCGGAACCAGCGGCCCGTACCGGTGTCGGCGCCCAGAAGCTTGCGCAGCAACGTCCGCAGGGGCACATCGCTCACGGACCGGATCAGCGCCACCAGCTCGGTGTTCATGACGTCGGCGTCCCGGGGGGACCGGGGCATGAACAGCTCCAGCTCCTCCGGCTCCACGCGCACGGCGTCCAGCCCCTCCACGTTGATCTGGCGTGTGCCCTGGTAGCTCTCCACGCGTCCGCGCACGCCCACGAATGCGCCGGGCTGCGCGACTGCCTCGAGGCGCTCCGCGTCGTCCCAGACGCGGGCCTCGATGACGCCGTACATGTCGCTCAACTTGAGGCGCAGGTAGGGCTTGTCCTGGCGGGTATAACCGGTCTGGGCCGCCTGGACGGCGTAGCACGCGACGACGGTCGCGCCGTCGTCCAGCGTGGAAGCGGCGGGCCACGGGAACGGCGCGTCCCCGAGCCAGTCCCGCAGACCCGGCTGGCGAGAACGCTCAGGCATCCCGGCGCGGCACGAGGTCACGCAGCGACTCCACGCCGCGGGCCCGGTCCCACACCACGCGGCCACCCACGATGGTGAGCGTGGCCTGCCCGCGCAGCTTGCGGCCGGCGAACGGCGTGTTGTGGCTCTTGGACACGAAGATGTCCGGGTCCACCGTCCACTCGACGGCCGGGTCGAACACCGTCACGTCGGCGACGGCGCCCGGCGCCAGCGTGCCGGCATCCAGGTGGAACGCCTCCGCGGGCGCGCGGCTCATGCGCTCGATGAGCTGCGGCAGCGTGAGCACGCCGCCGTCGACCAGCTCCGTCAGGCCGAGGCCGAGCGCCGTCTCCAGGCCAACCAGCCCGAACGGCGCGTCCTCGAACGCCTGCTCCTTCTCGTCGTAGTGGTGTGGCGCATGGTCGGTGGCTATGCAGTCCAGCGTGCCGTCGGCCAGGCCCTCGCGCACGGCTGCGACATCGTCGGTCGTGCGCAGCGGCGGGTTCACCTTGGCCTCCGTCCGGTAGCCGTCCACCGCGTCCTCCGTCAGCGTGAAGTGGTGCGGTGTGCCTTCGGCCGTGACACGCACGCCCCGCTCCTTCGCCTGCCGGATCAGCTCGACGCCCCGGCGCGTCGACACGTGCTGGATGTGGATGTGCCCGCCGGTCATCTCGGCCAGGATCAGGTCCCGGGCAATCATGACCTCCTCGGCGGCCCTCGGGATGCCCGTGATGCCCAGGCGCGTCGACACCACGCCCTCGTTCATGGAGCCGTTGCGAGACAGGGTCCGGTCCTCGCAGTGGTCGGCGACCGGGATGTCGAAAACCTGGGTGTACTGTGAAACCGCCCACGATGGCGGCCCGTGAGCCCGTGGCGATGGTCTCCTTGTGTTCGCCGCCCGGCTCGCGCAGGTGCACGTGCACGTCCACGAGACCCGGCACCACGACCTGCCCGGACACATCCCGGACGTCCGCGCCGTCGGGCGTGCCCGGCCCGCCCACATCCTCCACCCGGCCATCGACGAGCAGCACATCGGCGACTTCGTCCCGACCGCGACCCGGGTCGATGACCCGGCCGCCGCGCAACAGGATCGGCTCAGGCTTCTCCAGCATGTTTCGCAGCTTCCGCTTTCTCGGGCGCGCCGCCCGCCAGCAGGTACAAGACGGCCATGCGGATGGCGACGCCGTTGGTCACCTGGTTCAGGATCACCGAATGGGGCCCATCGGCCACGTCGCTGTCGATCTCGACGCCGCGGTTCATGGGCCCCGGGTGCAGGATCAGCAGGTCCCGCGGTGCCTGTTCCACGCGCTCGCGCGAGATGCCGAACACGCGGTTGTACTCCCGCAGGCTGGGAATGTAGCCGCCATGCATGCGCTCGAGCTGCAGGCGCAGCACGTTCAGCACGTCGGCCCATTCGATGGCCGCCTCGATGCGGTGGAACACCTCCACGCCCAGCTCTTCGATGCCCGGCGGCAACAGCGTCGGAGGACCGCAAACGGCCACCTGCGCGCCCAGCTTCGTCAGGCCCCAGATGTTGGAGCGCGCCACCCGGGAGTGCAGGATGTCGCCCACGATGCAGACCTTGAGGCCTTCAATACGGCCCATGTGGTCCCGGATCGTGAGCATGTCCAGCAGGCCCTGCGTGGGATGCTCATGCCGTCCGTCGCCTGCGTTGATGACGTTGGATGGGATGCGCTCCGCCAGGAACCGGGCGGCGCCCGAGGAGCCATGGCGCATCACCACCATGTCGATGCGCATGGCCTCCAGGTTGCGCGCCGTGTCCACCAGCGTTTCACCCTTCACCACGCTGGAGCCGCTGGCGGAGATGTTGGCGGTGTCGGCGGACAGGCGCTTCTCCGCGAACTCGAACGACATGCGGGTCCGGGTGGATGGCTCGAAGAAGAGGTTGACGATGGTCTTGCCGCGCAGCACGGGCACTTTCTTGATCGCGCGCTCGCTGATCTCCTTGAACGGCTCCGCGGTGTCCAGGATGGCGGCGATCTGTTCCGGCTCCAGGTGCTCCAGTCCGACCAGATCCTTGCCCAGATACGCCGCCGCGGGCATCTACCCCTCCTTGGAATCCGTGACCAGCTCGACGGCTGTTCGCCCGTCCACCTCCTCGACCAGCACCTCGACCCTCTCGCCGTGCAGCACTTCCACATGGCGGCCCACCACGTCCGGCTGGATGGGGAGCTCCCGTCCGCCGCGGTCCACCAGCACGCACAGGTAGATGCGCGCCGGCCGCCCGAAGTCGGCCAGCTCGTCCATGGCTGCGCGCGCCGTGCGTCCGGTGAACAGCACGTCGTCGATGATGACCAGCGCCCGCCCGTCGATGCCGTTCTTCGGCAGGCGCGTCTCGCCCACGACCGGCCGGGGGCCGATCGCCATCAGGTCATCGCGGTAGAGGGTGATGTCCAGAGTGCCGACCGGCGGCCGCTCGCCCGCCGCCGATTCGATCTCGGCGGCCATCCGCTCCGCCAGCTCGACGCCACGACGGTGGATGCCGATCAGGGACAGGTCTTCGGTGCCGTCGTTTCGCTCGACGATCTCCCGCGCCATCCGCTCTAGTGTCCGCTGGATGGCGCGCCGGTCCATGATCTGCTCTCGGCTCTCAGCCATGCCGCCCCCGCGCCCCGTGATAGGTCGCGGCAAGCTAAGCCGCGCCGCGGCACGCTGTCAACGTCGGATCGGGACGTTCGCATGCTCGGACGCGCCATACCCCGTCAGCTCCACGTAGCCCCTGCCGATCGGCTTGCCACCACCCCACGCACGCACGTCCACCGCACCCTCCCAGTAGCGGAACGTCACATTCAACTCCTGCTGCGCCAGCCACGGCGTCACCTCCAGGTCCAGCCCGGCCGCCGGCACGCGCAACCGCCAGCGCGACGGGTAACGCACACCCGTCGTGGCGCTGGTCCACCTGTCGAGCACGTCCAGACGCACATCGTCCGCCGACAATCGCCGCACCCGTCCATCCGCGCCCACCAGCACGCCCGCGCTGTACGGGTCCACCGCCCCGTCCTTGCGGCGTAGACGGTACACCATCAGGTCGCGGCCATCGTCCAGCCGCAAGCCGAACCAGTCCCAGCCCGCCAACGCGCTGCCCAGCGCGCTCGTGCTCCACTCCCGGTCCAGCCACCCCGCTCCCGTCCCCACCACCGTGTCTCCGCCGACGATGAGCCGACCCCGCACCGGCATGCGCGGCAGGGAGTAATAGTACGACGCGTTGCCCGGCGCCGCCCCCTTGCGGCTCAGGCCCGAGTCGCCCTGCAGCACCAGTCCGTCGCCCGGCCCGGCCGTCAGGTCGACCGCCACCACCCCCGACCCGTTCCCCACCCCTGCCCGGAGCCTCAGAGGGAAGGCAGCCCGCCACGTTCCCCCACCCTCATGACCCCGCCCCGACGGCGAGACCGGGTGACGGGGAGACGGGGAGACCGGCGCGGGCAAGCTTCCTTTGGTCGGTCCGGCTGCCGTGTCCAACGCAGGCTGCCTTGCGGCATCCTCCGTCGAGTCCGTGCTTTCCAGAACCCAGTCCTGTACCCACACCTTGAACGGGTCGGTCCGGGCGCCGGCCAGACCCAGCGCGCCACGCTCGAAGCGGTCGAAGGCGTAGAACTGCTTTCCCGCCTCATCGGTCACGGCCAGGTGCGCCATGTACACCTGGTTCGTGGCCCACGGCGAACGCAGGTGCGGCGCCCGGGGCTCCACCGCGGTCCGGAAGAAGGTGAGCTCCACGCCGAATCGTCGTCCCGACGCACCGTGCAGCGTGCCCGTGAAGTACCACCATTCGTTGCGGAAATGCGGATGCGCGCCCCAATCGGCCGGAAACACGAATCGTCGCGGCGCATACGCCCGGGCGTACCCGGCGGTATCCGCACCGCTCAGCGTCTCCGTGACCGACAGCGCCGCCCGCACCGGCGCCCGACCCCGCGGCCACCATGCCCCCACCACCAGCGCCACGAGACCGGCCACGACGACCGCCCCGGCCAGCCAGCGGGCCATGTAGCCGCACCGGGCCACCACCAACACCCGATCGAAGATCGATGATTGCTGATCGACGGCGTGCCGAGCGTGGCAAGGTGCGCGGCGTGGAAGCTGCGTTCGGTGCCGTCGATCGTCGATCGTCGATCGTCGATCGTGAAGTCGTCGGTCGTTCACTCGCCCCCCCGCAGGGCCTCCGCCGCCGGCGTGTGCGCCATGCGCCGGGACGGGTATAGGCCGGCCAGCAACGCGGCCAGCACGGCCAGCACAAGGGCCTGGATCAGGATGCCCGGCGCGGGCACCATGTCGATGGTCCAGCCGAAGGATCGCCGGTTGACCACGAAGATCATGAGCGCGGCAAGCAGCAGCCCGACAGGAATGGCGAGCAGCCCGGCGGCAAGTCCCATGAGCCCGGACTGGGACGCCACCAGCTGCCAGACCTGCCGGGGCGTGAGGCCGTTGGCGCGCAGCACGCCCAGCTCGCGGGCCTTCTCCAGCTGGAGCGCCATGAGCGCGCTCACGACGCCCACGAAGGCCACGATCAGGGCCAGCAGCCGCAGCACGGACGTGATGGCGAAGGTGCGGTCGAACACCTGCAGCGACGCATCCCGCAGCCCGCGACTGGACCGCACGAACAGGCGCTGCGTGGGCGCCGTCGCCCGCCGGATGGCGGCCACGACGTCGTTCACGGACGCGCCCTGCTGCACGAACACGCCCACGGACGACACCACCGAATCGTGCCAGAGGCGCACATACGTCGGTCGCGCCATCATGAGCCGGCCCTGGTCCGAACCATACTCGCGGTACACGAGGCCCACGGGGAACGTGCGCGGCCCGGCGGGCGTCCACAGCACGACGTCGTCCCCGGGATGAAGCCCGTGCCGGTACGCGAACGGCTCCGATGCCGCCACGACGCGCCCCGACCTGAAGCCCGGCCAGAACGTCGCCAGGTCGCCTTCCACCACCTCGAAGGCTTCCCGCACGAGCGAGTCCGGGTCGATGGCCATGATGGGCGCCTGCTCCCGGTCATCGCCATACAGGACGGTGGTGTTCCGGTAGCGACGGATGCGACGCACGCCCGGCGCGTGCTCGATGGCCGCCACCGCCGCCGGCTCCAGCGTCTCCCCGGGGCCGCCCCGGGTGGGTCCGGGCGCCGATATGTAAATGTCGGCCAGCAGCGTGTGGTCCAGCCAGCGCACAACGGTGCCCCGGAAGCTCTCGATCATCACGCCCACGCCCACGGCCACCGCGACCGAGATGGTGAGCGCCGCGATGGCCGGCGCCGTACGGCTCAGCCCGTTGGCCACACCGCCCGCCGCCATGCGACCCAGGATGCCGAACAGGCGCCCCGCCACCGGTCTCAGCACCCCCATGAGCCCCAGCGTGGCCGCCGGGATGAGCAGCGCACAGCCGAAGATGATGCCGAACAGGCCCGCGAAGCTGCCCCCCAGATCGCGCCCGGACAACCACAGTACGGCGCCGCCTACCGCCGCCAGCGCCAGGCCGCCCGCCGACAGCCAGGGCAGCGCCGCACGCAGGCGCCCCTCCAGCTCCGAACGCACGAGCGTGTTGCGCGGGCGCGCCTGGGTCGCCTCCAGCGCCGCCGGCAGTCCCGCCACCAGCGTCCCGCCGACGCCCAGCAACACCGCTTTCGCCAGAGCGGGTGCCGGCAGGATCAGCTCCCGCACCTGCAGCGCGAAGAAGAGGTCGTTGATGGTGCGCGCCACCATGCCCAGCAGCAGTTCCGCCAGGCCCAGCCCCAGCACCAGGCCCACGGCCGTGCCCACCACCCCCAGCACCGCCGCTTCCCCCACCACCATGCGAAAGATCTCGCCCCGGGTCACCCCCAGCACCCGCAGCGTGCCGATCAGCCCGCGCCGCTGCACCACCGAGAAGGTCATGCTGTTGTAAATGAGGAACACGCCGAACACCAGCGCCAGAAGACCCAGCGCCCGAAGGTTCAGGTCGAAAGCGCGCGTCATCTCCTGCATCGAGGCGCTGCCCGACCCCGCCCCCCGCAGCTCGAGCCCCGGACCCAACACCGCCCGCACCCGCCCCTCCACTCCCTCTCCACCCCGTGCCCGCACC
>JARRJS010000175.1:0-5274 GCA_037388885.1 Gemmatimonadota bacterium
GACCAATCGTGCCGAACGCTTCCACAAGCTCGGCTACGGGCTTTGCACGTCTCTATGCCGGCGCAGCCGCATTGCTGCCGGCCGTCCTGCTCTTCGGAGTCGGGCCGGCGGCGGCCCAGGTGAATGCCATCCAGGTGAACCTGGTCGTGCCCTCCCCCACGCCGTATCTGGCGCAATGGGCCAGTTCGCCTTCCGTGGCCCTGCTCATGGTGACGAACAGCGCCGGCGTGGACGTGGACGGGACCTTCACGGTGACGTTCATGAAGGACGGGCAGGTCGTTGGCACGGTGCCGAGCCAGATCACGCAGTTGCCCGGCCAGTGGTCGGACTCCATCGATGCCATCCCTCTCCCCACCGTCACCACCTACACGACGCCCAACATCGCTGACTGGCGATCGGCCCAGCTGCAGGGGGCGGTGGCGACGACGGTGTCGAGGACGGGCGCGCTACCGGAAGGCAGCTATGCCCTGTGCGTGAATTTCCAGAACCTGGTAGCTGTAGGGCGCACGCCCTACACGGTGCAGGATGTGCAGCAGTGCGCGGAATTCCAGATCAACAATCCACAGCCGCCCACGTTGCTGCTGCCGGCCGACAAGTCGGCGGTGACGCAGCAGATCCCGGTGTTTTCCTGGACGCCCGTGGTGATGGCGGGCATGCCGTTCGTGCAATATCAGCTGCGGGTGGTGGAGGTCCTGCCGCAGCAGACGCCGACCCGTGCCATCGAAGCCAACCGGCCGGTGTTCGAAACGACGGTATCCAACGTGACGACGCTGCCCTACCCGCCGTCTGCGCTGTCGTTGGAGGTGGGCAAGCGGTACGCCTGGAGAGTACAAGCGCTGGCGCCGGGCGTTGCGAACGATTACGGCGTGTCGGTGGTGCCCCTGGGCGAGAACCAGGGCCTCAGCGAGGTGTTCACGTTCACACGCAAGGCGCTGTTCGCAATGCGCCACGTGGAGGCTGCGCCGCCTCCTCCGCCTCCGGCGCCCAAGGCCGTGCCGAGCCCGTTTTACAATCGAATGCTCACCGGGCGGCTGCTGTACAGCTTCTACCGCTCGGACGTACCGGCCCCGAAACACGTCGACCTGTCCCTGTCCACCTATCAGAATTTCAAGTTCATGGGCCAGCCCGGCGGCAATTCGGCGCCTCCGCCGCCCAAGGGAGGATTCGCCCAGGTACAGGCTCCCCCGCAGCACACGCGCCAGGGCCAGGCGCCGCCCAAGCCGCTGGCCGGCATCACGGTGCGGCTGGTGGTGCGTTATCGCACGGCAGACCAATGGCTGACGCGCAACCCCATCGGGGTGGTGGGCGGCCATATGTATGACGATGAAGGCAAGGTCGTCGCCACGGCCACCACCAACGCGGATGGCCGGTTCATCATGGTGTTCAGCGACGACCAGGCGACCGGCATGATCGGGCTGCCGGGCCAGAACGTCCAGCAGGGCTCGGGCGATTTCGTCACCACCAGCAAGGGGCCCCTCGCCCGATTCTACCAGTTGGAGGTGGGGGACGCCCATTACCTGAGCCCGTCGGACGAGATCACCATCCAGAAGGGCAAGCCGGCGGATGTCGGCACGTTGGTGTCGCTTGTCCGGAAGTACAAGCTGCGCGTGCACGTGATCGACCGGAAGACCGGCAAGCCGCCGGAGGCGGGAGAATACCGGATCACGATCGGGCGTCAGAAGCGGCCGCCGGATGTGCCGGAAGACGAGGGTGAGGGTCCACGGTTCGCGCTGGGCACGGCCACCCTCATTGCGAGCAAGACAGGGGTGGGGACCAAGCCAGTGGTGTTCGACCGGCTGGTGCGCAACATCGGGCCGGCCGACCGGTACCGGCTGGCGTTCTCCGTGCCGGACAAATCGGAGGCGAACTACAAGCTGGCGTCCAACGACTACGCCAACGACTGGCGGTTCACGTTCGGTGGCGGCCCCAACGGGGAAGGCACGTACAACGAGACCTACAACTTCAACCTGGTCGGCGACGACACGCTCTACGTGACGCCCCGGCCGCCCCGCTTCATCGGGACCGTGGTCGATGCGGTCACGGACAAGCCGGTGGACCGGGCTGCGCTGGTGCTGTTCGACGAGACCCACTATCCCCGAGGCCTGCGGCGACTGGTGCCGTCCGACAAAGGTCACTTCGTCTGGGATATCCCGCCCAACGCGTCGGGCGCCCAGTGGACCATTACCGTGGTGGTGCCCGGCTACGAGACGGCTACCGCGGACGTCCCCACCAAGCTCGGCTACCGGCGCACTCAGAAGATTCCGGTGCAACCCGCGGCCATCGTCCAGGGCAAGGTGCAGGCGCCCGACGGGTCGTCAGTGGCGGCGGACGTCTGGTTCGGACCATACGACACGGCAAGCGTCGCAGAAACGAAGATGGCGGTGAGCGGCACCGGCTCCCAGACCGGACCGGGCGGGTCCAAGCTGGTGAATTTCGCGTCCGCGTTCGAGTTCCCTGCTCCCGCCGTCACGGATACGCTGCACATCGATCCCACGGCGGGCGGCTACTGTGGCGTCGGGCTCGTGAAGCAGCTTCACCACGGCGTGAACGACGTGGGCGCCATCACCGTCCCGAGGGAGGATCGCAAGATCTCCGTGCAGGTGATGTCCGGCAACGCACCGCCGTACCAGGCGGGCGTCAGACAGGCCCGGACGGTCATGTTCGGCCGGCAGTCCCAGTCGAAGCCCATCGCGGGTGCCGTCGTGGAGGCGGTGGACGTCTACGAGGCGGATGGCAGCACGCTGCGCCACGCCACCGCCGGGCGCGACGGCCGTGCGCTGCTCCACCTTGGGCCGGGCGCGAAAAACGTGAAGATCCGCGTGCGCTCGCCGGCGAACGGCGACTACGAGACGCGTACCGCGCCCGTGATCACAACGTCGTGCGGCGATCCGGCCATGGTCACCGTCTTCCTGCCGCCGGCCAGCCGGATCGCCGGCACCGTCTACCAGGGCCAGGGCAGCGGCCAACCCCTCAAGGGCGCACAGGTGAGCGTGGAAGGGCGGCCTCAGCTCGTGGCCACCACGGACGACCAGGGGCGGTTCGTGCTGCACGATGTGCCGCGGGAACACGTCAAGCTGCGGGCCGGCGGCGTGAACAGCGGCGCCGTGGCCGTCGAGAAGGAGCTCGATGTCGCTCAGCCGAGCTACCAGGGCGTGGATTTCCACCTGGGCGGCGCGGCAGCGCAGGGGCTGGACTGGAGCCATGGCTTGCTTGGTTTCGACGTATCGCTGTCGGACGTGCAGCCGGGCCAGAACGGCACGTTCACGGTGAGCGGTGAGCTGGTAAGCCTGAAGGCCAATCCGGCTTTCGCCACGCGTGGCGTGGACCACCTGCCCTTCGACGACGTCGTCGTGCAGCCGGATTCCGCCGGTCGGCCGGTCCCCGTCGCCGACAGCCTGCCCGTGGGCGCGACGTCGCTGCCGCTCCGGCTGTTCGGCCACTACAACGTGAGCCAGACGAACGCCAACGGCCTGGTCGTGCGTGCCCGGACGGGCGGCACGGGCGCCGTCATGGGCCCCGTCGCGCTGGAAGAGCAGCTCATCGACGTCAGCTTCGTGAACGCGTCCGGGCAGCCCGCGCAGCCTCTGTTGGTGGAGAATGCCGGGGCAGCGGGCATGGCCACCATCACAGCGGACGGCGCCGCGCCGGGAACCGACACGTATCGGCTCGCGGGCGTCGCCGGCGGCCGCGTGCGCTTCCAGCTCTATGGCTTCCAGGCGGATGCCGCCTCGGATTCCACCACGTTGAGCCGGGACAGCCTGCGCATGGACGCCACGGTGCACACCGCGATCCAGGGTGTGCAGGACCTGGTGCTGCCGGCGCACGGACTGGCCGTGACGCCCGGTCCGAACGGCGGCGTGGCCCCGCTCTACACGGACCACGCCTTCAAGCGGTCGCTCCAGAAGTGGACCTTGCGCGTGGACGGCTGGTCGCTGGACAACGGCATGGCGCACCTGACCGGCGGCGAGCTGGACGTGCCCGTGAACCCCAAGACCGGGGCGGGCATCAGCCTTCCCGTGACCAGCATTCGCCTCGTGCCGGACGCCTTCCGGTCGGCGACGTTCCGGGACGCACCGGTCAGCCTCGGCGGCATCGTAGATCTGAACCTGAGCGCCAAGGATCTGTCATTCAATCGCAATGGCTCCGACGGACCGTGGCGCATCTACGCCAGCACGGGCGCCAGCATCCCGGCGCTGCCAGGCATGCGGCCGACCGACAAGATTCCGCTGGGTCTGCTGGAGATGCAGTCGGATGGCGATGTGAACATCACACCCCAGCACGGCACCACCGTGCGCCTGTTCGACGCGGCGGACTTCCAGGTGTCCAGCGTGGTGCCGGGTGACCAGACCTTGACGCTGGGCGGCGCGTTGGACGCCGCCATCCCCAATGTGGCGCCCCAGACCCACAGCATCTTCTATCGCCACGACGCAAAGGGGCTCCACTTTGACATGGTGCCCATCGACATCGGACCGGTGGACATCGGCGGCGCACGCCTGCAGATCGCCGACGCCGTGCTGGACTCCACCGGCCTGCGCGGCGGCGGCTACGTCGAAGTGCCCGGCAAGTTCAAGGTGGCGACCCGGTTCGTGCGTACCCCGCCGAGCAGGGGCGACACCGTGGAGGCGATCCCGGTGAAGGGCGCCACCATCGATGTCGGCCAGATTGCCGTGTCGAGCCTCACCGGCGGCTCGAAGGTCCACAACGGTCAGTGGAACACGAAATTCGGCGGCGACATGCACGTCGGCGGCAGTGGCGGCGGCAGCGACGGCGGGAGCGGTGACGACCAGGTCGGAGGCCAGGTCTCCTTCACCGTCGAGAACGCGGATGTGAGCGTCGGCACGGCGGGCCTGAACATCAGGAACATCCAGACGCCCTTCGGCGACCTCACCATCTCGGTGAACTTCCCGCTGCAGCGCTTCGAAGGGTCCATGAACATCGATGGCTACCTGACCGACGGCCTGTACGCCAACGGCCGCGCTGACATGGTCATCAGCGGCGCTCCGGCGAACCGGTACTGGTACGTCTACGCCGGCATGGGATTCCGTCTGGACACGCCGAAGCTGACCGGATCGGCGGCATTCCTCGTCGGTGACGCGACCCTGAGCGGCCAGCTGCTCGCGGACTTCAACCAGTACAGCGTCCACGGCGTGCCGCCGTCCTTCTACCGCATCCGCGGGTTCTTCCTGGAAGGCCAGGTCACCTGGCCGGTGCCCATCTGTCCGTCCGGCGGCTTCGATATCGGCGTCGCCAGCGTGGGCATCTGGTGCAACATCA